>NZ_FOES01000012.1 GCF_900110685.1 Piscibacillus halophilus
TGGACACTAAAAAAGATGACCCCGAATCAATATCGAGATCATCTTTTAGCTGCCTAGTTTTTTTAAAACTGTCCACTTTTGAGGGTACAGTTCAAGATCCCGTGTAGCTTTTATTATAAATTTATTTCTAAATAGATCGGGCAATGGTCGCTTCCCATAACTTTTGTGTGAGCCTGTGAATTTATCAGCTTGTCTTTTAATCGTTCAGACACGATGAAATAATCAATTCTCCATCCGATGTTTCGTTCTCTCACAGTCTTCATATACGACCACCAAGTAAAAATGTCATCACGGTCAGGGTGGAAGTATCTTAATGTATCGATGAACCCACTATTTAATAGACGTGTCATCTTGCCACGTTCTTCCTCAGTAAATCCTGAATTTCCTCGATTGGATTGATCATTTTTTACATCAATCGGTTGATGTGCCACATTCATATCACCACATAAGATCACAGGCTTGTCCTGATCAAGTTGATGAATATATTGATAGAATTCATCTTCCCATTCAAGTCGTAAAGGTAGCCTTGCTAAGGAGCGTTGGGCGTTAGGCGTATAGACTGTGACAAAGTAATAGTTTTCGAATTCAAGCGTAAGAATTCGGCCTTCTGGATGGGAATCGTTATTCATTCCATATGATACGCTAATAGGTGTTTTCTTTGTGAAGACAGCGGTTCCTGAGTATCCTTTTTTCTCGGCATAGTTCCAATATTGTTCATATCCATCAAGTTCTAAATCTATTTGTCCTTCTTGTAATTTGATTTCTTGTACAGCAAATATGTCCGCATCAACTTCATTAAAGTAATCTAAAAATCCTTTTTTAATGGCCGCACGAAGTCCATTGACATTCCAAGATATTAGCTTCATAGCTGTAGTCTCCTCTCTATTTATGACCATTATTTTACCATATATAAAAATTATTTTTAAAAAAGAGTTGACTTCCAGACTGTATTAACCATATAATACAGTTATCGGTGTATTAAGCACTTAATACATATTTTTTTGCGCAAGGTGTATTAAGGTATTAATACACTATAAACAGTAAGCTTACTTATAAAACGGGAGTGTATTAAATGAACATACAATTCAATAACCGAGATCCCGTCTATGTGCAAGTGGTTCGTCACTTTAAGAATCAAATTGCGAAGGGTTTTTTACAACCGGGTCAGGCTATTCCCTCAAGGAGAGAGCTGGCGAATCAGTTAAAAATTAACCCTAATACGGCACAGCGGGCTTATAAGGAAATGGAGGAAGAGGGTTTGATTAAGACAGAGAAGAATCAGCCGAGTCGAGTCACGTCTAATGAATCTATATTACAGGATTTACGAGATGAATTAATTATACAAGCGGTCAATGAATTTGTGACATCGGTCAAATCCATTAACGTACCGTTAGATGATGCGTTAACGTTAGTCAAGCAAAAATATGAAGGTGAAAAGGGGGATTCAGATGATTGAATTAAAAGACGTTGTGAAGAAATACGGGCGTAAAGAAGTTTTAAAAGGGGTTAGCTTCACAGCGAGTAAAGGTGAAATTACATGCCTAATAGGGGTGAATGGTGTTGGTAAAACCACTATTTTGAATGCCATTATGAAGTTAACACCGATTCAATCCGGTGAAATTTTAGTAGATGATGAAAAGGTAACAAAAGAAACGTTCGAAAAAGTGACATTTATTCCTGATGCAACCACGATGTTGCCAAATCTAACAATAGAAGAGGCCATGGATTTCATGAATGACTTTTATAAAGTATGGAATCAAAAACGTGCAGATGAATTACTGAAGTTTTTTAATTTAAATCAGAAAGACAAAATCTCAAGTCTTTCAAAAGGTAATACGGCCAAGACAAACTTATTATTAGGTCTTGCATTAGATGTGGATTATGTCTTAATGGATGAGCCGTTCTCTGGCATTGACATTTTTAGCCGAGAACAGATTGCAGAGGTGTTTACGACCCATTTAATTGAAGATCGTGGCGTGATTATTACCACTCATGAAATCAATGATATTGAGCATTTAATTGATAAAGCTGTGTTATTAGATGAAGGGAAAATTTATAAAGAATTTAATACAGAAGAAATTCGCGAAAATGAAGGTAAATCAGTGATTGACGTTATGCGGGAGGTGTATCGCGGATGAAGAATTTTCTAAAGTTAACGAATTTTGAATTTAACCGTATGAGTAAGTTGTTGTTTGTATTAATGGGGTTTGTCTTTTTGGTTCAAATGATAGGTGTATTTTATGAAGTATTGAGCTATAAAAGTCGGATCAATCAGTTAATAACAGAAGCTCACATGACGCAAGAGCAAGCGATTAATTCTATAGGTCAGCTATCCTTTGATACGATTATGTACAACATGTTTTTTCTTGGTCCAGTCTTTATCAGTGTGGGAGCCATTCTGTTTTATATCTTTTTAATTTGGTATCGAGATTGGTTGGGTAAAAACACGTTTATTTATCGACTACTCATGTTACCAACTGAAAGGCTAAATATTTATTTTTCTAAATTAGCCACAATTTTAATGTCTACATTATGTCTTGTTGCATTTCAGTTTGTTGCACTTTTACTTGAGCGAGCGGTATTCAAGATGATGTTGCCTGAAGAATTTAGAGTGGATACCTTATTAACCATCTTACTAGAAAACTTCCCATTAACCTATTTGATTCTTCCAAAAAGTATTGATGGATTTTTCATTATATACGGGGCAGGAGCCATATCAGTGGCGTTGATTTTTACGATCATATTGCTCGAGAGAAGCTATCGAATGAAAGGAATAGTGTTAGGGGTTTTATATGCCATCGCTAGTATCGTATTAGTGGTTGCACCAGGCGTGATCAATTTTGAATTATTACCTAATGCGTATTTATATGAAATTGAAGTAATAGCTATTTCAGGTGCAATAGCAATAGTGATTGGACTTGTGTCCATTTTGATTAGTCGAAAATTATTAAACGATCGAATTAGAGTGTAGGGGGGAGTCATGATGAAGAAATATTGGAAGTCAGTTGTTGTATTATCTTTTATCATTATAGGGTTAAGTTCCTATTTGATACATTCGGCATTGCTAGCCAGTGAGTTACCTAGATTTGAACTTGAACATAAAAGCGGAGATGAAAGCTTAGTTGATTCAATGAGTGTTGCAGGTGTGTATATAGATGACAAATATCATAACGCATTTGATTTTGATGGTGAAGACACAAACTATCGCAGTGATTCAACTTTTTTTGAAGATATGATAGGTGGCTATGACCCTGTAAAAGAAAGGTTAATTGATGAATATCGGGATTTTATGCGAGGAGCTCCTTATCTATACCAAAATTATTATGACGGGGACGATGCTTTAGTCATCGTGGAAGAGGATTGGAACCATCGTTATAATCAGATGGAAACGGATTTAAAAGTTTCTTATTTAAATAAGGAAACAGAAGAAGAACAAAAGTTTACGATTGATTTAGAAGATGGGAACTATGCAAATGTTATTGAAGTTCAATATGTAGATGGAGAAATATTTGTTTTCTCTGACCACGCGAATTCAAATGAGCGAGTTCTAATGGAGTATGTGTATGATGTTGAATCTAAACAATTGATTAGTGAAAAAGAAATATTAAAAAGTGAAGGATCCAATGAGAATGAGGTCGATTATTCTCAGATAAATAAGTTATACGAATCCGTTCCTTATCAACCAATGGAGAGCTTAATTTTTAGAGCTGAAGAAGTTGAGATGGAAGAGTTTGAAGAAGGATTACGAGAAGTGGGTAGAGAAGAAAAATTATTTCAATATGAACTCAAAACAGGAGAAATCACTGAGTTAGATTTACCGGTAGAAGATTATGGTTATGCAGATCGGTATGACGGACAATATATTTATTTTGAACAACCAAATGATGAAAATACTATTTCGATCCGTCCATATGACCTAGAAAAAGAAGAGTTTCAGGAAGAAATTGAAATTGTTCAACATAAGATTGAGAATGAGAATGAATTAGATCAGTCACAACATGTAGAACAATTGAGACCAACGATATATGAAGTTAGAGACCAATTATTATATACCCTTGAAAACAATAGTCTAAAAGTCATCGATGTTGAATCAGGTGAAACGGTTTATGAAGGTGAGATCTCTTCGAATGATGGAATCGACATGGAAAATGTTCGATTTGATGATATGAGATTTGAATAATAAAAAGTTCATGCTAGATACACGTGAATTCTGATATTGAATTCACGTGTTTATTTTAACTAAAAAAGATAGTGGACTCTCTTTAAAACATGATATTTAATGGGAGGAGGCGCATTGTGGAGATTAATCATGGTTATCAAAGTAATTGGAAAATTTTTAGTCTATTCACTATTATCATTGGCTTAATGGTTGGTGTATTTTCTGTTAAATCGGACCATCTATTATATGTTGGTGAGGATGGTACCCTCTCTATTGTTGAAATGGTTATAGCTTATATATCCATCATGATCAATTCTTTGCCTGTGTGGTTTATCGCTTCCATGGTGGTTGGTTATTTATTTGGAAATAATATTAAAGAAGGTATGTTGAAAGGGGCTATCTATACAGTTACAGCTATAACATTTTACTTCTTAATTGGGCATTATTTTATAGATTCTCTGATCCAAGTATCAATTTTTCATCAGATCAAAGTATACTTAATTTGGTATGGTGCATCCATTATCGGGGGTTGTTTAGGGGGAGGCACCGGTTATTTATATAGAAAATCGCCCAATGTATTATTCATCGTACTATTAGGTTTAATCCTACAACTGTTTGTAAATGGTGCAAGTAGTTGGAATAATATGATCGGTACGGCCCAAAATATTACGTTTTGTTTAATGACTATAGGGATTGTGGTTTACCTAGTCATAGTTAATAGAAAAAAATTTACTCATACAGATTTCCATAAGAAAAATGGACTTAGACGAAGCTAAGTCCATTTTTTAAGTATCACAAGCTTTTTGTCATGTTAATCTAATATTTAGCTTCACTAGCCCTCTGAGCAGCATGAAGGCCGGCAACAAAACCAGTTGAAAACGCCGCTGTGATATTAAATCCACCTGTGTAACCATGGATGTCTAATATTTCACCACAAAAATAAAGACGTTCCATCATTTTAGAAGCCATTTCGTTTGGAACAATTTCTTTAAGTGACACACCTCCGCCAGTAATGAAGGCTTTTTCAATCGATAAAGTTCCGTTAACCTTTAATTTAAAGTTCTTCATCGCGTGAGCGAGATCGAGTACTTCTTTTTTCTTTAAGTGATGATAGGTCGTAGTTGGGTCAAGATTGATTTGTTCCATTAAAAAAAGTAAATAACGCTCAGGAACCAATCCTTTCCAAACTTGTTTGATGGATTTATTTGGATGTTCTTTTGCTTGTTTCATGAGTCGGTTCACTAAATTTTGTTCGCCTTCATCTGGAAAGCAGTCAATGGCAATGTCAATTGTATCGACCTTAAATTTTTTCAAAGCTTTGACTATGAATTGGCTCAGTCTTAATGCAGCAGGGCCAGACAATCCTTGATGAGTGAATAGTAGATCCCATCTATGTGATTGAATGGGTTTTCCGTTTGGTTTTAAAGCTGTGACTTCAACGTCATAAAGTGATAAGCCTTGTAATGTTTTATTTTTAATGAACGGTTCGTTTGATGTAAGAGGCACTTCTGTTGGGTAAAGCTCTGTAATCGTATGTCCGGCTTTCTTCGCCCATGCGTAGCCTTGGCCTTCACTCCCAGTGTTTGGCACCGACTTTCCTCCGACTGCAATGACCACGCATGATGTAGGGATTTTTTCATTTTCTAAAATGATTTCATGTGTCTCATCACCGTAATGAACAGCTTCTACTTTTGTGTTTAAACGTTTATCCACTCCATATACGTCTAATTGTTTTACTAACGTGTTTACGACGGTTTTTGCACTGTCACTGACCGGAAACATGCGCCCTTTATCTTCTTCCTTTAATTTCACTCCAAGAGATTCGAAGTATTCGATGATGGAGTAATTATTGAAGATCGAGAAGGCACTATATAAGAATTTACCGTTTCCAGGAATATGAGCGATGAGCTCTTCATCTGGTAAAACATTTGTAACATTACAACGTCCGCCACCGCTTATCGCGAGTTTTCTACCTAGTTTATTTCCTTTTTCAATGAGTAGGGTGTTAGCACCATTTCGACCGGCTGTAATTGCAGCCATTAATCCAGAGGGGCCTCCACCTATTACAACGACATCATATTTCAATTTAGTTTCAAGCCTTTCTATTTCTTTATCTGAGTCTATTATATGATAAAATATAATGGTTAGATTGAACAACAATTGTAGGTGAAACCATGTCAAACTCTATGCTACGAGGCACGATGCTATTAACAGGTGCTAATTATACTTCAAAAGTACTAGGGATGTTATACGTCATCCCTTTTTATGCATTAGTTGGTGAAGCAGGTGGTACGCTTTACTCATATGCTTATAATCCGTATCAAATATTTTTAACCTTATCTTCATTAGGAATACCTATGGCAATGGCTAAATTCGTTGCTAAATATGATGCTTTAGAAGACCATGCGACTAAGCAATCGATGTTTAAGTCAGGTATGATGGTTATGATGTTAATGGGGTTAGTAACCTTTTTAACTATGTTTTTTAGTGCTGAATGGTTAGCTAAACTTTTCCTTCCGGATGATGATTTAACCAATTCCGTAGAAGATGCAGCGTTTGTGATTAAAATGGTGAGCTTTTCATTAATCATAGTAGCTCCTATGAGTTTAATCAGAGGATATTTCCAAGGCCATCAATCAATGGAACCGAGTGCTGTTTCGATTGTGGTTGAACAGATCGTCCGGATTGCGTTCTTATTAGCCGGAGCATTTATTGTGATTAAAGTACTAAATGGGACGATTAGACAAGCTGTTGGAGTAGCTGCTTTTGCGGCGTTCATTGGTGCCGTTGCATCTGCTTTAGTATTACTTGCATTTTACCGAAAACATAAACCTAAGATGGAACATGAATTAGAAGCAAGTCAAGGAACGTTAACTTTCCCTAAGCGAGATAAATATCAAGAACTTTTATCATATGCAGGACCATTCATCCTAGTAGGGGTCGCAACCCCGATGTATCAAATGATCGATCAGTTTACATTCAATAGAATTATGTCTTGGATTGGTAAAGCTGAAGTATCAGAGGATTTATTATCAGTCATTCTGGTTTATGGCCATAAATTAGTCATCATTCCAGTGACATTGGCTATTGGACTAGCGATGGCTGTTTTACCTGCTATAACCAAAGCCTATACGGAAGATAACACTCGGCTTTACAAACATTATATTAATCAAGCGATTTTAATTGTTGTGTTATTAGTTTTACCAGCAGCGGTAGGTTTATCCATTTTATCGGAACAGGCTTACGGAACGTTATATGATGTGGAAAAAGCCGTGAATTACGGGGGTTCTCTTTTAGGTTATTATGCCCCAGTGTCGTTATTTTTTGCTATGTTTACGGTGAGTGCTGCCGTGTTACAAGGGATTAATCGTCAAAATTTTGCTGTCGTAAGTTTAGGTGTTGGCTTATTACTAAAAGTCATCTTAAACTTCCCATTGATTTTTATATTTGAAGAGAATGGGGCTGTCTTTGCAACGGGTATTGCTGTTTTGGTTGCTTCTATACTGAACTTTTATAAAATACACCAGGTGACGCATTTTAAAATAAGACCTTTATATAGAAAATCGTTATTAATAGCGATATTAACATTTATTATGGCAGTGGTCGTTCTGATTGTAAGATGGTTAGTCGGTTTACCATTTGGAATAGAAGCGAGTAAAACAAAGTTTTTAGTGCAGCTGCTTGTAACAATCCCAATTGGTGCGTATGTATACCTATGGCTTGCATATAAGACAACGTTATTAGAAAGATTACTAGGAGACCGAGTGAAGCGTTTATCTAAGTTATTTCCATAAACGCGAAAGGTGGTTCGTATGAGATTAGATAAAGTTTTAGCCAATCAAGGGTTTGGATCTCGAAAAGATGTCAAGAAGTTGATTAAAAAAGGGAAGGTACAAGTGGATGGAAAGGCGATCAAAGATTCGTCTTTCCATGTTAATCCAAATGAATCAGAAATAATAGTAAATGGAAAGGTTTTAAATTATCGTGATTATATCTATTTAATGATGAACAAGCCTAAAGGTGTCATTTCAGCCACTCATGATCGAGTTGAAACGTGTGTGACCGATTTGCTGGATGAAGAGTATCAGCCTTTTTCACTCTTTCCAGTGGGACGATTAGATAAAGATACGGTGGGACTATTAATGTTAACCAATGACGGTGAACTTGCTCATCGTTTATTATCTCCACAACATCATGTTGAAAAAATTTATGAAGCCGAAATAAAAGGTTTGGTTACCGAACAAGATGTACAGGCTTTTAAAGAAGGGATTACACTGGATGATGGTTATGTAACGAAGCCAGCTCAATTAACGATATTAGATGCTAATGATGTGTCGTACGTTCGAATAAATATTACTGAAGGAAAGTTTCATCAAATTCGTAGGATGTTTTCTGCATTAGGCCATAAAGTTGAAGAATTAAAGCGGTTACAAATGGGAAGTTTGGTATTAGATGGTGCTTTAGATCTTGGTGAGTACCGTGAATTGACAGAGGATGAGTTGAAACATTTACAAGCACACTAATCTACTTTGGAAGTTTGACCTTTTTATCAGTTGTTGTCCATTCACCTTTTTTATAACTTTCGACTAAACCGTTATATTGTAAGATGTTAATGTCACGTTGAATGGTACGATCTGATAAACCAAATTGTTCTGATAGTTCCTTGGTCGTAGCGGTCCCTTTTTCATTCAAATACAGATAGATGTCTTTAATCCGGTTTAACATCGTTTCTGAAGGGTAACTCAAAAAAACCACCTCTGGAAATTTTTTGAACACATGATATGATTGATTTAAAAATATTGTACTATAAAATAAATAAAAAAATCAAAAAATTTTAAAAAGAAAGAGAAGTGACGAGTAAAATGTCTGACGACGCCCATTATTTTATTGGCATTCCTATACAAGAGGAATATCGTGAATGGTTAGTCAAGTGGCAAGAAACATTAAAATCATTTGTGGATTATCGAAAGTGGGTTCATCAAAATGATTTTCATATCACGTTACGTTTTTTAGGTGGAGTTCCTCCTGAGAAACTTGACCGTATCAAAGAAGAACTTGACTCGATCAAAGGCACACCACTTCATTTGAAAGTAAATGGTCTTAACTTCTTCGGAAAAGAAGATCAACCTCGTGTTATGTATGCTGAAATTGAGCGAGATGAAAAAATATTAGAGTTCAAAACGGAGATAGATGAACATTTGTCAGCCTTGGATATCGAACGAGAAAAGCGTCCTTACCGACCTCATATAACGCTGGCTAAAAAATGGGCGAAAGGTAAGTTACACCTTTCCAAAGAGGCATTAGAACATAAAATAGAAGGACAAAAAATATTTAATTTAGACGTTCATCAATTCAATTTGTATCGCGTCCATCCTGACCGTGAACAGAAGTATCACATTATAGAATCCTATGACTTAAAGTAAGGTGTTGTTATGGCTCAACTAATAAAATTAAAAGACTATATATCTAGGTATGAAACGGGTATGTTCCGCTATCCGGGACAATTTATTAGAATGAAAAAAGAGCAATATGATAAGTTAATTTATCGTTGGGAACAAGAAAAACACGAAATAGATTCTCAAGAATCGATTTCTACGGATTTAGAAGAAGATAAAAAATCTTTCTTTAACCGTCTTTTTAATCGAAAAAAAGTGATCGATGTTTGGGATGATGAGGAAGAGCAGACCAACCTTCCTGAGAATGAACAAGACTTGAAATATTATTTTTTGGATGAGGTCTTTTCTACACAACTTAAATGGGCGTCTAGTACTCTTCAAGAGGTTTCTTATTTTGATCAATCGTACGAGCGTGACCCTTGGCTAAAATATTTTTTACAACGTTTTCCTGATACATATCTCGTATTCTATCAACCTATTTTTAAATTGAAGAAAGCGACTATTGAAGGTGAAGTTATTATTTTAACTCCAACTGAGTTGATGTGTATATCCATTCTAGATCGACGTTATTCTAATACCACTTTTAAACCAATTGATGATAGGAAATGGCTAGCCATTGAAGGTGGACAAGAGAAAACAATCGTGAATCCAGTGATAGATTTGAAACGGATGGAAAGACTGCTTAAGAGTATATTAGATTACTATGAGTTAGATTTTCCAGTCAAAAAATATTTATTTGCTAAGAGTAATCAAATTGCTCATCAATCGGTTCCATATCAGACTGAATTTATTGATCAAGATGATTACGAGTCATGGTTTCAAAAACAAAGACAGTCTACTTATCCTATTAAAGCGCAACAACTAAAAGTAGGTGAGAAATTATTAGAACACACACAAAGAACTTATGTGAAAAGGCCAGTTTGGGTAGAGGACGAGAGCCCAGTAGATGAGGGTTCATAAGATGTATGTGTTTATGATTAACCCAGTAGCTGGTAAAGGAAAAGGCGTTCAAGTCGTTAAGCATTTTTTACGAGAAAATAATGTTTCTAAGAAAAACTATAAAACCTATTACACGGATTACCCGGGACATGCGATCGAATTGACGAAACAAATTGCATCCTTAAATAAAGATAAAATAACAATGTTAATCGTTGTTGGCGGGGATGGGACCTTTTATGAAGTGTTAAATGGAGCCAAGAATTTTAATCAACTACCACTAGCATTTGTACCAGTTGGTTCTGGGAATGATTTTGCTCGTGGCTGCGATATGCCTTTAAACCCGAAGGATTGTCTGAATCAGATCTTTAAAGATAATTCATTTCAACCATATTGGGCCGGAGCTTATTTGACAGATCATAAACCCCCTAGATTAGAAAGTTTGTTTGCTTCTAGTCTAGGGTTTGGCTTTGATGCAGAAGTTGCAGAACGTTCGAATGAATCAAATTGGAAACAATGGTTTAATCGTCTACACTTGTCTGTTTTGGTGTATGTATTAGGACTCATTATAACTATTTTTAAATTTAAACCAAAACAGTTAACTTTAGTCGTGGACGGGCAAGAGCGGGTTTTGGATCAAATTTGGATGCTAACAATTTCGAATCATCCTTATTTTGGTGGTGGCATGAAAATAGCTCCTAATGCTACAATAAATAAACATACTTTTTACGTGACGATTGTCCATCAAATATCCAGATGGAAATTATTGTTATTGTTTATGACGGTATTCTTTGGTCAGCATACAAAACTTAAAGAAGTTGAAACCTTCAGGGCGTCACATCTTATGATTAATTCACAAGAGAAGTTGACTTATCATGCAGATGGATACACGGGTCAGTGCTATCATTGTAGCGTTCATAAAGAGACAACTCCTAGATTTGTAAAAAGAAAAAAATAGGAAATTTTATAGTTTCCCCTTGAAAAATAATAGGTTTATAGGTTAATCTAATTTAGTCTCCTTTTATCTTGAACTAAAACATCATGTGCAAAAAGTGGGTGAGTGAATTGGAACATATATTAGGTTCCGACTGGTCAATTTCTCCAGCAGGTGGTACCTCAGGAGAAGCTTTCTTGGCACAAAATGAGAATAATCAAAAACTGTTTTTGAAACGTAATTCTTCACCTTTTCTTGCTGTATTGTCGGCAGAGGGAATTGTTCCAAAGCTTGTTTGGACGAAACGCTTAGAGAATGGTGATGTCATTACTGCACAGAAATGGTTAGAAGGTCGAGTTCTTTCAAAAGAAGAGATGAAGGAAGAAAAAGTTGCTAAATTATTAAGTAAAATTCACCACTCATCAGAAATCTTGCATTTATTTATGAGAATGGGAAAACAACCACTAGAACCTTCTAATCTATTAGTACGATTAATCAATCAATATCGCGGAAATCAACATGTCGATCAAGCACTAATCGCGCACGCGTTAGAGTTTTTACATAAACATTTAGATGCGGTAAGAACACAAGAGATGGTCGTTTGTCATTCTGATATTAATCATGAAAACTGGTTACAGGGTGAGGATGATCATTTATATTTAATCGACTGGGATCAAGCAGTGATAGCTGATCCAGCTTTAGATTTATGTATGTTACTTTATCAATATGTACCTCAAGATGAATGGTCAGATTGGTTGAAGTTATACGGTGTAGAATTTGATGATAATTTATTTTTAAGAATACAATGGTATATGATTGCCTCGTCGCTCTCATTTTATATTTGGTATTTACAAAAAGGCAATCTCGACTACTCGAATAAATGGAAAGAACGATTAATGGAGCATAAATTAGCCATATATTCATAAAATTCGTAATCTATATCCGAAAGGTGACCTTTTGGATATAGATTTTTTTTAGTATAATAAAGAATTAATAAGACTAACTAGGAGTGACAACATGCGTTTAAGACATAAACCATGGGCAGCAGATTATATCAAAGAACATGAAGGCCTAATGGTACTAGAACCATTTGAACAAAAGGGGAATTGGCAGACGCTGTTTGAACGTGCACAGCCGATTGGACTTGAGATTGGAACTGGGAAAGGTCAATTCGTTGCGAATATGGCAAAACAGCACCCTGAGATGAATTTTATAGGAATTGAAAAAGCTGAAAGTATTGTTGTGACAGCCATTCAAAAGGTGAAAGAGGTTGAGGCATCAAATGTTCATCTTGTGCATGAAAATGCGGAAGATCTGAGGGACATGTTTGCAGAGAATGAAGTGGATACCATTTTCTTGAATTTCTCAGATCCATGGCCGAAGACTAGGCATGAGAAACGCCGTTTAACTTATAAGTCATTTTTAGAGCAATATGAGAATGTATTAAAAGACGGCGGTAAAATTGTTTTAAAAACAGATAATCGTGGACTATTTGAATACTCACTTACTAGCTTCTCCCAATATGGAATGAAGCTGGAAGATGTCTCACTAGATCTACATGCCTTAGAAGATGAATCCAACGTGATGACAGAGTATGAGGAGAAGTTTTCTAGTAAAGGACAACCTATTTATCGCTGCATAGCTACATTTCAGTAATGGTTAAAGGGAGTGGATTCAATGGAAACACTAACTGTTGGACGTGCGAAGTTGACATGGTTAAATGGGGGCGTCACTCATATGGATGGAGGTGCTATGTTTGGCGTTGTTCCTTATCCATTGTGGAGCAAAAAATATCCACACAATGATAAAAACCAGATTGAATTAAGATGTGACGTCATTTTAGTTCAATTGGATGGCAAAAACATGATAATTGATTCTGGAATTGGACGATCCAAGTTAAACGATAAACAGAAGCGTAATTTTGGGGTGCTTGAAGAGTCAAAAGTTGATGAGTCGCTAAATGAGCTAGGTTTAACTGTTGAGGATATTGACTATGTCTTGATGACTCACCTGCATTTCGATCATGCTAATGGGCTAACCAAACCTGATAATGGTGAGTTAGTCAGTGCCTTTCCAAACGCAATTATTTTCACCTCAAAAGTTGAATGGGACGAAATGAGAAATCCTAATATGCGTTCAAAGAACACGTATTGGGAAGAAAACTGGAAACCTATTCAGCATCAAGTTAAGACGTTTGAAACATCTATTGAAGTGGTGCCAGGATTAACGATGCATCACACAGGCGGTCATAGTGATGGGCATTCCGTCATTAAATTTGAAGATGATGAAGAATCGTTTATTCATATGGCCGATTTAATGCCGACACACGCGCACCAAAATCCATTGTGGGTACTCGCTTATGACGATTATCCCGTAACCAGTGTTCATGAAAAGAAAAAACTACAAGATGAATCTTATGAAAAAAATCGTTGGTTCGTCTTTTATCATGATGCCTATTATCGTGCCATTAAGTTTAATGAAAATAAAGAGATTGATGAAGCTATTAAACGACCACATTATGAATATTCATAAGGAAGGCTTGGGTCTCAACCCAAGCCTTTTATTTTTTGGTCTGTTGTAATTACAGTTCAGGATTAACTATAAACTAATCCTTACTCGAATCCTCCTTGTTTGATGGTTCTTCAATCAAAGTATTAGCTGATTTTTTGAATTCTGATAATGTTTGGCCGATTGCTGAACCGATTTCGGGTAATTTCTTTGGTCCGAAAACGATTAGAGTAATAATTAGGATAAGAATTAATCCGGGTATCCCTATAGTGGAAATTCCCATGGAGGATCTCCTCCTTTCCATTAAGTTAAGCGGCTTTTGCTTTTACTCTTAACGAGTTGTCCGCCACCATTCTCCAGGTATTTCTGAATCCCTTCAGCTGCACGGTATGCCAGTGCTCCAACTGTACCTGTTGGGTTGTATCCGCCGTTATGTGCAAAAGCAGATGCTCCAACCACAAATAAACTTTCGGAATCCCACATTTGTAAGTAGTTGTTGACAGCTGATGTTTGAGAATCTGCCCCCATTATGACACCACCAGTGTTGTGAGTGGTTTGGTAAGGAACAATATCATAATGCTCAGACATCTCAGCTTCTTCTATAATATCAGCGCCCATTTCACCCATAATTTCCGCACAAACCTGAGTAATATACTCATGAAGTTTACGGTCTTGTTCAGTAAAATCGTATGTTAATCTTAATAGAGGATTCCCATAGTAGTCTTTATAGGTTGGGTCTAAGTCCATATAGTTATTTCTGTGAGGCATGGAAGCCCCTTGTGATGTTACATTTAAGGTTCTGTTATGATATTTTATAGCGTTTTTCTTAAACTCAGCCCCCCATGAAGGAGTTCCAGAAGGCGTGACGTTAGAAGCGATTGGTCTTCTTCCTGTTTGAGTAATGGAGATAGAACCGCCGTGAATAAAGTCTAGATCTGAATGGTCAAAGTTATCACCATTATAATCATCTACTGTTGCCCCTAACGAACCAGCTCCCATGAATGTATTAAACTTCTTTTCTTCAAAAAAGCCAGCTGCCCCAGGTAGAATTTGATAACAATAGTTTTTACCAATTACTCCTTCACCTGTTTCAGGATTGTAAGGTTGTCCAATGTTTGATTGAAGAAGTAGTCGAGTATTATTTAAAACATAACTCGTTAATACGACGACATCTGCTGGCTGAATAAACTCTTCACCTGATAACACATCAACGTATCTTACACCCGTTGCTTTACCACCTTCTTGAATGATTTCAACAACATTAGAGTGCGTTCTGAGTTCAAAGTTTCCAGTTTTTTTAGCTGTTGGAATGACCGTGACGTTAGGTGATGACTTAGCTCCATACTCACAGCCAAATCGTTCACAAAAACCACAATATTGACATTGAGCAATGGTTTCACCATCAGGGTTCTCATAGTTTTCTGATAGGTTACCTGATGGCATTTGGAAAGGGTGTAACCCCATATTTTTGGTAGCCTCTTTAAAAAGATCTAAAATTGGAGTGCTTTTCATAGGTGGTGTCGGATAATCATTGTTACGGGGAGCCCCTTTTGGATTATCTTCACCACTAATTCCCGCGACTTGTTCAAATTGATAAAAATAAGGTTCTAATTCATCGTAGGTGATTCCCCAATCTTGTAATGTATACTCATCACCTAATTTGTTTCCGTATTTTTCTTCTGTCATCGATTTGATTTCTAAATCATAAGGTAAAAAGCGCCACGTCTGACCGTTCCAATGAACACCAGCTCCTCCTACACCTGAACCGAGTAAAAATGATCCTTGTTGTCTCATTGGTAGAGCTAATTCATCAAGGTTATTCCGAAAAGTAATAGTTTCCTTTGACGTATCTTGCATAAGGCCATGTCTCAAGTCATAACGATACTCATCGTGCATCATTTGAAAATCTTCTGTCGAACGATCTTCACCTCGTTCAAGTCCTACGACATTGTAACCAGCTTTGGATAATTCTGCAGCGATAATACCGCCAGTCCAACCAACGCCAATGGTTACAACATCAACTTTATCTTTTGTCGTTGCCATGTGTATCCTCCTTAGTGTAAGTGATCATAAAGTGCACGTGGTTCCATCTCTACAAAATCTTCATTCTCAATTTCGTTCATATAACTCATTTGACTACCAGGGAACTCTTTCATGCGCCAACCTTCCATATTGGTATTTCCACCGTATAATGGATCACTAAAGGCGCCTGCTAGCGTTGCTTCTCTTAAAAGTCCAAAGAACGTTGAAGCTTGAACCCCACGTAGGTTTACTTCATCATTTGCAAATTTCGCTAGGATTTCGTCTTGTTGCTCTCCTTCTAAATTAACAAATGAATCATCAAACTCTTTTTGACTCTCACTTTCAATCACTCTTAAACCTTCCATAAAAATTTCTTTTCGTCTCAAGCGACTTTGAAATCCTTGATAAGGAGTCCCCTCATGAAATGGCCCAGACATATATATACGTTCATTATTGCCATAATCACCCGCCAATTCATGGTCAATAAAGTATGGAACACCTAAATCAATAGCCCCAGGACCATGATCATCCTCGGGAAAAATACGTTCGGTCGCGACGGCTAATCGTTCAAATACTCCTCGGTTTTTGAAAAATTTTAAGGCTCGGTTGAAATTCGGCCCATTTCCTTGATTGGCTTGTTCGTTTTGATTCTTGGTTTCATTTGTATCGTCAATTTGCCAGCCGATTACCGAACCGATAATCCCACCACCGACTAAACCACCAGCAAAATAACCACTATTCTTTAAAAATTGGCGGCGGGATTCATCTGTTTTATGTTTTTCTTCCTCACTCATCTTGTTTTTAACCTCCTTATCCTAAATGTACCGTTATTTTATGTCGTATTTGGTTAATTTATGTAATAAAAAAGAAACTTACCAGATAATAGCTTGGTAAGTTTCTAACCTTGATTATGATTCAGTTTTTAATATTTCTCCGTTAGAAGCATCAATGTAGAAGTTAGTTTGGATGTTCTGCCCGTTAATTTCTTGTGTGATCCCGCCTCTGTATACTTTGTAGGTTTCTTGTCTAATTTCTATTTCTTCTAGTTTCATTAAAATCCAAGAACCTGTAATAGGACCTTTTTCCTCAAACTGTTTCTTAACTTTCTTTAATGCAATTTCTGGAAACAACCATTGTTGTTTAACTTTCTTTCCAATAATAGAGCCAACTGTAATCCCAATCGCAGCGGGGGCGATTAATTTATACCACTTCATTTAATCCTCTCCAATATTATAATGTTATGGATATTATACGATTCTTTTTCATACTTTAAAATATCTTTAATAGAGATTGGAATAATTCTTGCTTTTTCGATAAAATAGAAAAGGAAACATAATAGGATCGGAGTGATACATATGAATCAAGAAACGTTACAAATGTTTAAAACGTTAACTGAATTGCCTGGTGCGCCAGGGAATGAGCATCAAGTCCGTCACTATATGAAGCAAGAGCTAGAAAAATACTCAGATGAGGTCATCCAAGATCGTCTAGGTGGTGTGTTTGGAGTTCGTCGAGGGAATGGGCCTAAAGTCATGGTTGCAGGTCACATGGATGAAGTAGGGTTTATGGTTACGCAAGTGACGAAAAATGGTATGTTAAGGTTTCAACCATTAGGTGGATGGTGGAACCAAGTGCTATTGGCTCAACGTGTCCAAGTGATCACAGATCAAGGACCAGTTGATGGAGTGATTGGCTCCATTCCACCACATAACTTAACACCAGAACAACGTAAAAAACCGATGGAGATTAAAAATATGTTAATTGATATTGGTGCAGACGATGAAGAAGATGTGCAAAGAATTGGTGTTAAACCAGGTCAACCGATTTTGCCTGTTTGTCCATTTACACCTATGGCTAATGAAAAGAAAATTATGGCTAAAGCATGGGATAACCGTTACGGTTGTGGGCTATCCATCGAGCTCTTAAAAGAATTACAAGGTGAAACATTGAATCATGAACTTTATTCAGGAGCGACAGTTCAAGAAGAAGTTGGTTTAAGAGGCGCTCAAGCAGCGGCGAATATGATTAATCCTGATTTATTTTTTGCTTTAGATGCTTCACCAGCTAACGATATGGAAGGTAAGGATAAGGAATTTGGTCATTTAGGAAAAGGTGCTCTTGTACGAATTTTCGACCGTTCTATGGTCACACATCGAGGTATGAGAGACTTTGTTCTTGATACGGCTGAAACAAAAAATATTCCATATCAGTATTTCATCTCTCAAGGTGGTACAGACGCAGGACGTGTTCATATTTCGAATGAAGGGGTTCCTTCAGCCGTTATTGGTGTATGTTCACGTTATATTCATACAAGCTCATCAATCGTTCATGTAGATGACTATGCAGCAGCTAAGGAATTATTAGTTAATCTAGTTAAATCAGTCGATCAATCTACGGTTGATTCGATTAGAGAAAATGGTTAGGCTATCAAAAAAGAGAGATGACAAATGTAGTCATCTCTCTAATAGTGCTTATTTAAAATAATAGTCTAGGACTTCTAATGCCTGTTCAATGGTTTCAACCGTTACAGTTGACTTATTAGATAGTTCTTTTAAAGGATGAATTAAAGATTCAGGTCGAACTAATATTAATGGTTTATTTAATCCAATAGCGATTCCAGCATCCATAGCGGTATTCCATTGTTTATAGGACTCACCGAATAATGCGATAACAGCATCTGCTTTATTCATTAAAATATCGGTTCTGAAATTATTCACACTAGCTCCAGTGTCATCACGATATTTTTGGTTAGGTTGTTCACCAAGAATATGTTCACCAATGTCATCTGATAAGCCATGATTCTCTTGAGGTCCTGTAAATTCAATGTCTAAATTCTTTTCAGCAGCTTTTTGCTTAAGCTGTTGACGCCAATCATCATGGATTTGCCCAGCTAAATAAATAGATAGACTCATAGTTTAAGATACCTCCAAGACTTGTTTTTCTATTATCATCTTATGAACAGAAAAATTTGTCAAATTATTCATATAGGGGAGAGAGAAAGTGATTGATAAAAAAGTTTTGTTAGTGTTCCTAACCCTGCCACTTTTTATATTGTTGACGGGTTGTTTAGATTCAGAAGAAGATGTATTAGAAGAGTCTAATACTTTGGTGAAAGATGTATTTCTTTCAGATGAAGTTTTAGACAAAAATTTCGAATTAAATCGTTTAGAGATGTATAAACCGGACTCACTTGAATTTTCAGAGGCACGTGACCAAAATCTAATTTTCTATGAAAATAGTCAACCATTTATTCTATTTATTAATGAATTAGAAGCGCCAAATAGTAAATGGTACTATAATGAGTTACAAGAGAAAGATGATGAACTACACCTTAGAACCTTTGAAACGGATGATGAATTTGCATATTTTAGTGCAGAAGAAAAAGAAGACGATCAATTTGAGGTTCAAGTAGGGATTGGTGGCGTGAAAATGGCTACACTAACAAACATTAGTGACCTTAAAGAAGATGTCCAAGAAATGATGAAAATGGTTAAATCAATTGAAAAGAAATAGATGTGATTAAGGAGTATTAACATGAAGGAGTTTTTGAAACGTAAGGGAGTAGAGGTAAGTTTTCAAGCTTATGCCATAACCGCCTTAAGTTACATGGCTTTAGGGTTATTTTCTTCGCTCATCATTGGAGTTATTATTCAAACCATAGGTACTGAGATTCCTTATATGCCAGCATTTTTAGTTGAAGCAGGGGGATATGCGACTCAAGGTGGTGTATATGGTGGTGCGATTGGTGTAGCTGTGGCATACGGTTTAAAAGCTCCGCCGTTAGTCATGTTTAGTGCTTTATTTGCAGGTTCTTTTGCAGCTCACCCTGATTTTATTAATTCAGGTCCTGCGGGAAGTTTTATAGCTGCGTTAGTTGCCATTGAGATTGGGAAATTAGTTAGTAAAGAAACTAAAATTGATATTATTGTCACACCATTCGTTACCATTATGGTAGGGTATTTTGTTGCTAATTTAGTTGGTGTGCCCATTGCAGAATTCTTAACGACGTTTGGTGATGTCATAGAATGGGCCATCCAATTAAGGCCGTTTCTCATGGGAATCATCGTAGCGGTATTAATGGGTATAGCCTTAACTGCACCGATTTCAAGTGTTGCGATCGCAATTATGTTAGAGTTAGAAGGGTTAGCTGCAGGTGCTGCAACAGTTGGGTGTGCAGCTCAGATGATTGGTTTTGCAGTTAGTAGTTATCGAGAAAATAAATTTAGTGGTGTTATTTCGCAAGGTCTAGGAACTTCTATGTTGCAAGTGGCTAATATTATGAGAAATCCTATGATCCTGATTCCCCCTACGGTCGCTGGAGCTGTTTTAGCCCCCTTGGCAACCGTATGGTTACAGCTTGAAAACAATGCCTATGGTGCTGGTATGGGAACGAGCGGGCTAGTTGGTCCGATTATGACACTTGAGACGATGGGATTTAATCAAGAAATATTGATGATTGTCATCATATTATACTTTATTGCTCCAGCTCTAATTAGCTTAATAATTTCAGAATGGCTTCGGAAAAAAGGATTGATTAAATTCGGAGATATGAAATTGGACGTATAGCATATGGCATGACCTATATAAGGGGGTCATGCTTTTTTCTTTTTTGATAAAATGGTAAAATAATGACTAGTGTGGCTTTCGTAAAGGAGGCGAAATTAAATGAAAATGACTTCTATAAAAATGAAAAGAAAACTAGAAGAACGATTTAACCGGGAAGAGTGGCAAACCCATTTTGACCGCGATCAAGATACATTCCGAATCGAGTGGAAAGAGAGTAAACAAGGTGTAACGATTTCGTTACCCGGTGTTATTTCTAAATGGGAAGATCGAAAAGAAGAAGCTTTAGACGAAATCGAGAATCATATTAAAGAAGCTTTAAAGATTATGAATGAAGAACAGAATTTAGAAGGTAAAGAAGCTAATATATTTCCTGTGATTCGATCTGGCTCTTTCCCTACAGAGTCTAAAAGTGGAGAACGTTTAATTTATACGGACCATACAGCCGAAACTCGTATTTATTACGCACTAGACTTAGGTAAATCTTATCGATTAATAGATGCTAAAATGTTGAAACAAGAAAACTGGGAAGAAGAGCGTGTCAAGGAAGTGGCTATGTTTAACATCCGTAGTCGCTCAACTGAAATGAAATCTGAAGAGGTCGCTGGGAACACGTTTTATTTCTTATCGACGAAAGATGGTTACGATGCGAGTCGAATATTAAATGAGGCGCTTTTAGAAGAAATGGCAGGTAAAGTTGAAGGCGAGCTAGCGGTCGGCGTCCCACATCAAGATGTATTGATTTTTGTTGACGTGAAAAATAAAACGGGCTATGACATTTTAGCTCAAATGATGATGCAATTCTTTGCGGAAGGTCAAATTCCGATTACGTCATTACCATTTCTATATGAAGATAAAAAGTTAGAGCCTATTTTTATATTAGCTCAAAACAAACCAAAAGATAAGGAGTAGTGAACCATGCAATTTGTGTATAACTCAAAAGGAATTGGCGATGTATTAATCATTACCTTAAATCAAACAGAGTCGAATGTGACATATGAGAATCACGGAGATGTTGTAAAAATATTGGATGAATCCGGTCAAATTGTAGGTTATAATATCTTTAATGTGTCTGAGTACATTTATATGAATGGCAATGGCCCCCTGCAGGTTGATGAAGTTTTGGTCAATCAAGTCAAAGATATATTTAAGAAAAATGGAGTTGAAGATTCATTAGATTTAGATTTGACACCTAAATTCGTAGTTGGTTATGTTAAGGAAAAAGCTCCTCATGAAAATGCATCGAAACTTAGTGTTTGCCAAGTCGATGTAGGAGACGAGCAATTACAAATTGTTTGTGGAGCACCCAACGTTGATACAGGACAAAAAGTCGTTGTCGCAAAAGTTGGAGCGATGATGCCAAACGGAATGTTAATTAAAGACTCGAGCTTAAGAGGAGTCGAATCAAGCGGAATGATTTGCTCTGCAAAAGAGTTAAACTTACCGAATGCCAGTGAGCAAAAAGGTATTCTAGTATTAGATGCTGATTACGAAGTAGGGTCTCCATTTAACTTCTATTCATAAATGATCAATATTGCCCGTTCTCTAGGCGGGCTAATCTCATAAAATGTGAGGGATATACGATGAAAGAATTTACATTAAAACAACAAGGTGAGATTAAACGCCTGACAAATAAAACATTTAAATTTGATAAGCGTGTTGGAGAAGGTTGGTTTTCAGCTGTTTATTTTTTAAAAACGAAAAAAATCGTAGAAGAACACTTAAGAGATAACGTTGTTACGATGCAGTTTTTTCAAAAGAAAGATGCCGTATTATGCGGAACAGATGAAGCAATCGCACTCTTACATACGTTTGCTGATCATCCAGAAGATTTAGAGATATATTCGTTACAAGATGGAGATAAAGTAAGCCCTTATGAATCTGTCTTAACGGTCACAGGACCTTACCAAAACTTTGGTTATTTAGAAGGAATTATTGACGGAATTCTCTCTAGACGTACATCTGTTGCGACTAATGTTTATAAAGTGGTTAAAGCTGCAAAGTCCAACGGTTCAGACAAGCCTGTCATTTTTATGGGAGACCGTGATGACCACTATACTCAGCAAGCTGGTGATGGTTATGCAGCTTATATCGGTGGCTCGACAGCTCAAGCAACACATGCCATGAACGAATGGTGGGGTAAACAAGGAATGGGCACGATGCCACATGCTCTTATCCAAATGTTTAATGGTGATATAGTTAAAGCAGCTCAAGCTTATAAAGATACTTTTCCTGATGATGATTTAATCGCATTAGTTGATTACAATAATGATGTAATTATCGATTCACTAAAGGTTGCGCGTGAGTTTGGGGACGAATTAAAAGGTGTTAGAATTGATACATCTAAAAATATGGTGGATCATTATTTCTTCCGCAACCCACAAATTATGGGGGCCTTTGATCCACGCGGTGTGAATCCACAATTGATTTTTGCCTTACGTGACGCATTAGATCAAGAAGGATTCCATCATGTTAAAATCATGGCAAGTGGTGGCTTTACTGAAGATAAAATAAAACGCTTCGAATCAATGGGTGTCCCAGTTGATATGTACGGTGTCGGGAGTAACCTGTTGAAGGTAAACATTGGTTTTACAGGTGATAATGTAAAACTAAACGGTAAAAATGAAGCAAAAGAAGGTCGTCGATTTAATTATAATCCACGTCTTGAAAAGGTAGATTACCCTGTAAACAAAAATTGATTGTCCATGGGCAATCAATTTTGTTTTGTTTAAAAAGAATTAAGTAAGCAACACGACAATCAGAAAAAATTACGTTTCAATTAAGGATTAATTAAAAAACAAATTAGCCACATTTTGATTAATGTTTTTATGAAGGTTTTCTGCTATAATGTATAAAAGCAAAATCAATTTATTATGCATATATTATACACAGGAAGACATAAGCGGAGGTTCGATTAATGCCGACTTACCATTTCATTGGAATTAAAGGAACTGGAATGAGTGCATTAGCACAAATTTTACATGATTCTGGAGAGAACGTACAAGGTTCAGATATAGAAAAACATATTTTTACTGAGGATGCTTTAAAAGAAAAAAATATTCGTATACTACCTTTTGATAAAGGAAATATAACAGAAGGTTTAACCATTATCGCTGGAAATGCGTTTAATGATGAACACGAAGAAATTGTGAAGGCGAAAGAATTAGGTCTTGAATTTTATCGATATCATGAATTTTTAGGGGAGTGGGCTACCCGTTATACAAGTGTTGCAGTAACTGGCGCTCACGGAAAAACCTCAACAACCGGACTATTAGCACATACGTTAAAAAATAATGTTCCAACGTCATACTTAATTGGAGATGGAACAGGACATGGGCACCCAGAAAGTCAGTATTTTGTCTTTGAAGCATGTGAGTATCGCAGACATTTCTTAGCATATAAGCCTGATTATGCGATTATGACTAATATTGACTTTGATCACCCAGATTATTTTAGAAGTGTTGAAGATGTTTTTGATGCTTTTCAATCCATGGCCTTAAATGTTAAGAAAGGTATTATTGCATGTGGAGACGATGAGTATCTGCAACAAATTCAAGCAAAAGTGCCAGTCGTCTATTACGGATTTACAGAAGGCAATGATTTTCAAGCAAAACATATCCAGGAGTCAGAAGAGGGGACTACTTTTGATGTCTATGTAAGAAGTACTTATTATGAAACATTTACGATCCCAACCTATGGTAACCATAGTGTTTTAAACGCTTTAAGCGTAATAGCTCTTATGCAATATGAAGGCTTTAAAGCTCAACAGATTAGAGATTTGAAAACCTTCCCAGGAGTTAAACGACGTTTTACAGAAACAGAATGGAAGAATGGTCAAATTTTAATTGATGATTATGCCCATCATCCCAAAGAGATTGAAGCGACGATTGATTCAGCTAGAAAGAAATATCCGAATAAAGACATTGTAGCTGTTTTCCAACCTCATACATTTACTCGAACGAAGCAGTTTATTGATGAGTTTGCAGAAGCGTTATCACAAGCAGACTATATTTATTTATGTGATATTTTTGCTTCAGCTCGTGAAAAATCGGGAAATTTAACAATTGACCACTTAAAAGAAAAAATCGATGGTGCTCAACTGCTCTTAGAAGGCGAGACAAATATTTTACAACAGCATCAGAATAGTGTTTTACTATTCATGGGTGCGGGGGATATTCAAAAATATGAAGAAGAGTTTAAGCAACTAGCTTAATCTTAAATTTAAAAAATATTGATAATGATTAGTAGTTCAGTTTGGAATGCAATTTTATTTTGTATTCTGAACTGAACTATTTTTATTATAATGACAAATTAAATCTTATCGAAAAGTGGTTATAAATACATAGTTTGAATGGTAATAAATGATTTATTTTGTCGAAATTTCTAGAAAAGTTAGTTCTATTGCTTAGTGTTGCTAGTTTCTGACTATTAGTACAATTAAGTTGGCAAGACAAGTTTTCGTCAAAATCAAGGGAGGGTTTATATTGAGTCGAAAAGGATTGATGAGCTTCTTAGTCGGAGTACTGATATTTTGTACATTTAGTCCAGTGGTACAGGCTGAGCCAAGCCCAATTGGAGATACTCGGTCCGCTTCATCCGACAAATCTGAACCGGTTGTCACAGTAGGTCCGAGTGGAAAAACCATTCTCACAAACGAAGAAACGACAAAAATAGGCCCAGGATTAGAATTAACTACATTTGAACGGTTTGATGGACGTGGTTGGTTAAATGGTGAAGTGATGACCATTGATCTGGAGAATGAAGCCGTTTCAACCGATTTATTGTACCCGGGAGAGATATCGGATACAAAACCCGTCTCAGAATTAGCTAAACAACATGGAGCAGTAGCCGGAGTAAATGGAGACTTCTTTGATATTAATAATACGAATGCACCGTTAGGCACAATGATTCAAGATGGTGAGATGTTAAAAGGCCCTCAAGGATCTCATACTTTGACGTTTGGTGTTGATGAAAATGGCCTTGGGAATTTGTCCCGTATTTTTTTAGAAGGAACCGTACAATTACCTTCTAGCAGCGTGGAATTGGCTGCATTGAATCAATCTAGTATTCCTGCCGATGGTATTGGCTTATATACCTCTGTTTGGGGACAAGCACAGCGTCCAAGTGCGGATCATGTCTATGAAGTACTGGTCCGTGATGGCGTAGTCGAGTCTGTTTCCGACCAAGTGAGTAGCGGTCCGATCGATGAAGATAGCTTTGTACTAGTTGGACGAGAAGAGGGTGCACTACAGTTACAAGAACTTTCTGTTGGTGAATCGGTAACAGTTTCGTACGCTCCAAAAGTCGATAATGATTCGATTATGGACTATGCGATTGGAGGAAATGCTATTTTAGTTAATCATGGTGAGGTTACAGCAGGATTAGATGATCGTACTACAGCTCCTCGATCTGCAGTAGGCTTATCAGAAAATGGGAAAAAGATGTTTTTAGTTGTAGTTGACGGACGTCAAACGGATAGTCGTGGGATGACTTTACACGAACTAGGTGAATTAATGGTAGAATTCGGTTCTTACCAAGCTCTAAATATTGATGGTGGCGGATCTTCGACCATGGTTGCGCGTATGCCGGGTGAATCAGATGTGGAAGTAGTGAACAGCCCGTCTGATGGGATGGAGCGTTCGGTGCCAAATGGTATTGGTATATTTGTCGAAGATGGAAGTGGTGAACTAAATCATTTTGCAGTGGAAACGGTTATGGAGGAAGAACATAGTCATCGTGTTTTTCCTGGTTTGACAAGAAGTTTTATTGGAAAAGGGTACGATGAAAATTTTTCTCCTGTAAATGTTGATTCAATCAAGTGGAAGGCCCTCCCAGCGGATGTCGGTTCTTTTGATGAGGATGGCATCTTTTATGCTAGAAAGTCTGGTAAAGCTGTGGCACAAGCTCAAGTTCGGTCAACTAAGGGTACTAAGGAAATCAGGGTTCTTGGTGAATTAGATCGGATTGAGACAACTTCCTCTTATCTAGGAATGGAAATTGGACGAAATGCTGACTTTTCTATAAATGGCTTTGACAAAAATGGTTATTCAGCACCTATTGAAGCACGTGATGTTAATTTAGAATATGATCAAACGGTGATTGAAGTAGAAGAAAATGAAAACGGCAAGTTCACAGTTATTCCACTAGAAAATGGAGAATCAACAACAATTGAGGTAACTGTTCAGGATAAAGTCGTGCGACTACCAGTAACTATTGGATTGGAGACTGTGGACATTTCTGAATTTGAAACGGAAGATGGTTGGGAATTTACGAAGTATCCGGCTGATGTTGGAGCATCGATGGAGCTGGTAGAAGGTCGAAATGGTAACGGAATTCAACTTAGTTATGATTTTACTACCACTACAGCTACTCGAGCAGCTTACTTACAAGGTTCACCGATGTTGGAGCTCCCAGGAGATGTTCAACAGCTTGGACTTTGGGTGCATAGTGATGGAAATGGTGCGTGGCTAAGAACAGTCTTAGAAGATGCATCAGGTACACGATATACATTGACATTGGCAGATGAAGTGGATTGGACGGGTTGGCAGTATGTGGAGACGAATTTACCAGAGGGTATACAATATCCAGTGAAGTTATGGCGCATTTATCCAGTAGAAACGGATCCAAATAGTCAATATACTGGTTCATTAATTTTTGATGATTTAACTGTAAAAGTCCCACCTGCCGTGGATGAGGTGGAGAGTGAAGAGGTAACACCTGATTCACTTATTGTTGAAAATGAAGGCATTGGCAAGGATCGTTGGAAGTTTGCCGTATTAAATGATTCTCAATTTGTTGCCGATTCGCCGAATAGTCAGCAAGTTCAAATGGCTAGAAAAGCTTTACGTGAAATTGTAGCACAGGATCCTGAGTTTCTTGTAATTAACGGTGATCTTGTGGATACGGCATGGGAAGAAGATTTTGAATTTGCCAAACAAGTATTAGATGAAGAAGTTGGGGATGCTTTTCCAATTTACTATACGCCAGGTAACCACGAAATTGTAGGTAGTGGCTCATTGGATAATTTCTTAGAGGTATTTGGCGAAAATCGTTATACCTTTGACCATAAAAGAACACGTTTTATATTACTTGATTCCTCAACAGGTAGCTTCCGGACTAGTGATTTTGACCAATTAATTGAATTAAAGGAATCATTAAATGATGCAGCTACCAATCCAAAGATTAAGAATGTCGTCGTATTGGGACATCATCCTACACGCGATCCTCTACCGACGAATAATAGTCAGCTATCAGATCGGAAAGAAGCTGAGTTGATTGAAAATTGGTTAACTGACTTTCGAGAAACTTCTAATGGAAAAGGGGCCATATATTTAAGTGGCCATGCCCATACGGTTCATTTAGAGCGTGTCGAAGGGGTTCCTTATATGGTAACAGGTTCAGCAGGCAAATCTCCTTATGGATCACCAGCTAAAGGTGGCTTTTATGCTTGGACGATGTTTGGGGTCGATCCTACTCCAATGCCAGAGAAAATGTTCGGACCAGAGTCATCAGATAAAAATTCAGATTGGGTTCAAGCAGAAGTTCGACCAATTTTAGAAGACATTTCGATCGACGGTCCAGGTTCAATCTCAGTCGGTGAGACGGCTACTATCTCTGCCGAAGGACATCAAGCTGGAAATCTAACGTTCCCACTTAGTTATCCTGCATCGGTTTCTTGGGAAGGAAGTGAGGATGTATTTATTGGGACAGGCGATGCTTTAGAAAGTGCGAAAAGTTCTGGTAAATATACTGCTACATTTAACCCAGTGAATGGAGAGTTAACAGCTTTAAAAAATGGATGGATTCAGTTAGAGGTACTTTCCAATGAAATGAAAGCTCATATCGACATTGAAATAGAGTAAATCTTCCGCAAGTAGATTGGCTGCCTTTAAGGTAAATGCAACAAATGACAAAATGATATTTCGTAAATAAAATCCGAACCTTGATTTGAATTCTATTTAAGAATTAATCAAAAGGTTCGGATTTTATATTAAATAATTTTAATTATACTCTTTTATTTTTTGACGTTTTATTTCAAATTCTCAGGGTTTAAGCCTTCTAATTCAGGAAGGACAAATCGTCCGTCTTTACGGACTAATTCACCATCAAAATACATTTCTCCTCCACCGTAATCTTCACGTTGGATGACAACCATATCCCAGTGGATAGAGGAATTATTTCCATTATAAGCATTATCGTAAGCTTGGCCAGGAGTGAAGTGGAAGCTGCCATCGATTTTCTCATCAAATAAAATGTCTTTCATTGGGTGTAAAATGTAAGGGTTAATGCCGATGGCAAATTCACCGATATAACGAGCACCTTCATCAGAATCAAGAACTTCATTGATTCTGTCACTGTCATTCGCTTTGGCATCAATGATTTTACCATCCTTAAACGTTAGCTCTACATTTTCAAATGTGAACCCTTGGTAAGGTGATGGCGTGTTATAAGTTAGGGTACCATTAACCGATTCTTTAACCGGTGCTGTATAAACTTCTCCGTCTGGAATATTCATATTCCCAGCACATTTAATTTTAGGAATATCTTTAATAGAGAATTTTAAATCTGTTCCTGGCCCTTTAATATGAACTTCATCGGTTTGTTCCATTTTATTAACTAAAGCATCCATTGCTTTGTCCATCTTCGCATAATCTAACGTACATACATCGAAATAGAAGTCTTCAAAAGCCTCTGTACTCATATTGGCTAATTGAGCCATTGAAGCATTAGGGTATCTCAGGACACACCACTTTGTTTTAGGAACGCGGATATTACGGTGTACTCGACCAACCGTCTGTCCAAATAGTTTATTATTAGCGCTGGGTACATCCGATAGTTCATTAATGTTATCGCCAGAACGAATGGCAATGTAAGCATCCATATCTTCCATGACTGTTGCCTCATATTTTTCCCATGCTTTTAACTGCTCTTCGTTAGCTCCCATTAATAGTGATCGCATGACTTTTGGATCTTTAAGCGTGACAAAAGGTTGACCGCCAACTTCGTATGATTTTTCTATAATTGCAGATACTAATTCTTGTTGAAGGCCTGTATTCTCAATAAGTAATTTTTCATTTTCTTTAAGTTGTACTGAATAATTCACTAATAAATCTGCTAATTTATCGATTCGTGGATCTCTCATATGTATTCCCTACCTCACCTTTTTTGAATTTATATGAATATTTTATCACATTTTGGTGTAAGTTTAACGGTTTATACTCAGACTTGTTTGACATTGGGCAATATGGGGTATAGATTAGTAAGTAATAGTACATGGAAGGTTGTGTTAATGTTGAATCTATTACATATTTCAGCACTGATTGCAGCAATCGCTTTTTTAATCCTCGTCATTTATATTGCTTATACGCTAATATCTGTACGTAAAACCTTTCATCATGTGGCTAACACAGTAGAGGGTATTGAAAAGCAAATGCAAGGAATTACCCATGAAACAACAGAATTGTTAAAAAAGACCAATCATTTAGCAGAAGACATTTCTGAGAAAACAGATAAAGTGAATGTTTTATTTGATGGTGTTAAAGGAATAGGGTATACAGTGCAGGATTTTAATGACTCTTTGCAGAAGTTATCAGAAGAGTTGCAAGATCAGGCAAATGAACATGCTGAAAAAACTTCTCAGACCATTAAATGGGGTGAGGCAGCGATTCATTTATGGAAAAAATACAAAGAAAAATAATTTTTAGAGGAGGAATCTCTTATGTCAAATGAACAGGAAGCAAAAAATAATCAGGAAAACATTAATAGTAAGGACTTTTTAATTGGAAGCTTAATCGGTGGTATTGTAGGGGCTTCAGTAGCACTGTTATTTGCACCAAAATCTGGCCGTGAAATGAGAGAAGATATAAATTCAGGAGCTCAACAAGTACGTGAACGTGCAAGTGAATGGAAAGATGTAGCTTACGAAAAAGGAACAGAGTGGTCATCACAAATTCAAGAAAGAAGCCGTGAAATAACAGATCGTGTAAAAGATAAGACTGACGAACTTCAAGAACGTGTTAATCAATTTAAAGATGAGAAACTAAATAAAGATAATAAAGAAGCACTAGAGGTTGCAGAAGCAATTGAAGAAGCTGCAGAAGAGTTAGAACGTCTTGAAGCAGATCAAGCGTTAGAAGAAACCATTAATAAAAATTAGTCGAAAAAGTTGTTGGGGATATCCAACAACTTTTTTTGAAATTTAAGGAGTGTAGAAGGTGGAGCAATTAACCTCAATAGAAGATTTTAAAAAAGCTATAGAGCAACATGACGAATTAGTGTTGTTAAAACATAGCTTAACATGCCCAATTAGTCGTGAAACGAAAGGACAAATAGAGGAGTTCCAGTCCTTTCATGATGTACCTACTTATATAATCCATATACAAGATCATCGTGATGTTTCAAATTTTGTAGAAGAGCACTTTGGTATTAAGCATGAATCACCTCAAGTTTTTTATATTAAAAATGGTGAAGTTGATTATCATGCTTCTCATTGGGAGATTACCTCTAAAAAAGTAGAGAAAGCATTGCAATAAAAACCCTAAGCTCCTATTGAGGGAGCTTAGGGTTTGATGTTTTATCGAATTCAATTGATAGTTGATCTCCACCATGAATCTCTTCTAAGAATCCTACTTCCTTATGATTCTTAATTAATTTAAAACGATTACCCTGAATTTGGTCAAAGTCAATATCAATATAGCGAAATATATTTTGGAAAATAAAAGGCTCTTCTGTTTGATCTTCGTAAATAATTACATCGTCTGGTTGAATCATAGTATTGAAGTCAATTATTTCACCATTTCGATATACTTTTGTAAGTCTTTTGGTCAACTTTACTGGTTGTTGATTAAAATAAACTTGAATTGAATGGTCACTTTCTTTATCAACTTGTTCTAATAGTTTTTCGACAGTAATAGATTCGTTTTGCTTGATCGTTAATTGATCATGGTTATGGATTCTATCAGTTAATTGTAACTCTTTCCCTTGTTTTTGAACTTGAATAATGTAATCAAAAATCTTTATATTTTTATGGTTTAAGGTAATTTTAAACGGACGCATTTTGGATAATACATGGTCAAATCCACATTGTTTTAGAACATGTTCTAATGAATAATGAGAGTGCCAGATAATACGATCATTGTCTGATAATGTGTAATCTAATGGAACCTCGTGTCCATTCACTAAAACGGGTAGTGGCAATTGATAAACCTCTTGATTGATATGTACCGTCATTTTAGGAGTATTTCCTAAAACATCTTCAACGGTATAAATAGGTGTACGGCCATCTTCTCCTTTTATAACGTCAATATGATCATTATGCTTGATAGGATCTTGAATGGATGCCTCGCGACCATTTATTTTAATGATAGGGGCAGATCCAAGTGTGCCTGGCAAGGTCATGTTTTTACCGTTTAATTCAACCATTATGGCCATTCCGGGTTTTCCATATAATTTATTAACTTGAATGCCAGCAGCTAATAAGGAATCTGCAATGGTTAGTTGCTTTAGATCAAATAATCGGATGGTTCGTTCATTTACGGTTACACTAATATATTTGACAGGATTTTGTTTAGCCGCAATAGCAATCCCAATTGGTGTAATGTATTCTGGGCTATCTGGTAAACATTCTTTATTAGTTAATGGTTGAATTGCATCGATTCCACGAACGACCACGCGGTTCTCAGGTAAATTAAGGATTTTAGCTATTTTTCTAGGTAACTCCGGTGTTAAACTTCCTCCTCCAACTAACATGACAGCTTGAGGTGATTTTTGGTTTAACAATAAAATTTCCTCACTAATAGATGCTGCCAAGTCTGAGATTGAATCATCAATTTCATTGACAACTTCAGCATACTGATATTGATGTTGAATTCCTAATATATCTTCAAACTCAATTGTTTGTTGATTGGTTAATTGTCGTTTCGCGAATTCCGCTTTGTGAAAGTCTAAAAGGAATGTCTCACTAAGAGCTTCGGTGATTTCATCTCCAGCTTTTGGTACCATCCCATATGCCGTAATGGTTCCTTCACTCGTAATAGCGATATCACTCGTTCCGGCTCCGATATCAACTAATGATACATTTAAACGTCTCATCGACTCAGGAATTAAGACTTGGATCGCTGCAATTGGTTCTAACGTTAAAGCTTCCATTTCTAAGTCAGCTCTTTTTAAAGCAGATAATAGTGAATCTACGACAACTTTAGGTAAGAAAGTGGCTATAATGTCGACTTTAGCTTTTTCACCTTGTTGATCGACTAACGAACCAATTTCCGATTCATCTAATAAATAGTGCAATACCGAGTATCCGACACAATAATAATGCGTCATTTGGTTGGACTGTTCTTCTTCAGCTAATTGATATTGAGCTTGTTGAACGGCTGATAGCTCTAAATGTAGGATATCTTCATCAGTCATTAAAGGTTGCTCTAAAATAGATATTTCATAAGAAGCTCGTTTTGTTTTTAACGCTCTGCCTGCCGCTGCCACACATACTTTTGATAGTGGACCGTGCTTAGTTTCTAGTTGTTTTTTTACGTTATGAATCACGTCAGAGACTTTTAATATATTATGTATTTGACCGTCTAACATAGAGCGTTCTTCATGTTCTTCCGTGACCATATCTAGAACTTTATATTGTGAATGATTATGTTCTAAAATTAAACCTATGACACTTCTGGTACCTATATCCAAGGCAAATAGTTTTTCGCTCATCTGATTAAGCCCCTTTTGTGATGGATTGAATGACAACTAGTGTTTGGTCATTTATAATACTAGGAAGAATATTTAGTTAAGCATAATGTATCATAAAAATAGATTTCGATAAACTAGGGGAGGAATCAACATGAGCGCTAACCGATTAGATGACTTAAGAAAAGAAGTTGACCAGGTCAATTTGCGTTTATTAGATTTGATAAATCGTAGAGGTGAATTAATCAAACAAATCGGTGATATCAAAACAGAACAAGGTATCAATGTGTTTGATCCTATTAGAGAAAGAGAAATGTTGGATCTCATCTTGAAAAATCATGAAGGCCCATTCGAGTATTCCACGATTGAGCATTTGTTTAAAGAAATTTTTAAGGCAGCAAAAGAGTTAATTGAAGAGGATCAATTAAACGCCTTATTAGTCTCGAGACAAAAGAAACCGACCGACACAGTCGTTAATATCGGTGAAGAGATTCAAATCGGGAATGGACATCAAGAGTTTGTGTTTGGACCTTGTTCCGTTGAATCGTATGAGCAAGTGGACGCTGTAGCTCAAGCGATAAAAGAAGAAGGATTAAGCATGTTAAGAGGAGGAGCCTTCAAACCGAGAACCTCCCCTTATGACTTTCAAGGTTTAGGACTTGAAGGATTAAAAATTTTAAAAGAAGTCGGTGACAAGCACGGGCTTAAAACTGTCAGTGAAATTGTAAACCCTAACGATATTGAATTAGCGCATGATTATGTTGATGTCATTCAAATTGGAGCTCGTAATATGCATAACTTTGAATTGCTTAAAGAAGCGGGACGAGCTAGTAAACCAATTTTCCTAAAGCGCGGTTTAGCAGCTACTATTAATGAATTTATAAATGCTGCAGAATACATTATTTCACAAGGTAACGGACAAATCATTTTATGTGAAAGAGGAATTCGTACTTATGAGACAGCAACAAGAAATACATTAGATATTACGGCAGTGCCAATACTAAAGAAAGAAACTCACTTACCTGTGTTTGTCGATGTAACCCATTCTACAGGTCGAAGAGATTTATTATTGCCTGCTGCTAAAGCTGCATTTGCGACTGGAGCAGATGGGGTGATGGCAGAAGTCCATCCTGATCCGGCAACAGCATTATCCGATTCTCAACAACAAATGGACATTCCAACATTTCAATCTTTTATTAATGAGTTACGCCAATAACAGGAATACTATCTTCATAGTATTTCTGTTTATTTTGTGAAGGTTTATTAAATAGTTGTTTATAGGCGGTATTATCTGTTGATAGAATTTTTAGAATGTCGTATGCTAACAATATTAAAACGAATATCGGTGTGAAATGAGGGGTTTAAATGAGTGTAACAATTTACGATGTAGCAAAAAAAGCAAATGTTTCAATGGCGACGGTTTCCCGAGTCATTAACGGAAATACGAACGTAAAACCAACTACTAGAAAAAAGGTATTAGCAGCAATCGAGGAGCTCGGCTTTAGACCGAATGCGGTAGCACGTGGTTTAGCAAGTCGAAAAACAACCTCTGTTGGGGTTATTATACCGGATATTTCAAATATGTTTTTTGCTGAGTTAGCACGAGGAATTGAAGATATCGCAGCCATGTATAAATACCATATTATTTTAAGTAGTTCAGATCAAAACTTAAATAAGGAATTAGACCTTTTTGATAACATGCTAGAAAAGCAGGTAGACGGTGTTATTTTTATTGGAGGTTCTGTATCGGAAGAGCATGTTAAAGCCTTTAAAAATTCAAATGTACCAGTCGTATTAGCTGCGACGGTCGATGAATCCAATGAAATCGCTTCTGTTAATATTGACTATTATTTAGCTATTCAAGATGCCGTTCAACATTTAGTTGAAGAAGGTGGACATCAGACTATTGGGTATGCTTCAAATAACACAGGTTCCAGTATAGAGCTTTCGAAAGTACAAGGTTTTAAAGATAAATTAGAGCAACACAAATTAAATGTCCCTAATCATTTAATTTATGAAGGCGATGATTCGTATCAATCTGGGTTAAAAGCCGCTGAATATTTCTTGGGTCTTGATGAAGTACCAACCGCGGTTATGACGTCCTCTGATGAAATGGCGTTAGGTGTGATTCATGGGGCTCAAGATAAAGGCGTACAAATTCCTGAAGATTTATCCGTTGTCGGCTTTGATAATACAAGATTATCTGTGATGGTTCGTCCTGAACTCACAACAGTTGTACAACCAATGTACGATATTGGAGCCGTCTCGATGAGATTATTAACTAAATTACTTAAAAATGAAGAAGTGAGTGAAGATCAAGTCGTTCTTCCTCATCGAATTATAAAAAGAAGCTCAACAATTCAATAACCCAACCGATAATAAATATATAGACAAACTTGTACAATTAGGGTGAGAGGCTAATGAAAAAAAGAGACATACTGACACCGATTGGAATCGGAATAGGTGCAACGATGATATTAATGGGGATTTATTTTAATAGTGGGCTAGATGGCTTCTCAACATTTCTCCAATTGTCATCATTTATTATCGTGTTAGGTGGATTAACTGGAGCTTTACTGATTAACTTTAATTTAAAAGAAATGAAATTGACTGGAAAAGTATTTAAGGAAGCGTTCAGTAAATCGGATCACAATTTACGAGAGTTAATTCAATTATTCATTCGTTTATCGGAAAAAGCACGACGTGAAGGACTGCTAGCTTTAGAAAGTGAGCTTGAAGATTTAGACGATGAATTTATTAAAAAAGGCGTTTATTTAGCCATTGATGGTATTGAGCCAGAAGTTATTAATGACATCATGAACGCTGAGATTACCGCAATGGAAGAAAGACATGGAAAAGGTCGAGCAATTATTGAAAAAGCAGGGGAGTATGCTCCGTCATGGGGGATGATTGGTACACTTATTGGTTTAGTCCTTATGCTAAATAATTTAACTACTCCTGAAACGATTGGACCAAGTATGGCAGTGGCCCTATTAACGACGTTTTATGGGATGGTACTTGCTAACCTCGTTTTTATTCCTATATCAGGAAAGTTATACAATATGACTGAAGAAGAAGTTTTTATGAAACAAGTGATTATTGAAGGCGTCATCGGGGTTCAATCTGGTCAAAACCCTAAAATACTAGAAGAGAAATTGAGTGCTTTTCTTTCTAATGAAGAGCTAAGTATGCAAGAAGATGAAGTTGAAGAAGAAGTCATCGGAGAGACGGCCAATGAATCTTAATCGAAATCGTAAAAAACGGCCAAAAAAAGAAGCACCACTTTGGATGGTCACGTACTCTGATATGGTTACGCTCATTTTAGTATTTTTTATATTATTGTTTTCAATGTCACAAATTGATGCTGAAAAGCTAAAAACCGTTACGGAATCCTATCAACAGAGAGTTATTCTTGATTACTATCCATCTGCGGTTGAATTAGATCAAGCTAGCAACCTAGAAGATGATGAAGATGAAAATGAATTCGAAGGCATGACAGAGATTGAAGAAACAGAAGAATTAACTCCACATGATTTAGAAGAACAAGTAGATGAATTAGAACGTTTACTTCAACAAATAGAAGAATACATAAGGAATGAAGGATTATCTGATGTCATTTCAGCTACGAGAACAGAACAAGGTGTTGTATTAGTTTTACAAGAAAATGTCCTGTTTGAATCTGGTGAAGCGGAATTAATTGGAGATGCGTTACCACTATTACAAAAAGTAGCAACGTTATTGGAAAATATTCCTAACCAAGTGAAAGTTGAAGGGCACACGGATCCGAGACCTATTAGAACCAATCGCTTTCCTTCAAACTGGGAACTGAGTGGTGCTAGAGCAAGTAGTGTTGTACGATATTTTGCAGAAGAAGAGGACTTGGAGGCAGAAAGGTTTCAAATATCGGGTTTTGCAGATACGAGACCGATTGTTCCAAATGATTCTTCAGAAAATATGAAAAAGAATAGACGTGTTGAAATTATTATATTGGAATCTGACTAATTGAATGGTTTGATCTAAAATTTTAATCACAAAAAGCACTCGAGAAAATCGAGTGCTTTTTAACTGATTCAATGAGGTTGATTTGGAATAAAGATCATATTTTAATACATCATATTAGGCGTTAATCTCAAAAGGTTAACGTTATTTTTAAACAATAAAAAAGCCTACCATAGATAGTAGGCAAAGAGAAAAAGAAAGCTACATGTATTTTTGTTGGTTCGTGATGAATTGCAAACTCTTTTCAAGAGATAATCTATTTTTTTCTGTAATTTCAGGTTTACGAGGAATTTCTTTATATATGCCATCCGTGTCTTGCCATTGGTTAGGCAATGTGACGGGACTTTTTTCTTGCCATTTCTTTAACCAGTCTTGTGGCAAGTCGCCTGTTAATATTTCTGATTTAGCCGCAATATTCCAAACTTGACCCCATGCACGAGGAACTACTCGCCACATATCATAGCCTCCGCCGCCAAGGGCAATCCAACGACCGTCACAATAAGTATGGGCTATTTCATGTGCTAGTTTTGGTATAATCTCGTAAGTTTCCATCGTACTACATAAATGGGTAAGAGGGTCGTATGCATGGGCATCTGCACCGTTTTGCGTAATGATTATATCTGGTTTAAAATATTCGGCAATTTCTTTTATGGATCGTTTATAAACTTCTAAAAATGATTCGTCTTCTGTAAAAGCGTCTAGTGGAATATTAAATGAATAACCATAGCCGTCTAATCGACCTCGCTCATTTGTAGTACCAGTTCCAGGGAATAAGTATCGGCCTGTCTCATGAATGGATAAAGTACAGACATTTGGATCATCATAAAAGATCCATTGAACCCCATCTCCGTGGTGGGCATCTGTGTCTATATACAAAACCTTATAATCTGTTAGTTCTCGAATATATTTTATAGCAATCGCTGCATCATTATATACACAAAAACCAGAGGCTTTCCTAACAAATCCATGATGTAGGCCACCACCTAAATTAACGGCATGCTTAAAACCATTTTTTAAAACGGCATCTACAGCACTTAAAGTTCCTCCAACTAATAAGGACGCTGCCTCATGCATCTTAGGAAAAATCGGTGTATCTTCTGTTCCTATGCCATATTCCAGCGCTTCACTTTCGGTTAATTGATTAATTCCAGCTCTCTTAACTGCATCAACATAGTTGGGATGGTGAACGGTTTTGATTTCTTCATCTGTGGCCATTCTTGGTGGAATCACTTGGTCGTCTGTTAAGGTTCCTGCAGATTTAAGAAGTTCATATGTTAGTGTCACTCGTAATTGATCAAAAGGATGATCTTCTCGAAATTTATATTGATTGAAATCGTTTGAGTAAACAAATGCTGAATGACAAATCATGGTGATAACCCCGGTATGTTTGGCCACAGTACTTCATACCCTCTATTTTTCAATTGATCAATTAATGGCATAGGATTCATCGTTTGAATTCTTAATACAATAATTTTTTGCGTTCGATCTTGATCGTATGGATAAATAAAAACGGATGATATGTTAATTTTTCTTTCACCAATAATTTGTGTAATTTCAGGAAGCATTCCTACTTTGTTAGGGACTTTGATTTCAATTTGAGAACTTTGCTCATGAATTCCTGTTAATTGAATCAAGGTGTATAGTAAGTCTTTCTCGGTAACAATCCCGACTATTTGATTATCTTTTGTAACAGGGACACATGCAATCTCGTGCTCATAGAAAATAGAGGCTATTTCTTCGATGAAATCTAATGGATGAACAGTAATAACTGGGCTTGTCATGATGGAGCTAACTTGGTGATTTAGTGTTTCTTGGTTTTGGTTTTTTTCTAATGTAGATGGAGCAGCATCTCGGATATCACGATCTGAAATAATTCCAACGACACTGTGATGTTCATTAACGATCGGAATATGTCTGATATGATACTTGTTTAATAGTTCTAATGCTTGTTTAATGGTATGGTGAGGTTCTAAGGTGATGACATCCTTTTTCATGATTTCTTCAACTAACAATGGTTTCACCTCATTTACATATATAAATCATTTCGTCCCATAAATCTTAGTGAATCAAAAGTTTTGATGGACTCTTCAGGAACATTTTGACCAATACGAACAAGTAAACAATTGGCAGGGTGAGATATTATTTCTGGGTCATCTGTGGACATAGGTTCTAGTCCTCCATACCCCATCATTGTTTCCATTAGTTTTCTGTATTCCCATACATTTAAACCTGTTGATTTCATATCCCAATGCCAATAATATTCTGTCGTGATGATAATATAGTTTTCCATTTGTTCATCCATCATAGCAACTTTTAGAATAGTAGAGCCAATACCTAAACCACGATAATCATGAGATACCTCAATAGCTCCTAGTTCTAAGAGATCATCCATCTTTATGGTGGACCATCTTTCTAAAGGGTCAGGATGTAAAAACGTCGCATATCCCACTATTTTATCTTGATCGCGTGCAATAATGATCCGACCTTCTGGAAACTCAGCAATAGATTTGATGGCCTCATATTGTTTCTTAGGTGGTCTAAATGCTTTTAAACCTTCATCAAAATAATAATGATCGAGCTCTTGAGTTGTAACTGGACCCTCAACAACGACGGAGCGACCGTTTTTATTTATTACCTGTTTATGATATTTTTTCGGATGTTCCAAATCGTCACCACCTGATTAACCTAATGATACATCTATGTTAAGTATAACATGATTGACTAAATGGAATTAATATAAAAAAGACAAATAGAGCTGAAATGCTCTATTTGTCTTTTGAACACTGTATTAGATGAAATTAATAATGGTTTACATTAGAATAAAAGAAATTTAGAGTTGGTTATCGGATTTAGAAAAGCCGTTTCGTCATTACTTTCTTCGTCGCCATTTCCGTTACCATTTCCACTGTCTCCATCTCCGCCTTCATCATCTTCTCCATCTTCACCATCTTCTCCATCTTCTTCATCTCCGCCTTCATCATCTTCTTGATCTTCGTCATTATCTCGTTTGCGTTTATCTTTCCTGTCTTTATCCTTATCTTTTTTGTCTTTTTCATCTTTCTCATCATCTTCCGGTTCTTCAATTTCACCATAAGTGACTGAAGAAGAGTGGTCAGATTCGTTACCAAAGAAGTCGACAGCTTTAACGGCATAAATACGGTTTTTAGATACTTCAACACCTGGTTCTTTTGTGGAGTCTATCAATTCGAAATCATCATCTTCTGATTCTTTCATATAGACTTTGTATCCAATCACATCTCCGTCTAATTCACTCCAAGTTAATTTTGAACCATTCATTTGTACACCTTTTGGCGCAGATGGTGAACCATCATCTTCTGGAGGTCCATCTTCAGGAACGACTAAATTAGCCCAAGCTTCATTATCAGGTAATAATTGACTAATATCCTCAATATCATCCCAGCCTTGTTCTTCGACGAATCCTGGTCTGAGGAAGAAACCTTCTTCGACAAACTCTTCAGGTGTGCTGTCAATGGCCTCATAGTACTCATCACCAATTTGTACGTATTCGCCTTCTGTTACACTATCATCTTTCTTTGTAGGAACGTGATCGATGTTAAATAAATCAGTTTTAACAAGGCCTAATTCTTGGCAAGCCTCACTAGGTAATAATCCAGAAATTTGACAGTAGTTTCTTGATACAATACCTCCTGGACTTTCATGTCGTTCTTGAGGTGCCATTAAGTCTGGATTAACTTCGGTTGCAGCGTTAACTAAACTAGACCAGTACCCTAAGTTACGTTGGCTGTAACTTAAACTACAATTTCTACAATTATTTAGATTCATTACTTCTTTCTCGTGTTCAGACACCTGTCCGTCTCCATTAATATCGTACTCATCATAACCAATCCAAGTACCTAGTGTAACATTCGGATTCGTACCAACAAAGAGTGCGTCCATCCATCCATTTGAAGTTCCTGTCTTACCTGCCCAGTCAACGGACGGGTTAGAGAGTTGACCTCTAGCATAAGTGGCAGTACCTTGAGTCAGTACATCACGTAAAATATCTAGAGTCAGGTATGCTGTCTGTGGCGAGAAGACATCAAGTTCATTTGTTTCATGTTCATAGATTGTGTTTCCATCACCATCAGTAATCTTCTCGATCATATAAGAATCTTTAAACTTACCACCATTTGCGAATACTGAAAAGGCATTGGTAGTCTCCTCAAGTGAGACATATACAGGTCCAAGAACTCCAGGCGCATACAGGCGATTTGGTGCAAACTCATTACCGTCAAATCCCATATTATTTAGATAGTTAGACAGTTCTTCGTGTCTTCCTTTTCGGTTTAACATATCTATAGCTAGTCTTGAAGCTGGAAGGTTATCTGAATCTTTTAGCGCCTCGCGAGCACTTACAATTCCACTTTGTGATCCTGAAATATAGTTTGAAGGACTCCAGCCACCAAGTTCATTTACTAATTGATTACCAAATTTCACATCGGCAAGCGGAGAACCTGGACTAGCAATTCCCATGTCTATAGCAGATGCATACCAAAATGGTTTCATCGTACTACCGTTTGGTCGTTGGTGATAAGAGAAATGGTTAATTTCACTTCGCTCAAAATCACGGCCACCGGTAAAAGCTAAGATGGCACCCGTACGATTATCTTTTAACATTGCACCTGCTTCTACTGGCATTTCAATTTCAATTTGTTCATCATTTTCTTCGTCATAACGATATACAGTTCTTGTAGGTTCAAAGTAAGGATATTCTCTTGTCACCTGTTGGAAAGCGTCATAAATATCCTTGTCAATAGTTGTGTGAATCTCATAACCGTTTTGACGTAAATCACGTTCTGCTCTTATTTCATATTGTTCTAGTAATTTATCATTTTCCTGTAATTCTTCCATTGTATAGCCGTCTTCTTCAGCTAATACTTTTGTCATTTGTTCAATTGCTCGATCTTCAATTTCAAACGTTAAGAATGGATAATCAGAGATAGTGGATTCTTTTTTATCAGTAAGATTACCAATCACGTCGTAATCTAATGCCTCTTCATACGTTTCTTCATCAATAATTTCTTCCCTTAGCATACGGGATAAAACAATACGTTGGCGCTCAAGACCTGGTTGCAAATCTTCTTCAGATTTTAAATTTCCTCCATTATCAAAAGGAGTATAGACAGAAGGACTTTGAGGTAAACCTGCAATGAAGGCAGCTTGAGCAATATTAAGCTCATCCGCATCAACATCAAATAATCCTTGTGCTGCCGCTTGAACACCAGCAATGTTTCGACCAGAGGAGTCACGCCCAAATGGTACAATGTTCAAGTACGCCTCAAAAATCTCATCTTTTTCAAAGAATCTCTCAAGACGTAAGGCTACTAAGATTTCTTTTGCTTTACGTTCAAATGAAACTTCATTTGTTAGAATCTGAGATTTGATAAGCTGTTGAGTTAATGTACTACCACCGGATTGCATATCTGCATTTGAAAATTCCTGAAAGAGTGCTCTGAAAATCGCCTTTGGGACAACCCCGTTGTGAGTTTCAAAGTATTCATCTTCTGTTGCTTTGATTGCATCCTTTAAATGGTCAGAAACTTCTTCTAACTTAACTTCCTCACGATGTAAATCACTACGAAGTTTACCCATATGTACATTATTTGCGAAGTATATATTAGAAGTTTCTTCGTAATTGTAAATCTGTTTACCCATTTCTTCTCGATCAGATGCTTCTAGGTCTTCGGTAAGTGAGGCAAAGTAACCGACTCCTAGACCACCTAAGAAAAAAGCAACAATAAAACCTAAAACAAGAAAGAATAATATAATATTCCAAATGACGTCTAAAGTAATTCGTGTCGTTGAAACGAATCTACCTTCTTGAAAGACAGATAGCCATTTATTTTTATTCATGATCGAACCTCCTAAATTCAGAATCTATTATAGCATAATCTATTCAATCATCCTATTCGTGATATGGTAGATTTTTTGTTGCATTTTTTAAAAAGATATGGTAAAAATATCTCATATCATACATGAATGAATATAAAACGCTATGAACGGTTGAAGTAGGAATATGCCCAATGTTTCAGAGAGCTGGTGGTTGGTGTGAATCAGTACAAGGCATAGGACGAATTACGACTTGGAGCATCTCTTATTAAGAGCGGTTAGTTGGCCGATATTGCAATGAAGTGGTAGTGAATACACTACAACTAGGGTGGTAACGCGAATCCTTCGTCCCTATTATTGGGCGATGGATTTTTTTGTGTTTTAAGACTATGTTCACACATAATAAGACTTAGTCTCTATAAAATTTGGAGGTGTAGAAACAATGAACATATTGGAAGATTTAAGAGCTCGAGGACTTGTTAATCAAGTTACAGATGAAGAAGGATTAGAAAAGCATTTAAGTGAAGGGAGGGTTTCTTTATATTGTGGGTTTGATCCAACAGGAGATAGCTTGCACATCGGGCATTTGTTACCGATTATTATATTAAAACGTTTCCAAGAAGCTGGTCACCAGCCGATTGCGTTAGTCGGTGGAGGAACCGGTATGATCGGTGACCCTAGTGGTCGTAATGAAGAGCGCCAATTAAATGAAGAGAGTGTTGTGGAACATTACAGTAATCGAATTAAGTCACAATTAGCCAAGCTCCTAGATTTTAATGATGAGAAGAAGGGAGCTGTAGCGGTTAATAACCTTGATTGGTTAAAAGAAATGTCCGTTATTGAACTACTAAGAGATGTTGGTAAGCATTTTAGTGTTAACTATATGTTAGCGAAGGATTCAGTTGAATCAAGAATTGAGAACGGAATTTCATTTACAGAGTTCTCATACATGCTATTACAGTCTCTTGATTTTCAAAAGTTAAACCAAAAACAAAACTGTACCCTACAAATCGGAGGTAGTGATCAGTGGGGGAATATTACAGCTGGTTTAGAATTGATTCGCCGTACAAGTGAGGAAGGGGAAGAGGCAAAGGCATTTGGTTTAACATTCCCTTTAATTACTAAAGCAGATGGAACAAAATTTGGTAAAACCGCAGGAGGAGCTGTATGGTTAGATCCTGAAAAAACGACTCCATATGAATTTTACCAATTCTGGTTAAACGTTGATGATCGTGATGTTATAAAATTCATTAAGTACTTCACATTCTTATCATTAGATGAAGTAGAAGAATTAGAAAAAGAAGTCCAAGAACGACCTGAACAACGTGCGGCTCAACGACGTTTAGCAGAAGAAATGACGAAGTTGGTTCACAGCGAAGAGGCCTTAGAACAAGCGATACGTATTTCAAATGCCTTATTTAAAGGGGATATTAAAGCATTAAATAAGGAAGAAATCGAAGCTGGGTTTAAAGATGTTCCTTCTCATACATTAGAAGAAAACGAGAAGGGCTTAGTCGATTTATTAGTTGAAGCAGGAATCTCATCATCCAAGCGTCAAGCTAGAGAAGATATTAAAAATGGAGCTATCTATATTAATGGTGAACGTGAACAAGATATGCAATATGTCATTGATCAGAAAGATAAACTAGATGATGCATTCACGGTCATTAGAAGAGGTAAAAAGAAATATTTCTTAATCCGTCATTAAAAAAGCAGATGGGCCAAATTAAACGGCCCATCTGCTTTTACTTTTCTTTAAGAAGTTGTATAATCTCTTCGTTTTGATGTATTATTTTTTCGCTATTTTAAGGAGTTTCGTTTAGGCGATCTTCAATTTCCTTCATGATTTCACCAGCACGTTCCCATTGTCCGTTTGATAGGGCATCTTGATACTGATCGAATAATTGAGAAACATCACGTAATGTTTGCTCAGCATCTAAGATTGGTTGATCCTCTGTCTCTGTACCTTCTTCTTCAGTATTTTCTGGATCAGTGTCCGTGTCTGGATCTGGTTCAAGTTCTGGTGCGTTTCCTGGCGCTCCTTCTTCAACCATTGCAACAATTTCATCTAATGCTTCTTTAAAGGTTGGCTTCATAACGATGTAATCTTCATATGCGACAATAACCTGCTTCACTTCTGGTAATGAAGTTTCATTAGACGATTCAATGTAAATTGGTTCAACGTATAAAACCGTATCTTCGATTGGATAAGTGAGTAAATTACCACGGATGACTTCTGAGCCACCTTGAGACCATAAGTTTAATTGTTGTGATATATAACTATCTTGGTTGATTCGGTTTTCGATTTGTTGTGGTCCATATATATTTTTCTGTTTAGGGAATCTGTACACAAATAATTCCCCGTAATTGTCCCCATCATTTCTAACTCCCATCCAAGCGATCATATTTTGCCTGTTCTTAGGAGTGAATGGAATCGAAAGGATAAACTCTTCCATATCTTCATCCGGTAAGGTAATCGTAATATAATATGGTTCCATAACAATGTCCTGGTTGTAATATTTCTCTGTAGGGAATTGCCAAGTATCCTCTCGGTTATAAAATACTTCTAAATCTGACATATGGTATGTTCCCCATTTATCTGCTTGCACCTGGAATAAGTTCTCAGGATAACGAAAGTGAGCTCTTATATCTTCTGGAACCTCTGTTGTAAAGAGGTCAGGAAACATGTTTTGGTACGTTTGTAATAATGGATCATTTTCATCAGCAACATAGAAGTTTACTTCACCTGTATAAGCATCGATGGATACCTTTACAGAGTTTCGAATATAGTTACGATCTTTTTGATATGGCTCAGCATATGGATAATTTTCAGCTGTTAAATAGGCATCCATAATCCATACCATCGTTCCATCGTCACGTACGACAAGGTATGGATCTGTATCATAATCAAAGAAAGGTGCAATTCGGTTAACACGATCTTTAATATTTCTTGTTTCAAGTAACTGACTTTCTTCTGTTAATTGATCCGAAACAAACATTCTAAATGATCCTTCTTTAATTGAGAATAACAGTTTGTTCAGACCTTGAAGCGGAACACCGGTATTTGCTTCATATCTAGTTGAAGCATTGGATTCACCTTGAGGATAGTCGAATTCATCAACTTTCGTATTAACGATGACATTGCCTGCTTGTTCTTCACCAAAATATAGCTGCGGTCTTGAAACCTCTAAGGCTCCTTGTGTCGGTAAATCTTGCAACAAGTATCTAGGCTGACCTTGACTATCAACCTCATTAACATGGCTCATCGTTACTCCATAACCGTGAGTATAGCGTAACTTGTCATTCACCCATGTTCTGGCTTGGTCTGGTAAATTAGATGTATCTAACTCACGAGCACCAATAAAGACTTGACTATATTCTCCATCAATCATGTATCGGTCAATATCTATATCATTAAATTTATAGTAATTTCTAATCGTTTGTTTTTGATTATAAACATCTTTTAGTGGTCGTGAATCATTGAGACGTACGTTATTGATTGTTAACTCATTTCGCTCAATTAACTCTTCATCTAAACTATCTTCACCAGGGTGTTGGATTTCATTTATATTATCTAATCCATAAGCTGCACGAGTATACTCGAGATTTTGTTCTAAATATGGTTTTTCCTGATTGAACTCATTAGGTGAAACGACGAATTGTTGTACAGCTACTGAAGCGAGCTGACCTAATATAACGATGGCAATATAAGTCGCGATGGGGATTAGAACACCCTTAATTCTCCCGCGTACTAAGGAGATAATCATCCAAACGGTTGCTAAAATCGCTGTAGCCGCAAGAATATACGCTTTTGGAATATTGACAACATCATCTGTGTAACTTAACCCATAAACCACACTGTCTTGAAAAGCATTGACGCTATTAGTTAATAACGTACCGTATGGTTCTAACAGGTGCTGAGCTGCTAATATTAGTCCAATAAAACCTAAAGTAAATCCTAAATGTAATTGAGCACGACGGCTTTTACGGTACATTTCAAATACTGAGTAAGCACCAATTTCAGCTAATAAAACTATGATGCCCAAACTAAATAATACACCTAGAACAAATTCTAAGAATGGTAGTATGTACAAATAAAATGAAATGTCTAAATTAAAATGTGGGTCGGTTGTACCGAATGGTTCATAATTGAGAACTTTTAATGCTGGTTCCCAGCCTAAACCTTGAACTAACATCGTACCTAAAACACCAAATATAATCGAAACCACTAATATAATATTTCGACTGATTTTCTTACTCATGATGGCATTAGGTATGGCATTATGATTCAAGTAAGATAAGTAAGATTTGCGTATCCAGCTTAGGGTAAAAATACCAATGACTAAAAACAACACAAATCCTATAACGCCTAACGCTACTTTACTAGCCATAATCGTTGTATAAACATTTTGAAAATCAAGTGTCTCCATCCAAATATAATTGGTTAGGATTTGGAATCCGATTATTCCAAGGATAAGGATTGGTAAAATAATCAGAAAAACAAACTTTAGACGCTTTGTTAATTTCTTAATATTATCTGCCTGCTTTTTATTAAGTTGTTCGAAAAAGTCTTGTGAATCCATGTTTACCTCCATTAAAAAGTTATTGATCTAATTGTTAATACGAATAAGTAAGTACTTTAGTTTCACACATAGTTTAAGTTTAAGTTAAAATACGGTTAGTTTCCAGAACTTTAATAGTTAAGGAGTGATGATAATGGAAATTTTAATCAATCAACATGCCATAGAAGTAAATAGCTATAAATTGGATGATATCGAAGAGAAGAGACTGATCATCTTAGACTTTAAAGTGACTCATGAAGAGTATCATGATGTGACTACTTTGTTATATGAGAATAATTTTGATGTTAAAGTCCCTAATGAAGACATTGAATTTCAGGCCACGATTCAAAATTATTGGACGTCCTTTACTAACCTTTATAAAGAAGGAGCGGTTGGAGACTTTCATGTCGAGTTAATTGAAAAATAGGAGGGAGTGAAGCACTCCCTCTTATGATTACTTACAACATGCCTGATCAGAGTCGCAGCATGAAGTTTTTTGTTGTTCATCGACTATGATAGAAGAAGAACAACAGTTTTTCTTTTTATTAGGTTTAAGATTATTCAGTAGTTTTAACATATTTTTCACCTTCCTTTAAATCAGATAAAATAAAGTACCTGACATGGTGGCCATGAATAATACTGAAATGATAAATGCCAAGACTAGTTTTCTTTCAAAAATAGAGTGTAATAGCGTCACCTCAGGTAGACTCGCACCAGTTGAACTAATCATAATGGCCATCACTGGACCCAGTGCCATCCCTTTCATAATCATAATGTTAGCGATTGGGATCATGGTGGATAATCGAATGTACAATGGAATTCCGATTAAAGCAGCAATCGGAATTAACCACCACTCATTCCCTCCAAATGCATTAGTCATCCACTCTGTTGGGACAACTCCATGGATTAACGAACCTATGAAAGCGCCCAGTATTAAGTAAGGATACACCGTCTTCATTAGAGTTTTGGTTTCATTCCAAGCATTTTTGACATTAAATTTATTTGGAGGTTCAGTAGTTGACTTGACAACGAAAGGCTCGACGGCATTTTCAAAACCAAGTTTCTCCAAACTTAAGCCAATGACAATCGATAGAATTGTTGAAACTAACGTGTAAATAATGGTTACCTTCCATCCGAGTAGGACCCCCATTAATGTCAAGATGGTTGGGTCAAGTATTGGTGAAGCGAATAAAAAAATCATGACAAATCCAAAACGCATCCTGTTTTGAAGCATGGTTGCCACAATAGGGATGGTAGAACAAGAGCAAAATGGAGTAATAAAGGCTAATAAAACTGCAATAAGAGATCCTACAGAAGTGTTAGCATGAACGAGATGCTCTTCTAACTTCTCATAAGGAATCAACCCTTGAATCAAATGAACTACAAACGTAACGGTAAAGAATAATGCCGTTAATTCTAGTGCAATAAATAAAAAACTTTTTAAGATATCAATCCACATGATCATCACCTCAAAGTAAAATAGTTGTAAAATGCAACTATTTAGTGTTTGAAAACCTCCTAATAATATAGAGGAGGTTAAACACTTCTCATCGCTTTGTTTAATAAATCAATAGAATATGTGACAGTTTGGCGCTCATCTTCATTTAGCTGACTAAAGATTTGATCTAAACTTTCATTCATATATTGGTCTATATCTTTTTCAAGTTGAGCGCCTTTTTCTGTTAACTGAAGAATTTGAATCCGTTGATCATCAGGATGAGGAGTCTTTGTGATATAACCTTTATTAATTAATGATTTGACTTGGCGGCTAAACGTGGTGATATCAACACCTAAAGTATTGGCTATATCACGCATGGATGGATGATGCTGACGACCAACTTCAAACAGAATATGACTTTGTTGAACACTAACATCTTGCCCACAACACTGATCACAGCACTGTTCATTTAGTAAACCGTAGTGACGTACAACAAGTTGAAACAGGGATCTAAGATTCTCATGACTCATAAATATCACCTCTTAATTACTTTATACCCCAATTATTTGTAAAATGCAACTAATTTAATTATGAAACTTTAATTCAAATATATTCGTATATGAAAACACAATAAAAAAGCTATTTAAGTAAGGAGATCAAAAATGAATTTTTGGTATATTTTAATGATTATTTTTACGATAATGACATTCTTCGCTTCATTTATAATAAGACGAAAACAGAATCGATCAGCTCTAATTGGCTATATCACTTGGATACTATTAAGTCTATATTTTATTGTCGAATATATCGTTATAAAGACAACGGAAGCTCCTTATAATTTTTATAAGCAACCGATGAGTGACCTTGGCGTAACGACATGTGGTAAAAACACTTATGATATAGCTAATTATTTGATTTGTTCACCCAATCACTTACTTATGAACTGGACGTTTACTCTTACTGGTATTGCCATTTTTGTAGGCGCTATTCTTATACAACCATCTTGGCCAAATCATCGAAGGATAAAACTTGCAACAATACTACTTATTATATTTGGATTGAGTTATTCTGTTTCGGGCATCATTCCAGCAGATATCAACTTTAAATGGCATACACTATCTGCCCTTCCAGGAATGGTTGTTCATATTCCAGCATTAATAATGATTGGAAATTCTGTTAAAACGAAATGGCCAAAATTATCAATTTGGACTTATGTTTGTGTATTTATAAGTACAACCTCATTGTTATTACTATTCTTTCAGCCGTTTTTTGACCTTCCCGGAGGATTATTACAACGTATTTTATACGGTTCGGTGTACTTATGGATGACCGTCACTGCAATTATACTTTGGAAATATGAGAGAATAACGAATTAATTTTTAACTGTATGATTCACATATTCATAAATAAAATTAAAGACGGCCCCAACTAGATATTTTTTATGACTGTTGGGGCCGTTAACGTTCTTTATAGCTGAAAGTTATTAACAACTACTATATTTTTTTAAGTAAATTTGCAAACATAGCAGCTCTTTTCGGAAGTTCGTCTATAATGATATGTTCGTGTTCTGCGTGTGGTCCATCACCTAAAGCACCAAGCCCATCTAAAGTGGGGACACCTAAAATAGCAGTGAAATTTCCGTCACTTCCACCCCCAACAAGTTTCTCACCGATATCTAAACCTACTTCTTTTCCTGCTTCTTGAGCCTTGTTAAACAGTTCTTGGGTTGCCTTGCTTTTAACCATTGGTGGACGATTGAGTTCTCCAGTGACTTTTATCTCCACATGATTGGTTACTGGCTCTAAACTTTCTAATGCTTGAACAATCCGATCAGCTTCTTCAACTGTTTTAACTCTAAAATCTATAAGTGCTTCTGCATGGTCAGGGACGACATTTCTTTTTGTACCACCATGAACGACTCCAACGTTAACGGTTGTCCCTATATCATAATTGGTTAGTTTCTCTATATTTATTATTTGATGAGCAAGTTCATTTACAGCACTGTGACCTGCTTCATGATGATTCCCTGCATGTGATGCTTTCCCGTATATCTCTAAATTATAAATTCCAACTCCTTTACGTGCCGTTTTTAAATCCCCCGTTTTAGCGACAGGGGGCTCAGTAATTAATACAATATCGCTGTTTTGAGCCTCTTGCTCAATTAATTCTTGAGACGTTTGACTTCCAAGCTCTTCATCTGAAGTGAATAGGAAGGTTAGTTCGATATTTGGAAATGCATTTTCTTCTTGTAGAGCATTGACAGCCCACAGTGACTGAATAATCCCACCTTTCATATCGATGGCGCCTGGCCCGTAAAACTTATTATCTACTATTTTAATCGGGAGTCGACCTTCGTCCCAAACGGTGTCAAAATGCGCACATACTAAAACACGTTTAGTTCCATTTCCTACGGTAATTTTAAAATGATCACCACGTTTAGACTGTTTATAGACTTCAAGATTTCCTCCAATTAATTGTCGTGCAATATTTTGTAAGGTTAGACCGCATTCATCTACAAGTTCTTTTTGATCTGATGGTGATTCAGCACTAACTAAAGTATGTAAGCTATCTAACATATCTTCATGGTGTTCTTCTAAATACTTTTCAATTTTACTCATAAAATCATCCTTTCTGTTTACGACAAAACTAATCTAAAAATTTTAAATTGACAAAATATTTAGATTAAATTATAGTAAATACTAACATATTTAAGGAACACTTTCAGCCAATTTCCTTAAATAATTTAATTTTTTTGAGGAGTGGTCGTTTGGAAGAACTGTATAAGCATATCGAGGAACATCAAAACGAGTATGTAGAATGGTTGCAAGACTTATGTCGTATACCGAGTGTGGCTGCTCAAAATCGAGGGATGGAAGAAGCTGCACAAAAAGTTTTAGAACATCTGAACTTACATAATAAGGCCGACACTAAACTCATTGATACGGACGGATATCCTGTTGTTTTTGGAGAAGTAAAAGGTAAAAGTAAACGAGTGCTATCTTTTTATAACCATTATGATGTCCAACCTGAAGATCCTGTTGATCTATGGGATACTCCTCCGTTTGATAGTGAAATAGTAGATGGCAAATTAATAGCACGTGGATCGGCAGATAACAAAGGTAATTTAATTGCTCGTATAGCTGCTGTTCATGCCTATCAACAAGTTTATGGTGAATTACCAATCAATATTAAATTTATCGTTGAAGGAGAAGAAGAAATAGGGAGTCCTAATTTAGAAGGTTTTGCGGAAAAGAATGCTGACTTAATTAAAGCAGATGGGTGTATATGGGAATTCGGTTATAAAAATGCTGACGGACGACAACAGGTTAGCTTAGGGGTAAAAGGAATGGCTTATGTTGAACTAACTTGTAAAGGGGCGAATACGGATTTACATTCAGCTAATGCAGCGGTTATTGAGAATCCTGCATGGCGATTAATTTGGGCACTTCAATCCATAAAGGGTGAAAATAATCGAGTGAAAATACCGGGGTTTTATGATGATGTGTTAGATCTGACACATCAAGATGTACAGTTAATAAGTGAACTAATATATAGCGAGCAAGAAATGAAAGAGCAGTTGGATATTAATCAATTCGTTAATGGTGTTGAAGGTGAAGAGCTAAAAAAACAATTGATTTTTTCACCTACATGTAATATTTGTGGTTTTGAAAGTGGATACACAGGAGAAGGTGCGAAAACAGTCCTCCCATCTGAGGCAAAAGTTAAAATAGACTTTCGCTTGGTACCTAATCAAGACCCTTATAAAATTGTTGAACAACTTAGAACCCATTTAGATCATCATGGGTTTGAGGATATTGATATTACTCCAATGGGACTGGAGTATCCAGCAAGAACTGAACCTGACGACCCTCTCGCTAAAAGTGTTATATCTGCTACTAAAAATGTAATGGGAATGGAACCAACCGTCATGCCAATGTCACCTGGGACAGGACCTATGTATGAATTATGTCAGAAGCTAGGTATTCCGGCAGTTTCTGTTGGTGTTGGAAATTTTGCATCTAATAATCATGCACCTAATGAAAATATTTACATTAAAGATTTCATAGATGGAATTAAGATTATTGCTAGAGTCATTGATGACTTTGCAAAACATTAGGGGGGATATTGTGGACCAATTAATCGAAGAAGATCAATTACTTATTGAAGCCAAAAATATACAAGAAAAATTAATAGAGTGGCGACGTGATTTTCACCAACATCCTGAATTGGGTTTTGAAGAAGTCAGAACCTCAACCATTGTAGCAAATTATATGGAAACTTTAGGTTTAGAAGTTCAACGCGAAGTAGCTGGGACTGGGGTTATAGCTTTATTGGAAGGTGATAGACCTGGGCCTACCGTTGGATTGAGAGCGGATATGGATGCTTTGCCAATCCAAGATTTAAAAGATACTCCTTATAAATCAATTATTGAAGGGAAGATGCATGCTTGTGGTCATGATGCTCATACAACCATTCTTATGGGTGCTGCCACGATCTTAACAAAACAAGGGCTAGGAAAAGGGAATATAAAATTTATTTTTCAACCTGCAGAAGAAGGTCGTGGTGGAGCTACAGCAATGATTGAAGCAGGATGTTTAGAGAACCCAAAAGTAGATATCATGGCAGGTCTACACGTAAACACAGGAATTGACACAGGACATATAACGGTTACGAGAGATCGGGTAGGATGTGGGTCTGCAGATTTTTTTGATATTGAAATTAAAGGAAGTGGTGGACATGCAGCTCACCCACATCAAACTGTCGATGCTATAACAGTCGCTAGTGAAGTCATATCTGCTTTACAACAAATTGTTAGTCGACAAGTGGCGCCTAATGATGCGGCTGTTGTTACAGTAGGAACAATAGAAGGTGGGTCTGCCAGTAATGTAATCGCCCCTTCTGTCAAAATGTCTGGAACGGTAAGAACACTTAATCCTGATGTTCGTCATGAAATTCCTCAAAAAATGGAGCAAGTCATATCTGGTGTTACATCAGCGTTTGGGGCGAAGTATGAATTTAATTATGAATACAAGTTCCCCTCAATATTAAATGATTATGAGTTAAGAAGTCTGGTGGAAGAAGTTGCAGATATAGTGTTAGGTGAAGGACATTGTACTCGTGAAAAATCGGGGTTAGGTGGTGAAGATTTCGCCTTTTATTCAGAGAAAGTTCCATCTATATTCTTTCGATTGGGAGTCGGAAATGAATATATGACTCGATATCCAGGGCATCATCCAATGTTTGATATAGATGAAAAAGCATTGCCTTATGGATCTGCGATGCTAGCACGATTTGCTCTACAGTATATAAATTCAAATTAGAAGGAGGAAAAATGAGTGAAATTAAAACTTAGTATTTTTGCATTAATGATGATGTTTTTCTTAGTTGCATGTAACCCGGATAGTTCGGAAGTCGATACGGGCGATGAAGAGTCAAGTGGAGAGACAGCAGAAGATGACGAATTAGTTATAGCGAATGGTTCAGATATGGTTACTTTTGATATTCATGATCACAATAACACATCGACTGAAGCTATCCACGTTAATTTATTTAACTATTTAGTTAAAGCTGATGGAAACGGAGGATTTGTTGGGGACTTAGCAGAGGAATGGGAAAATATTGATGAACGAACTTGGAAGTTTCAATTGCGTGAAGGTGTCACTTTCCATAACGGAGAAGAATTTACAGCAGACGATGTCAAATTCACTCTAGAGAGAGTGGCCAATGATGATACCTTGTTAGAACATGGTAATTATAATCAAATTGCTGAAGTGAACGTGATTAATGATTACGAACTAGAAATAATTACAGAAAATCCAGAGCCAGCGTTACTCAATCGATTGTCTCGTCTAGGTTCAGGAATGCTTCCTTCTGATTATATAGATGAAGAAGGATGGGATACTTTCTTAGAAGAACCAGTCGGAACTGGACCATATCAATTCACTGAATGGGTGAAAGATGACAGAGTTGTTTTAGAACCATATGAAGATTACTTTGGAGAGGCTCCAAAGTGGAATAAAGTGACTTTTAGATCGATCCCTGAAGATTCTACCCGTGTTTCCGAATTATTAACGGGTGGTGTAGATATCGCAGCCAATATTCCGCCTGAAGACTGGGAACGTATAGAAGGTGACGATGCCGTGAAACTTGCCGATAGTCCATCGCAACGGGTCATGATGTTAGTTTTACGTACAGCTGAAAATGAAGTGACTGGAGATCCTAAAGTAAGGGAAGCGATTGATTTAGCGATCGATAATGAGGCAATTGTTGAGAACTTATATAACGGTGCAGCCACTCCAACTCGTACTAGAGTTACCCCAGGTAATAACGGTGCAAATGAAGATTTATATGGACAAAGTAATTATGACCCAGAACGAGCTATTGAACTTCTTGAAGAAGCGGGTTATGGTGATGGGCTTGAAATTTCATTTGATGCTCCAAGCGGGCGCTACTTAAAAGATCGGGAAACTGCGGAATTAATTCAAGCGATGCTATCAGAGGTAGGAATTACAGTTGATCTTCAATTTAACGAATGGAGTACTTTTACAGATAAATATTCTAGTAGAAGTTTTGGAGAGATGTTTATGATCGCATATGGTAATTCCATGTTTGATGCTGCATTAGCATTAGATCGATTAACTCAAGCTCAAAACGAAGGAGAAACAGATTATATTAATGATGAAGTTGAACAGCTTTTAACAGAAGCTGAAAGTAATATGAATCAAGAAGAACGTGTGAAACAGTATCAAAAAGCACAAGAATTAATTGCCGAAGATCGCCCACATATCTACTTATTCCAAATGGATTCTGTTTATGGCCTTCAAGAGAATGTGGATTTTGAACCAAGATTAGATGAAATGTTTTATGTTGATGACCTTTCCAAAAATTAATGTTTTTTCTTAAGCTTTTTTAAGTATTAACTCAAGAAGCTGTCTGTAAATAAAGCTTGCAGACAGCTTTCAACTTATTTAATTGGTTTTTAAGGAGGAGCGGGGAATATGAGATATTTTTTATCAAGTATTTTAAAAGTTATTCCTGTTTTATTGATGATTTCTTTTATTGTGTTTTTTTTGGTGAGATTAACTGGTGACCCTGTTTCCCTCATGCTCCCAGAAACAGCAACTGACCAACAACGAGAGGACCTACGTCAATCTTTAGGGTTAAATGATCCAATTTACATACAATATTTCACCTATATGGCAGATGTTATTCAAGGAGATTTTGGTGAATCCTTCCGTTATAATCAACCAGCGATTGATATCGTTTTAGAAAGGTTGCCGGCTAGTTTCACGTTAGCTATTTCATCCATGATCATCGCCACAATTATTGCTGTACCAGCAGGAATATATTCTGCTATTAAACGAAATACATTTGCAGATTTAATTATTACAGGTAGTTCAGTTTTAGGAAAAGCCATGCCTAATTTTTGGTTAGGAATTATGTTAATACTAATACTTGCTGTTCAATTTAGTATTTTTCCGGTTTCCGGGTCAGGGACGATTGCACATCTCGTTCTTCCATCTATTACATTAGGAACTGCTATTGCGGCTGAGATGACGAGGTTAATTCGTTCAAGTATGTTAGAGGTGCTAGGTTCAGAGTATATTCGAACGGCTAGAAGTAAAGGTTTAAGAGAAACAATTGTTGTCAATAAACATGCTTTACGTAATGCTCTGATACCAGTTGTGACGATTATGGCCCTGCAAACGGCTACATTAATTGGTGGAACATTAATAACAGAAACGGTCTTTTCTTGGCCAGGTATGGGACAATTATTAGTTCAAGCAGTGAATGCAAGAGATATGGCTGTTGTGCAGGCGGCAACATTTATCATTGCGATTTTAGTTATACTTAGTAATTTAACAGCTGATTTAACTTATAGATTCTTAGATCCTCGAATTAAATATGAGGATTAGGAGGTGATACCTAATGAATGCTAATACACAAGTCGAACAAAACATGGATGTCAAACCACATCATAAAGAACAGTCTAGAGTAAGCAAGGTATTCAAACAATTATGGAAAAGCAAAACAGGAACGGTTGGACTAGTTATTGTACTGTGCGTCATATTGATGGCTGTATTTGCTGATATTATTGCTCCTTATGATCATACAGAAACGAATGTATCAGCTAGACTGCTACCCCCATTTTGGATGGAAGGTGGGTCATTCAATTATATATTAGGAACTGATAATTTAGGGAGAGATGTATTAAGTCGTATTATTATTGGATCTAAGGTGTCACTGCTAGTGGGAATTGCTTCTGTAATTGTAGCTGGGGCAATTGGTCTATTTTTAGGGTTAGTTTCTGGTTATTACGGAAAATGGATTGATCAAGTCATTATGAGGTTAGTGGATTCTTTTTTAGCAATCCCGAACATCTTATTTATGTTAATTATTTTGGCAGTTATAGGACCAAGTTTAACTTCAATTATAATCGTATTAGGTGTTACAACTTGGGTTATTTATGCAAGAATGGTCCGAAGTGAAACATTGAGTATAAAAGAAAGAGACTATGTTAAATCGGCCCGAGCAATTGGTGCGAGTGATTATCGAATTATTAAAAAGTATATTTTACCGAACGTTGTATCATCCTTTATTGTCATTGCCACTCTCAATGTAGCAACCACGATCATTTTAGAATCATCTTTGAGTTTTTTAGGGTTAGGTATACAATCTCCTGATGTGTCATGGGGGCTTATGCTCAGTGACGGTAGAGACTATTTAGCGACTAGTTGGTGGGTCGCAACCTTTCCTGGATTAGCCATTACTATTACTGTTTTAGGTATTATTTTTCTAGGAGACTGGTTACGTGACATGTTAGATCCAAAGACTAAGTCATGATAAAAGTGAGGTTATGTTATGACGGAACCATTATTAGATATAAAAAACTTACGTATTCGTTTTCGATCGGATGAAGGCACCGTCAAACCTGTTAATGGTGTTTCATTTCAGGTGAATGAAGGTGAAACCGTTGCGGTTGTCGGTGAATCAGGTTGTGGGAAAAGCTTAACCTCCTTATCGATCTTAGGGTTAGTACCATCACCTGGTGAGGTATTTGAAGGTGAGATAAGATTACAAGGTAAAGATTTAACTAAATTAAAGAAGAATCAAATGAGAAAATTAAGAGGAAATGAAATTTCTATGATTTTCCAAGAGCCTATGACTTCATTGAACCCAGTATTCACCATTGGAAATCAAATGACCGAAGTAATTAAACTTCATCAACAATTAGACAAAAAAGAATCTATTAATAAGGTTGTTGAAATGCTAGATTTAGTAGGGATACCAGAGCCTGAAAGGGTTGTGAGGCAATTTCCACATCAACTTTCAGGTGGAATGAGGCAACGCGTTATGATTGCAATGGCTCTATCATGTAATCCTAAGCTATTAATTGCTGATGAACCGACTACAGCACTTGATGTAACGATTCAAGCTCAAATTTTAAATTTAATGAAAAAGCTTAAAGATGAACTAAATACTGGTGTCATACTTATTACACATGATTTAGGTGTGGTTGCAGAAGTGGCTGATCGTGTTGTCGTTATGTATGGTGGGGAAGTTGTAGAAGAGGCACATGTGAATGAAATTTTTGATAATCCAGTCCACCCATACACACGAGGACTTCTATCTTCTGTGCCTAAAATGACAGGATCAGTTGAAGAGTTAGGAGCTATCCAAGGATCTGTGCCAACACCATCGCAAATGCCTAAAGGATGTAAGTTTCATCCACGATGTCCAATTGCAACAGATTTATGTAAAGATGAGCATCCAAACCTTGAAGAAACTTTACCTAATCACTTTAAACGCTGTTTCCATATGGAGGGAGGATCAATCTATGAGCAGCATAAAAGAGAAACAACTACCTAATGTCTTAATGGAAGTTAAAGGGTTAAAGAAGCACTTTGAAGTTAAAAAGGGATATTTTAACAAACAAGTCAGTTATGTAAAAGCCGTTGATGGTGTCGATATAACTATATATGAAGGAGAGACATTAGGAATCGTTGGTGAATCAGGGTGTGGTAAATCAACGACTGGAGAAATGTTATTAGGTTTACTTAAACCATCCGAAGGTGTAGTTAAATTTAAGGGAAAAGATATGACCGAAATGAGTAAGAAAGAACTAAGAGACATTCGGAAAGACATACAAGTCATCTTCCAAGATCCATTTGCCTCATTAAATCCTAGAATGACTGTAGAAGAGTTAATTGGAGAACCGTTAGAAATTCATACTTCTATGACGAAATCAGAGATCAAAAATAAAGTGATTGAACTTTTAGAAGTGGTGGGTTTAAATAGCGAACAATTAAAAAGATATCCACACGAATTTAGTGGTGGTCAGAGACAACGTATTGGGATTGCTAGAGCGCTAGCATTAAACCCTAAAATAATTATTTGTGATGAACCGGTGTCAGCCTTAGATGTATCCATTCAAGCTCAAATTTTAAATTTATTAAAAAAGTTACAAAGAGAATATAATTTAACTTTAGTATTTATTGCTCACGGTCTTCCTGCTGTCCGTAATATTAGTGATCGAATAGCTGTTATGTATCTTGGTAAGATTATAGAAATAACAGAACGTGATCAATTATTTGGTGAACCTATGCACCCTTACACAGAAGCCTTGTTAAAATCTATCCCTGTTGATCATCCTAAGTGGCGAACTAACTGTGAACCGCTTAAAGGTGATTTACCTAACCCAGCTAATCCACCTAGTGGCTGTACGTTTCACACTAGATGTCCCTATGCTCAAGATATTTGTAAGAATAAAGTTCCTAATCTAGAAGAAGTTAAGATAAACCATTTTACAGCTTGTCACTTCCCATTAAAACAATAACGTGATGATTTAGGCATCTCAAAAGAGGTGCCTTTAAATTGGTAACAAAACCAACAATATCTTAAGGGGGTTATATAGAAATGAAGTTTCAAATTGGAGTTATAGGACCCAATGATTCTATTGAAAAAATTAATGAAATTGGTAAGAGTTTTAATGATCTTAAATTAGTTACTTTTCCTTATGAAAAAACAGAAGAAACTAAAGAGATACTTGAGAACCATAAAAACCAATTTGACTATTGGCTCTTATCGGGTCCAGTCCCATATAAGTATGCAATTGATCATAATTTACTCGGACTTAATGATGGCCATTTTGCAAGATTACATGGGTCTAGTCTATTCGGAACGTTGTTAGAAGCAAACATAAAAGAGGGACGGATTATTGAAAGTGTCAGTTTAGATTCCATTGGTGAAGAGGAAATTAAGCAGGTTGGAGATTCCTATGCAATTCAACATATTAAAATTAATATTAAAGCTTCAAATACATATATCCCATCAAGTGAATTATCTGATTTTCATCAAGAACTATATGAATCTGGAAAGACAGATGTAGCATTGACTTGTGTACGATCAGTCTACTTGGAATTAAAAAAACGAGGTGTTCCGGTGTATAGAGTTTTACAATCTGATCTATCTATTTATAGTGCATTAAGTCACTTGAGGGAGAGAGCGTTTGCTAAGCAATTTGAAAAGAAACAATTTGTAATACTTGGAGTTGAAATTCTATATCCTAAAAAAACAGATTCAAAAAGTATTTCTTTTAAATTAATGAGACAAGAATTGGATTTAAATAGAATACTTATAGATTTTGTAGAAAAAATAAATGGTTCTTTAGTCAGTATGGGTAAAGGACTATTCTATATATATACGACGAAAGGAGAAATAGAGCTTTTTCAAAAATATCATTCTCCTTATCAGTTAATAAAAGAAATGGAAGCGGCTAGTGGATTGTCGGTTCAAGTCGGTATAGGGTATGGTTCAACGGTGTTAGAAGCAAATGACCATGTTCAAGTAGCTTTTAATTATGTTCAAAAAAATGATGAAGCTTCGATTGTCATCATCGATGAAGATAAAAATGTAATTGAATATAATACTGACAATGAGCATTTACAATATCAACTGAAAAGTTCTGTTTCAAAGTGGAAAGAGAAATTACAGAGTGGCAGTATTAGCGCTTCAAAGTTATCGAAGATCGAATCGCTGGCTTATCATTATCAATGTTTTGAAATTACATCTAGTGATTTAGCTAATTGGTTAAATAGTACAGAACGTAATGCTCGAAGACTATTAGCTGAAATGGAACGTATTGGTGTAGTAGAAGTGATTGGAGAGGAAGCAAATGGTAGAGGACGTCCTAAGAAAATCTATAAATTAAATGTCTAGATGGAGTCTATTTTTATGGATATATAGAAAATTATGCGGAGGTTCCTACTGTGAATGGATAATAAAAATAGGGTGTTCAGATAATCGTGTGGAAGACTCCAATACATAATTTTATATTCATACAACGTAACGTAAATCGGCTAAAAAATTCTTCAATTACTTCCATATGTGCCAATGAAATCAGGTCCATTTAAACTGAAATAAACTTTACTACTTAAATCATAATTGTTGTATTGTCTGTAAAATTCCCTTATGCTAATAATTGATTGATCAATCAATCAATAAAATGATTAAGCAGTCAAAATAATAATTTGGAGGGAACAATGAAAAATAAAAACTCTGAAACGCTCACACAAGTCAAAAGCGAGTTTGAAAACGGTAAATACAAGACACAGTTTCTACCAGTACTTGGATTATTATTTTTTGCACCATTTACTGCAGAGTACATAATAGGGTATCTAGATGTAACCGGGAATTTTGGGTTAATGTTCTTATATTTAATATTTTTTGGACCATTATACGGTGGAGCAGCATTAATTATACGGGAATTTACTCGCAGAGCTGGTCTTGGTTGGTTAACAATAACTATTCTTGCTTTTGCATTTGGCTTATTTCAAGCGGGTATAATTGATCATGGGTTATTCAACCCCGCGTTTCAAGATATTGATTATTGGCAAGATTTGCGTGATCCAACTTATATTTCCTTTCTCGGTATTAGTGCATACCAAGCTGTTGATTTTATAAGTGGGCACGTTGTTTGGAGTATTACTGTTCCCATCGTGATTATGGAAATATTCTTTCCAAGTCAAAAAAGAGACCCTTGGTTAAGTAATGTAAGTTTGACTATTATCATCATTTTATACTTACTTGCTTCTGCCTTTATTTTTCAAGATCAGGTGACAATGGACCAATTTCTTCCATCAGTAATTCAATTCATTGTAACTGGAATAATTGTTATCGCTTTGATAATTGCTTCGTTTATTATTGGCAAACATACCATGACACGCAATGCAAAACCTGCCCCTAAACCTTTATTTGTTGGAACGGTGACACTCTTGCTGCTAAGTATGCACACTATCATTGAATTATTAGCAGTTTTGCTTGGGTTTTCCTCAGATTTTATGATGGAGTGGCCGGGTGTTATATTAAGATTGGCGTCATTATCATTGCTCGGTTATTTGATTTTAGTTTGGTCAAAGCAAAAAGGGTGGAATGCCTTGCACCATCTTGCTTTAGCTGGTGGTGCGATTTTGACGAGAACATGGATTGCTTTTCTTATCCAGCCTCTCGGAAATGTATCGTCATCTGACAAACTTATTGGAAATACGATTTTCTTATTAAGTGCTATTCTGCTCATCCTTTTTGGAACATATGTCACTAAAAAGACAATTAAAGTACCAGATTAAACAAATAGGTTTCCGTAGAATCAGTATCAACGTTGGGTAGCTGAACACCCGGATTTTCCTCCATAGGTTAATGTCCTGCTATTAGCAGGGAACGAGCTTTAAAGAAATGATGAGACAGAAGAGGGTAAGGTCTTCGAAAATATATGGCTGTTCATGGAGTTGTTATTCATGTTGAAGATAAACGGATGTATGTAAGAATAGTAAGAGGTGAGGATAAATGAAAGAAGATCTAAAAATGGAAGGTAAACAGTCATTTATCGCTGAAGCAAGACGTGAACAAATTATAGAGGCAGCGATCAAAACGCTTGATGAAATTGGTTATGTAAAAGCAAGCCTTGCACAAATCGCAAAAAGAGCAAGAATTAGCACAGCACTTATATCTTACCACTTTACAGATAAAAGCGATTTGATGAATCATCTGCTAACAAACTTGTTAGAAGGATCATCAACATATATTTTGAATAAAGTACATCAGGAAACTACCCCTCACGGGAGACTAAATGCCTTTATAACGGCAAGTCTCGCTTATCAAGATACGCACCCTGAACGTAATACGGCTCTGATAGAAATTATCTTTAATGCTAGAACACCTGATAATATTCCGTATTATAAGTTAAGTGACGTTGAAGATGAAGACCCAATCATGAATGAGCTTCGGAGCATTTTGCGCGATGGACAGGCAAAAGGGGTATTTGGGGTGTTCAATATAGATGTCATGGCTAATATGATTCAAGGAGCGATTGGAGAGTATATGTTTAATACTGATATAACAAAAAAGTTTGACTGGAGAACGTATAGTAGAGAACTTGTAAACATTGTTAATCAAGCATTAAAAGGATATTAACTAGGCTTATGAACTCGAAGAAAAATTCTTTGATATCTATAAAGCCGAATAAATTAACAATGTCTATTTATCAAAGTTGGCTTTCAAATGTACCTAAAGATTTAATGACTTATTTTGAAGATAATAATTGGGAAGAAGATATATTTAATTATTTTACTTATCCGATTACCATAAAAAATAAAAGCCCTGAAATTCCTTATTATAAGGATTTCAGGGCTTTTAAGTATTGTGCGATACAAAGCAATTTTATTAACGAGAGTAGAACTCAACGATAAGCGCTTCGTTAATTTCTGAAGGTAATTCAGAACGTTCAGGGTAGCGGTTATAAGTCGCTTCTTTCTTGTCAGCATCGAAAGTAATGTACTCAGGTACGAAATTACTTACTTCGATAGATTCAGCAATGATGTCAAGATCCTGAGATTTCTCACGAACACCAATTACTTGACCAGGTTTTACACGGTAAGATGGGATGTCTACGCGACCACCATCAACAGTGATGTGACCATGAGCTACTAATTGGCGAGCTTGACGACGAGTACGTGCAAGTCCAGCACGGTATACAAGGTTGTCAAGGCGAGATTCAAGTAAGATCATGAAGTTTTCACCATGAACACCTTTCATTTTTGCTGCATCGTCAAAGATGCGACGGAATTGACGTTCAGTTAAACCATACATAAAACGAAGCTTTTGCTTCTCTTGTAACTGAAGTCCATACTCAGATTGTTTTTTACGCTGGTTCGGACCATGTTGACCCGGAGCGTAAGGGCGTTTCTCTAATTCTTTACCAGTACCACTTAGAGAAATGCCGTAACGACGTGATTTTTTCCATAGAGAGCCTGTGAAACGTGCCACGAGCGTCTCCTCCTTTATATATAAATTTTGCATAAAATAAAAAGGATGTGTCCCACACCATGCTCATTTTGCTTTCATGTATCTTCGCTCCAGCAGCAGAGAGTTACGCGATACACCTCATTATAAGAGGTACAAAATGATAACATAGCAAGTTCACCTAAGCTGCCTTTTATTTTACACAAAGGATATTATATGAAAAAAAAGCGAAAGAGTCAAGTATTACTAGATGATTATAAGATAAGATTTCTAATGGAGCGGATGGAGATTTCGTGTTCACCTATGATTTGGTGGATCGATGATTGACTTCGTTTAAGTTCATTAACTTCATCTTTTGTTTCAAGCACAGCTTGCTTAATAACGCTTTGCTCTTCTTTTAAGTGGGAAAGATCATTTAGAATTGGTTTTAAATCGTCTTTAGTCGCAAAGTTTTTTAAGTCTTCCTTAGTTGCAGAGCTTTTCAGGTCGTCTTTAGTCGCAAAGTTTTTCATGTCTTCTTTAGTTGCAAAGCTTTTTAGATCGTCTTTAGTCGCAAAGTTTTTCATGTCTTCTTTAGTTGCAAAGCTTTTTAGATCGTCTTTGGTCGCAAAGTTTTTCAAGTCTTCTTTAGTAGCAAAGGTTTTCAAATCGTCTTTGGTCGCAAAGTTACTCATCGCACTTTGGGTAGCCTTAAGCTCGTCCCTCATTAATATTTGATTCGTTTCAAGAGAAGTTACTCTGTTGTTTAGACTTTGGAGTTCAGATAATATCAGATCTAGTTTTTCCTCAGACATAATCTATCTCCTCTCATATAATAATAATTATTATACCATGGAAAAGTCGAAATATGGCAAAAAAAAGTACCAATTTTTATCGAGAAAATTGGTACTTAACGACTTAGTTAAATATGTTTTTTTAATGTTTCTACAAATTCCTCTAGATATTTTTGATCTGTATCATCAAACCGGCTTTTAATCGGACTGTCAATGTCTAATACACCAAAAACTTGCTCACCCATAATAATTGGTACGACAATTTCAGATTGACTTTGAGCGTCACAAGCGATATGACCAGGGAATTGATGAACATCATCGACTAGCATGGTTTGCTTTTCAGCAGTTGCTGTTCCACAAACTCCCTTTCCATCAGGAATTCTAACGCAAGCTGGTAGCCCTTGAAAAGGACCTAAGATTAATTCACTATTTTTCATTAAATAAAAACCAACCCAATTAACTTGATCTAAAAACTGGTTTAGAAGGGAACTAGCATTAGCTAAGTTAGCTGTTAGATCTGTTTCCCCTTCTAACAGGCTGTCAAGCTGCTTAATAAGTAATTCATAGTTTTCTTCTTTTGACCCGTTATATTGAATAGTTTCAAACAATGTGATACGCTCCTTTTTTAAAATCTGGTAAAATGTTGTCATAAAATCAGTGAAAATTAAAGGTATTTTACATTTACAATAGAATACTACAAAAAAGAGGTGATGTTATGTCAGAACTTAGCACCAAACAAAGAATCATGGATGCAGCAGCTCAACTGTTTTATTATAACGGCTTTAATGGTACTTCCATCAGAGCAATCACCGAAAAAGCAGATGTAAATGTTTCTTTAATAAGTTATCACTTTAAAAATAAACAAGGTTTATTAGAATTTATGACGGTTGATTATTTTGAGAAGTATTTGGAATTATTGGATGAAATAACTCAAAATGAAGAACCGTTATCAAATTTAGATGACTTTTTCCAAGCTATTGAACAAATTATACATTACAAATATGATCATTTTCAATTTAGTTGTTTTATTCAAAGAGAGCTTTCATTAGATAATATGTTTATTCGAGAATTATTTTCAACATATGTCGCAAAAGAAAAATTCTTATTAAAAAAAATAATAAATGGACTATCTAATGAGTGGAAGCTAAGTGATGTTGAGCAGGATGTATTATACATACAACTCAAAAGTTTAGTTAATGGATTATTTGTATATGCCCATGATTGGCAAGATCATTATCAATGGGACCAAAGTGGAAAGATGTTTGTTAAAAAATATATGGAAACGTTTAAAAAATGGTTTCACGGAAAAATAAATGTTTAAAGTTTACTTTTTATGTTGAAAAAGCTAAAATATTGGCAAATTAGACGGAAAAATATGCTATTATAGAGTATAGATTATAGTCGTTTTGTGTTAGGGGGCTTCTTATGGAACTTGTAATCGCCATTATCATTGTAGCAATTGTTCTATTTATCATAGTTGGTGTCGTGATGCGTAAAAAGGTGTATCAACGTGTCGATGCTTTAGAAGAGAAAAAAGTCCTGTTGATGAACCGTCAAGTTGCAGATGAATTAAGCAAGGTACGGGATTTGAATTTGTCAGGTGAGACGGAATCATTGTTTGAGTCGTGGCGAGATGAATGGGATGAAATAAATGATCGAGTTTTTTCCAATGTCGAAGAGGACTTATTAGATGCAGAAGAATCAGCTGAACAATATCGATTTGGTAAGGCTTTTCGTATTTTAAATCATACTGAACGTGAATTAAACCAAGTCGAGAAAACAATAGATGATATTTATAGTGAAGTAGACCGTCTCCTTCATTCTGAAAAAGATAGTCGTGAAGAAATTGAGAAAATGAAACCACAAATTAGTGAAGTGAGAAAAATGGTGCTTCAAAACGGGTATCAACTTGGTAAAGCCGAGGTCGTTCTCGATGTTGAATTAGATGATATAGAAAATGAATTAAAAGAATATGAGGAGCTAACTGCTTCAGGTAATTACACTGATGCGCATGAATTGGTTCAAAGATTAAGGGATCAATTAAATGAACTTGATCGTAAAGTTCAAACGTTTCCCGAACTTTATCGTTTATGTAAACAAGTGTTACCAGAAGATCTAGATCATTTACAGAATGGTATTCGAGAAATGCGTGACGAGGGATATCGTATTCATCTGCTTGGTCTCGATAAAGAAATTCAAGCTCATCATGAGACTCTTCTTAAGCTCATTGAGAAATTAAATAAAGGACATGATGAAGATGTCGAAGAGAAAATTGAACAGATTCGTGGGCGTATATTAGAGATTTACGATGAGTTGGAGAAAGAAGCTTTAGACAAAAATTTTGTGATGCAGAAACTTGAAAAGATGGATGAACAATTAAGTTCTGCCAAAGAACGTTTTGCTAAAATCAAAGAAAATGTTATGGCGGTAAAAGAAAATTACCATTTAAATGATGAAAAATATGAAAAACAGTATCAACTAGAGAAGTCCTTAGATCGATTAGATAAAGAAGCTCAACGTATTAAAGAAATGATTGAAAACGAAAATGACCTATTCTCCACGATTCGAATAGAAGTGGAAGGATGGTTTGCTGATTATGAAGACTGGGAAGTCCCATTAAATCATTTTGATGAATTCCTGCATAATCTTCGTAAAGATGAAATCGATGCTAGAGATCAAATTACTACGTTAAGAAATGAGATTATTAAAGTTCGACAACAATTACAAAAAAGTAATCTTCCTGGCATCCCTCAGTATGTTAACGAAGTAGTGAATGAAGGTATTCAAGCTGTTACAGAATCGGTTGAGGCTTTAGATGAACAGCCTTTAAATATGGATCGAATTAATGAAACAATAGAAATAGCTGAAAAAATGGTTGGAAGAGCAGTAGAGCAAACTCAATTATTAATTGAACAAGCTCAATTAGCTGAAAGGGTTATTCAATATGCAAATCGCTATCGTTCGTCTAATCCATTATTAGCGGCTCAGATTTCAGAAGCAGAAGCAGCATTTTTAAATTATGATTATGAAGTGGCTTTAGAAAAGTCTTCAAAAACCCTTGAGGAAATTGAGCCTGGAGCTATGAAACGTCTCGAGGAAGTTATGTCCGAGACAACAGTTTAAAAAGTGTAATCGAGGAGTGAATCATATGGATCGAGTGCTGGTAAGCATAGCTAGTGTGTTATTCGTCGTGACGTGGACTGCCATTATCATACTTTTTGTTCAACCAGATGACGGCGAATACTTAAAGGTTAAAGCACACCAAGAAACAATACCATTTACGATCCATGACAAAGATTCCGCAACATTATATGTTTTGACGGAACTTAAACATGATCAAACCAAAACACTTGGTCAAATGGTCAATAAACGTGATGGTCAAGGAGTTTCAATTGATGATTTACTTGAACAATTAAATTTAAATGATGATCCTGAAGCTGCTCCTAATTCATAATAGGAGTAGCTTTTATTAAATTAAGAAAACGTTCTATATTAAAGGATTTTAGGAAGTTAGTATTGTTAAGCGCTAGACTCTCTTTGGCGAACTGTATCGTTAAGTTGGGTGCTTGCGCTTTTCTTGTGCAGTTGTATAAAAGCTTCAAGTTGAAAATGGTTCGTCAATTATGTTAATATAGTTCGATGCAAAAAGTCGATGATGAGGAGTTTCGCGATGATTTATTTAGATAATAGTGCAACAACACAACCCGCTCAAGAAGTCTTGAAATCATTTCAAACGGTCTCAATGAATTACTATGCCAACCCGTCATCCATTCACGTCGGTGGAAGTGAAGTTGAGAAATTACTTTTTAAAGCAAGGACGCAAATTGCCCAACTTCTTAAAGTTAATGAAGATGAAGTCATTTTTACTTCAGGCGGAACTGAGAGTAATAATTTGGCTATTAAAGGGATTGCACATGCGCATCAAAATAGAGGGAATCATATTATTACAACACAAATAGAGCACCCAGCTGTCCTGCAGGTGTGTAAGGATTTGGAGCGAGAAGGTTTTGAGGTGACCTATTTACCTGTTGATGAATCCGGCAACATTAATTTAGACGATTTAAAAAAGGCTATAAATGAAAATACCATCCTAGTTACCATTATGCATGTTAATAATGAAATTGGAACCATTCAACCTATTGAAAAGATCGCAAAGTTATTAGCAAATTATCCAAAAATCACATTCCATACGGATCATGTCCAAGGTTTTGGGAAAGTTTCTTTACCTTATGATATGGAAGGGCTAGACCTCATTACGATATCTGGTCATAAAATCCATGGGTTAAAGGGAACGGGATGTTTAATTAAAAAAAGACATGTTCAATTAAAGCCACTTTTTCATGGCGGATCACAAGAAGGATCTGTACGCCCTGGGACAGAAAATGTAGCTGGAAATGTATCATTGGCTAAAGCCATGAGGTTAGCTGTAGAAAAACAAAGCCAGTACAATAGGTTAATCGCTTTACACCAAAAACTATTTGATCAGTTAGAACCGATCGATAAGATTACGATCAATTCTCCGAAAAACGGGGCTGCTCATATTTTTAATTTTTCTGTATTAGGTTTTAAACCAGAAGTACTCATTCATGCCTTAGGCGAAAAAGAGATATATGTATCAACTAAGTCAGCTTGTTCTTCTAAACAAGATGAACCTAGTCATGTGATTGTTGCTTGTGGTAAAGAACAAGAAGCAGGAGCTGCGATTCGGGTAAGTTTAAGCATTAATCAAAGTGAAGAAGATATAGATATTTTTATTAAAGAAATTAAAAATGTTATTCAGCAATATAAAAGTATAATGGGGTAGTTAAACATGACATATGATCACATACTAGTTCGCTACGGTGAATTAGCTTTAAAAGGGAAAAATCGAAAATCATTTATGCAAATCTTAAAACAAAATGTAGAAAAGAAATTATCTGCTTATCCAAGTATTAAAGTTAAGGCTAAAAGAGACCACATGTACATTCTTCTAAATGGTGAAAACCATGAACCTATATTGGAAAAATGTAAAGATATTTTTGGTATTCAATCTTTTAGTTTAGCTATGAAAGTTGAAAATGAAAAAGAACAAATTAAAGATGCTGCGCTACAAGCATTATTATTAGAGTCGGGGCAAACCTTTAAAGTAACTTGTAAACGCCCTAATAAAGGTTTTCCAATTGGTTCACAAGAAATGAATCAAATATTAGGTGGGCACTTATTAACTCATACTGAGGATTGGTCTGTTGATGTGCATCATCCAGATGTTGAGTTAAGAGTTGAAATTCGTCATGATGCAACTTATATTACGGCTAAAAAAATCCAAGGTAAAGGTGGTTTACCAGTCGGTACAACTGGTAAGACTTTATTGTTATTATCTGGTGGAATCGATAGTCCAGTTGCAGGATATTTAACTATGAACCGAGGAGTAGAAGTTGAAGCTATTCACTTTCATTCACCACCTTTTACTAGTGAACGGGCTAAACAAAAGGTTGAAGATTTAGCCAGAGTACTAACGAAATATGGTGGTGATATTAAGCTTCACCTCGTTCCATTTACTGAAATTCAACAAAAGATCTTTCAAGAAGCACCTGAAAATTATGGTATGACCATCATGCGTAGGCTAATGTTAAGGATAAGTGAAATGGTGGCAAAACAAAGGGATATTTTATCCATTACAACTGGTGAAAGTTTAGGACAAGTTGCTAGTCAAACGATGGAGAGTATGCATACGATTAACGAAGTTACAAATTATCCAGTCATTCGACCATTAGTAGCCATGGACAAAATTGATATTATTGATATTTCTAAAGAAATTGGAGCTTATGAGATTTCAATTCGACCTTATGAGGATTGCTGTACCATTTTTGTACCGAAAGCACCTAAGACAAAACCTAGACGTGATAAAGTGAATGAATTTGAAAGACCTATAGATTTTACGAAAGATATTGAGAAAGCCTTAAACAACATGGAAACCGTGACGTTCAGTGCTTCTAATGATCAAAAACAAGATGAGTTTGACGATTTATTATAATATTCACTCTTCCAAGTTTTGCATTGTATTATAACTTTCTCGTTGCTAACAATAGTTAACGAGGAGGTGAAAAACCATGGCACAAAACAACAACTCAAACCAATTACTAGTTCCTGGTGTTGACGCAGCGTTAAACCAGATGAAAGCTGAGATTGCACAAGAGTTTGGTGTTCAGCTAGGTGCTGATTCTACATCTCGTTCTAACGGTTCTGTAGGTGGAGAAATCACTAAACGTCTTGTACAACAAGCACAACAACAAATGAATGGTCAATAATTATTAAAAACAATTTGTTTTTAAATGAAGAGGCTGGGACAAAACCCAGTAAAATAAAAAATCGTGGAAGACATCAAAATTGATGTTCTCCACGATTTTTTTATACTCTTTTTTAATTTTA
>NZ_FOES01000009.1 GCF_900110685.1 Piscibacillus halophilus
GAGGGAGGACTTCAACGTCCTTACCACGTTCCTGAACTACCCTTCCTCTATTCGTCCGATGATTTACACGACAAACATCATCGAGCGCACCATGAAGGAGTTCAAGAAACGTCTGAAAACGATGAACAGCCTTCCCTCCGAAGAAGCCGTGGAGAAGGTGATTTATATGGTTTCAGATGAATGCAACACCAAATGGTCTACGCGCAAACTCCGTGGGTTCAAAGAAGCAAGCCCTGAACTGCACGCCATGTTTGAGGAACGTTATGGATCTCAGACCGAAAGCGAGGAGGGGAAATAACCCTCCACCGGATCACCCTACTTTTTTACACAAACTTATTGACGGTACCCCTCCCTTTTCTATATAGTAATACTAAATAAATATGAAGCTTTTGTCCAATTTATCACCGAATATATGAGACAAAAGCATGAGAGAAATTTGTTAAAACAAGGTAATGATAGGAAATTATTATTGGTCATTGAGTTTTATTAACATATAGAACTTATGTAAAAAAGACTTCCCTTACTTTAGTGAAGGGAAGTCCTTTCACTTACATTATCTTAAATTATAAAAAGCTGTTTTCCCTGCATAAGTTGCAGCTGTTCCTAAGAAATCTTCAATTCTTAATAGCTGATTGTACTTAGCAACACGATCTGTTCTAGATGGTGCACCCGTCTTAATTTGGCCAGCATTTGTTGCAACAGCAATATCGGCAATCGTAGCATCTTCCGTTTCACCTGAGCGGTGGGAAATAACGGCTGTGTAACCAGCTTTTTTAGCCATTTCAATTGCTTGGAATGTTTCAGTTAGTGTACCGATTTGGTTCACTTTGACTAAAATGGAGTTACCGATTCCTTTTTCAATACCTTCAGATAGCTTCTTCGTATTGGTTACGAATAAGTCATCACCCACTAACTGAACACGATCACCAATACGATCTGTTAATAACTTGAAACCGTCCCAATCGTTTTCATCTAAACCATCTTCAATTGAAACAATTGGATATTTATCAACTAATGACTCGTACCAATCAACCATTTCTTCAGCAGTACGTGTGACGCCCTCACCTTTTAGGTTATATTTACCATCATCGTAAATTTCTGATGCAGCGACATCCATTGCTAATTTAACTTCTGTTCCTGATTGGTAACCAGCTTTTTCAATGGCTTCAACAATTGTTTCAAGCGCTTCTTCGTTTGATTTTAGGTTAGGTGCAAATCCACCTTCGTCCCCAACCGCTGTGTTATAGCCTTTTTCTTTAAGAACCTTTTTCAAAGCGTGGAATATTTCTGCTCCTTGACGTAGCGCTTCCTTAAATGTTGGAGCCCCTACAGGCATAATCATAAATTCTTGAATATCTACGTTATTATCCGCATGTTCTCCACCGTTTAAAATGTTCATCATTGGTGTTGGTAATGTTGTCGCGTTAAAACCACCTAAGTACTGATAAAGTGGAAGTTCTAAGTAGTCTGCTGCTGCATGAGCAGCTGCCATTGAGACACCTAAGATTGCATTAGCTCCTAATTTAGCTTTATTCTCAGTACCATCTAATTCAATTAATAGTTGATCAATTAAAACTTGATCTGTCACACTGTAGCCTACTAACTCTGGAGCAATAATGTCGTTAACGTTTTTAACCGCTTCTTCGACACCTTTACCTAAGTAACGTTTTTGATCACCATCGCGTAATTCAACAGCTTCGTACTCACCAGTTGATGCCCCACTTGGTACTAGGGCAGAACCAAAAGCGCCTGATTCTGTTTGAACTTCAACTTCAACTGTCGGATTACCTCTTGAATCTAATACTTCTCTAGCATAAACATCAACAATGAATGGCATGTTTAAAACTCTCCTTTATTCATTTTTAACCCTAAAAGGGTCATGAAATCCTATAAGATTTTCTGATTACTATTTTTTGATTAATGATTGGCCTGTCATCTCATCAGGTTGTGTAATGTTCAACAAATCCAATACAGTTGGTGATAAATCACCTAGTATTCCACCATCTCTTAGTTCTACCCCATTTTTCGTTACAATAACAGGGACTGGATTTGTCGTATGAGCGGTCATCGGACTTCCATCATCATTTAAAACTTGATCGGCATTACCGTGATCCGCAGTAATGACGGTGTGTCCACCTAATTCAGTTATCTTATCAACCACTTTACCTAGACAATCATCGACTGCTTCTACTGCTTTTATAGTCGGTTCAACCTTACCAGAATGACCAACCATATCTGGATTCGCAAAGTTAAGTATGATTAAGTTTGGTGGATTTTGTTCTAACGTTTCTAAAAGAGCATCGGTGACTTCATAAGCACTCATCTCCGGTTTCAAGTCATACGTTGCCACTTTAGGCGAATCAATTAAAATTCGCTTTTCACCATTAAACTCTTGATCAAGTCCCCCACTCATAAAGTAAGTAACATGTGGATATTTTTCCGTCTCAGCAATACGTAATTGTGTCAGACCTTGGTTTGCGACTACCTCTCCGATTGTGTTTTTCGGCATGTTAGGCGGATATGCTACATGCACGTTAAGCTCTTCACTATATTGGGTCATCGTTACCATTTCTAAGTTATTCAGTGGTGTATAGGAATCTTCAAACACATCTAAACGATTGTTTGAAAAAACATCCGTCAATTGTAAGGCACGATCAGGTCTAAAGTTAGCAAAAATAATGGCATCACCATCTTCGACTTTACCAACTGGTTCTCCTGAATCACTTACCATAACAAATGGATCTACGAATTCATCTACGACCTCTTGTTCATATGATTGCTCTACAGTTTGAATCGCATCTTGAGATGTTGGACCTTCTCCTAAGCGAATTGCACGAAAAGCTTTTTCAACACGTTCCCAGCGATTATCACGATCCATTGCATAGTAACGTCCTGAAACGGTTGCAAGTTGACCAACGCCTAACTCATTCATTTTATCTTGAAGTTCTTTTAAATACGTAATGGCTGTTTTAGGACCAACATCACGCCCATCTAAGAATGCATGGACATAAACACGATCAACTTTTTGCTCCTTAGCCATTTCAAGTAACGCAAAAACGTGGTCAATATGACTGTGAACTCCACCATCGGATAATAAACCAAAAATGTGGAGCGCTCCATCATTTGTCTTAGTATGACTTGCGGCGTTTACAAAAGCATCATTATGATGGAACTCACGCTCTTTAATTGATAAATTTATTCTCGTTAAATTTTGATAAACGATTCGGCCAGCACCTATGTTTAAGTGCCCCACCTCAGAGTTACCCATTTGACCTTCTGGTAATCCAACTGCCTCACCAAACGCTTTTAAAGTAGAATGAGGGTATTGATTCCAATATCGGTCAAAATTAGGTGTGTTTGCCTGTCTGACAGCATTTCCATATTCTTCATCGCGAAGGGCAAACCCGTCTAAGATGATTAATACAGCTAGTTGGTTATCGGGCATTCTGACCAGCCTCCACTAACTTTAAGAATGAATCTTCTTTTAAGCTTGCTCCTCCGACTAAAGCACCGTCGATATCAGACTGACTTAAAAGCTCTTCGATGTTATCAGGTTTTACACTTCCACCGTATTGAACTCTAACTTCTTGCGCGACCTCTTCACTGAATTGGTCTTGAACGACTTGACGAATATGTGCACACACTTCATTTGCTTGTTCACTCGTAGCCGTTTTACCCGTTCCAATAGCCCAAATAGGTTCATAGGCAATGACGGCTTGCTTAGCTTGTTCATCCGTTAATCCATCAAGTGCTTGTCTCACTTGACCTTCAACAAAACTCATCGTCTCATTGTTTTCACGTTGATCTAACGATTCACCGACACATACAATCGGTAATAGATTATTTTCAAAAGCTGCTAACGTTTTTTTGTTAACCGTTTCGTCCGTTTCATTAAAATATTGACGACGTTCTGAGTGGCCAATAATAACATAATCAACCAACAAGTCTTCTAACATTTTCGGGCTCACTTCGCCTGTAAATGCGCCACTTTCTTCATAGTGCATATTTTGAGCACCAATTTTAACATGAAACTCTCTTGCTGCTTCTGATAGAAATGGAATATGAACGAATGGTGCACAGACAACTGTATCGACTTCATCGCTAGAAGGTACTTTTTCTCGAATGTCAACGACAAAACGAGCACCATCTGCTACTAGCTTGTTCATTTTCCAGTTACCTGCAATAATTGGTTTCCTCATGATTTCACCTCAAATAGTATAAAATTACTTATCATTTAATGCTGCAACACCAGGAAGAACTTTTCCTTCCATAAATTCAAGTGAGGCTCCTCCGCCTGTTGAGATGTGATCCATCTTTTCTCCGTAACCAAACTTCTCAACAGCTGATGCAGAGTCTCCACCACCGATAACCGTATATCCTTCAGTTTGGGCTAAGGCTTCTGCAACACCTTTTGTCCCATTAGAGAAAGCTTCATATTCAAAGACACCCATTGGTCCGTTCCAAATAATGAGCTTAGAATCTTTAATGATGTCACTATATTTTTTAACTGTGTCTGGACCTGCATCTAACGCTTCCCAATCAGCTGGAATCTGATCAATGGGCACGACTTTTGTATTCGCATCCTTAGAAAAATCATCTGCTACCACAGCATCTACTGGTAAATGGAGTGATACACCTTTTTCTTTCGCTTTTTCCATGAACTCTTTAGCTAAGTCAATTTTATCTTCTTCTAGTAATGACTGACCAACCTCATGTCCTAATGCTTTAATAAAGGTATAAGATAAACCGCCACCAATTAATAGATGGTCGACTTTATCTAATAAATGGTCAATCACACCTATTTTATCTTTAACCTTGGCACCACCAATAATCGCTGTAAATGGACGCTCTGGATTTTCAAGCGCTTGACCGAGTACTTCGAGTTCTTTTTCTAATAGAAAACCTGAAACGGCCTGTAAATGATGCGCCACACCTTCAGTCGATGCGTGAGCACGGTGAGCAGCACCAAATGCGTCATTGACATACACGTCTGCTAAAGATGCTAATTGCTTAGCTAATTCAGCATCATTTTTCTTTTCACCTGGGTGGAAACGAACGTTTTCTAATAAAATGACTTGTCCATTGTCCAAGCTATTGACCTCATTCACAACTTCTTGACTGTAAACATCATCCGCTTTAAGTACAGGTTGACCAAGTAAATTACTTAAGTGCTGTGCAACAGGATCCAATCTTAATTCATCAACGGCTTCACCACCTGGACGCCCTAAATGGCTCGTTAATATAACTCTTGCTCCTTGATCAATTAAGTATTGGATCGTTGGTAAAGCTGCTCGAATACGTGTATCGTCAGAGATTTCCCCATCAGAAATCGGGACATTAAAATCTACACGACATAATACTCGCTTACCTTTCAATTCCACATCTTTTACTGTCATTTTGCGCATGTCAAAACCTCCAAAAAGTTCTTTATGTAACTAATATAGCAAATCGCATCTCTTGTTCCTACTCGATTTCGACAAATCTCTAGAAAATAGGGAGGAACAAGTAAATGTTCCTCCCTATATTTTACCATTGTTTAATAAATCATTCGAATAACCTTAGAGGCCTTGTTTTGCCATGTACGCAGCTAAATCTACACAACGAGTTGAGTAACCTGATTCGTTATCGTACCAAGAAACGACTTTCACCATGTTGTCTTCCATTACTAATGTTGATAGACCATCAACAATTGAAGAAAGCGGATTTCCATTATAATCACTTGATACTAAAGGTAAATCACTATAACCTAAAATACCTTTAAGCTCGTTTTCTGATGCTTCTTTTAATACCTGATTAACTTCTTCGACTGTAACGTTTTGATCAAGCTCAGCAACTAAATCAACAATTGATACATTCGTGGTTGGAACACGCATCGCCATACCAGTTAGTTTTCCTTTTACTTCTGGTAAAACTTTTGCAACGGCTTCAGCTGCACCTGTTGTAGTAGGAATAATGTTTTCAGAAGCTGCACGAGCACGACGGTAATCTTTATGTGGTAAGTCTAAGATTTGTTGGTCATTTGTAATTGAGTGAACCGTCGTCATAATTCCACGTTTCAGACCAAATTTGTCACTTAATACTTTCGCAACTGGTGCTAAGCAGTTTGTTGTACAAGATGCATTTGAGACAATGTGATGAGAATCTTTATCGTATTTGTCATCGTTAACACCTAATACAAGCGTTAAGTCTTCATCAGAGCCAGGCGCTGAGATAATGACTTTTTTCGCACCTGCATCAATATGTTTCTGTGCGTCATCACGCTTACGGAATAAACCAGTTGACTCAACAACGATTTCTACTCCTAGGTCACCCCAAGGTAAGTTCGCTGGGTCACGTTCTGATAAAACTTTTACTTCTTTACCGTTGATCACAATTGAATCGTCTTTTGCTTCAACATCGACATCTAATTCGCCATGAATTGTATCGTATTTTAATAAGTGGGCTAGCATTTTCGCATCTGTTAAATCATTTACTGCGACCACATCTACCTCATCATTTGTTAATGCCGCACGGAATACACGGCGTCCAATACGTCCAAAACCATTAATACCTACTTTTACTGCCATTATGAAAACCTCCTAAAAATTTATAATGATGAATGTGTTAATAAATCTCGCGCAATGGCTTCATCAATGATTAACACATCGGTTGAGCCCCATTTAAAAAAGGCTGATATAGCTTGACTTTTACTTGAACCACCAGCAACCGTCATGATGGTTTTATCTTCTGTCAAAAACTCTTTCGTCATACCGATTGAATTCAACTGGTGTATAGTTTTCCCGTTTTGGTCAAAGTAATAACCAAAAGCTTCGCCAACAGCTGATTGATCTTTTAACAGTTTAATTTGTTCATCATCAGCTTGGCGGCGACGAGCCATTTTTAACGCGTCACCAATCCCATGGATGACGATATCAGCTTGCTGAATTAACGATATAACATCTTTAACAGCTGGTTCTTCCATCATTTTTGAATAAATATCTTTCCCAACTGTATCGGGCACATAAAGCAAGCGATAACTCCCATTCATTTGTTTAGCCATCTGAACACAGATCGAACTAGCTTGATATTCATGCATATCACCAAGTCCACCACGAGCTGGCACAAACAATGGTCGGACCTGGTCGATCGGATTCATATGATGTGCGACAGCTGCCATCGTTGACCCACCAGTGACTGTGACTATTGAATTATCCTGAACACGTTGGCTCAATTCTTGTGCAGCTGCCTGACCTAGTAAAGCTTTTACCTCGTCATCTTCATCTGAATTACCCGGAACGATTTTGACCTTATGAACGGGTAAAACGTTTAGCAATTGAGTTTCTAAATTATCTAAGTCTGAGATTTCGCGCATAATATCTGGATAAGTTTCAACAATCGATCGACCATCTTCACTCACCCACATCCCTTTATTCGTAACCTCAACTAACCCTTGTTCATCTAAGAACTCAATTTCACTTCGCATCTGCCGCTCTGTTTTATTTAACTGTTCGGCTAGTGCCCTCCGACCAATCGGTTCAGACAGGTGAATGGCCTTTAAAATCTCATATCGCTTTTCAATGACTTCTAATAAATCAGGGATTAGTTTTCTTTGAAATTGATGAAGTTTATTCAGATACCATCACCTGCCTTCTTGGTCAAAATATGTCCTTTAGGTAGTCATTTTTTGTCCCGCATAGACCAAAAAAATATCCTAACATCAGAATAGCAAAACTCTATAAGGTTGGCAAACATTTTTAACGGGGTAAGTTTTCCGATAAAAAATCGTCTAATGTTGCCATGTTTAATTCTGCTGCATCAAGCTCCTTATGATTGATTTTAATAACTGGAATCGTTAGAAAATATTTTTCTAACAATTGCTCGTCCTCTTCAATATTATGTTCGATGATTTCAAAATCATACATCAATTGATAAGTATCAAGCATGGCCTTAGCATCATCACATAATTTACAGCTGGTTTTTGTATAAAAATGAACTTGATTCATCATTTTACCGTCCTATCATTTTTTATAATTTATTATAAAATACTTTAATCCAGAAAAACAAAATAAAGTTTAACCTATCTAATTTTACTGGTCCAATAATCTAATTTTTTCGACAAAATGTTTAACGATATGACTTTAGGTTATATAAAACTATGTAAACATAAAAAACTAAAAAAGGAGAGGATAACATGAACGATTTAAGTTCATCATTTCAAAGCATGTTAAGTAATTTAATTCAAGCCATTCCAAATGTCATTGTTGCACTCTTACTCTTATTGTTGGCTTGGGTGGTCGCAGTTATTTCAAAAAATATTGTACAAAAGCTTTTTGTGAAAATAGGGCTTCACAAAGCCTTAAATAAAACTTCATTCGTTAAAGATGAAAGTCACGGAAAAAGTATTCTAGATAGCGCTGGAAAAGTGGTCTACTTTCTAGTCTTCATACTATTTTTACCTGCTATTTTGGATGCTTTAAATATGCATTCTGTCTCCGATCCTATCACAAATATGATGGACAAACTTCTTGGATTTATCCCTAACCTCATTGCCGCTGCGATCATATTGATTATAGGACTCTTTATTGCTAGACTCATCAAAGAGCTTTTCGAAAAATTCTTCCAGAGTTTAAATCTAGATCAATGGTTTAATAAAATCAACCCTAATAACACAGGTGGAACTGAAGCTCAAACCACACTTTCAAATGTGCTAGCTAATATTGTTTACATCATCGTATTAATCCCAATTGTGACCATCGCTTTAGAAGCACTAGCCATTCGAACAATTTCCGAACCAATTCAAGCTGTATTAAGCGATGTCTTAACGATGATTCCTAATATCTTTGTAGCGATTATTTTATTAATTGTAGGCTACTACTTAGGAAGACTATTAGGAAATCTATTAACAAATTTACTACAAGGAACTGGAATCAATAACATTTACCAAACATTAGGTTTAAACGATGATTCCAAACCTTCTATTGACTTAGCCAAGTTACTAGGTACTGTTGCCAAAACACTTATTATCCTATTCTTCACAGTTGAAGCATTAAACGTGTTACAACTTGAAGTATTAAATGCCATTGGAGATGCACTAATCGTCTATCTACCATTCTTATTAAGTGCTCTATTAATTTTAGGTGGTGGATTATTCCTAGCTAATCTACTAAGCAACTGGATTAACCAATACACAAACAGTCCAATCTCAGCACAAATTGTGAAGTACGTCATTATCGTATTTGCTGTCTTCATGACCCTTGATCAACTACAATTTGCAAAAACAATCGTCAATATTGCATTCTTACTTATTCTCGGTGGATTAATGGTCGCATTCGCCATTTCATTTGGAATCGGCGGTAGAGAATTTGCGAAAACACAACTAACTAAGTTAGAAAGTAAATTAAATAGAAAAGATCAGTAAATTAATGAAAAGCTACCTCAAGTGATTGGGGTAGCTTTTTTAGTTTAATATCTATTTTCAAAGGTTTGTTGCATGATTGTAAAAACAACCTTCAGATGAACCTACATAACCCATAGTATGCATATGTTTTAAATAAAGGTTTGTGTGCTGAATAACTAGAAATGAAGTTTCATGTTTTTATTTTTAGAAAAGGAGTTTTTAAAATGACCAAACATACAGATGGTGAAATAAAGAATCATGATTTTTGGTTCCCTGGTCGTTGTGTTGGAGGATTCTCACTCATATTGGGGCCAGTCTTTCTCTTTATTGGACAGCTTCTGCGTATAGATTATGATTTTTTCTTTACGAGTCAGCTTGCTGCTTTTCAGGAAGAACCCACCCGAATGGCCATATTGTATGGCTTTGTTAACGCTGGTCTTATTTGTTTATGGCCAGGCATTCTCACTCTAGTTAGGCTGATTGGAGTAAAGTGTCCTAGGTTGGCTTTATGGGGAGGTATTCTTACCATGTTGGGACTCTTTAGCCGTATGTACCATGCCGGGGTGGATAACCTTTCTTATTGGTTGGTCCAATTCCAGGGCTTGGACATTGCAACCAAAGCAGTAGGTGATTCTTATGCGTATAACTATCAAGGGTTTTATGTCATTTCCACAGTGCTCTTTTCAGTTATGGTAGGATGGTTTGTGCTTGCAGTGGGTGCTTATCGATCAGGCACACTAAATCTATTTTATTCGATTTTATTAGGATTGATGGGGATACATTATTCAGGAGTTCTCAAAGGAACTACGTGGAGTTCAATGGCCATTATAACTGGCCTTTGTATTGCCCTAATACCACTTGGCTTTAAAGTATTGAAAGACGGACCGATGCCTAGTTTACAGACAGTCATAAAGTGGGTTGTCATATTAGCCTTACTTGGCGGGATTTTCTTCTTTATTGGCCAGAATGCGTAATTTATATGCCTCACAAGCTTGGATTAGTCTCTTACATTAATAGAATTTCAGGTCCCCTAGACATAGCATCGGTATTTCAAAACCTAGAAATCTTCCCAGGTATTTGATTTATTATCTATTTTTTAGGTTTTATTCTCTATATCTTGAGGTTTATTATCTATTTTTCAAAGTTTATTATCTAAACTTCAAATTTTATTATCTAATTTCAAAAACTTATTCTCTATTTTCTAAGATTTATTATCTATTTCATATGATTTATTATCTAAAACATAAATAGAAGCTTTTGCGTTTAAATCGCAAAAGCTTCATTCTTATCTTAAGGCAACTGACCCTTAAATTCTGTAATATCACATTGGGTTAATCGATGTATGATATGCAAGGCCGCATTATTATAAAACTGTTCTTCAGATGCCATACAATTTTGAGGAACCCACAATGAATAGCCTTCTAAATAGGCATCCTTAGCTGTAAATAATACACACATATCCCCAGCAATTCCGGTTAAAATTAAATGATCCACATTTAAATCTTCTAATAATAATTTTAGCTGGGTTCCGTAAAACCCTGAATGTTTTGGCTTAAAAATAAAATATTCATCTTTCTCAGGTCTTAACGTCTCAATCCACTCTTTCCCCATTCCTTCGAGACAATAATCAATCAACTGATTGTGGTTTTCTTTCCACATCCCGAAATTATCATTAACATAAATCACAGGAATGTCCTTTTGTTTAGCGGCTCGTATAAGATTTTTAATCGGTTCAATAATTTCAATTGTGTTTTCATATAAATCTTTTGCACCTTCGAAATCCATGCGATTGATCATGTCTATAATTAATAATGCGGTGTTTTTCCTATTCATATTAATCTTCCTTTTTAAAAGGGGCAGGTCCAGGAGCCATTTGGCGTTTATGGCCAGTTTGTTGATGTAAGGCTTGAATCGTGTTTAAAGATTCTTGTGGAATATCTTCACCACGCAAATGGGCATCAATGTGTGCATAAGTTACCCCCATCTCGCCTTCATCAGTTTGACCTTCCCATAAATCAGGGCTAGGCTTCTTAGTTAATATGGCATTGGGAACGCCCAAGTATTCAGCCATTCTATATACTTCTGTTTTAGTTAAATTTCTTAACGGTTCAATATCCGAAGCGCCATCACCGTGTTTTGTAAAATACCCAGTATAAATTTCCGCTTTATTCCCTGTTCCAACGACTAAATAACCAAAGTTCTGCGCAATCGCGTATAATGTACTCATTCGAATCCTAGCCATTAAATTAGCTCGTACGATTTGGTCAGTCTCCTTATTCCACCGATCTCCTAGACTTTGTTCAATCACATTCATTTGTTCATTAAATGTATTCGTTAATTCTATCCCATAATAAGGAAGTTCTAATTTCTTAACTAAATTCAAGGCATCTGGTTGGTCTTCTAGACTTTTCTGAATCGGCATGATCACACCCAGTGAATTGTCTGGAAAAGCTTTTTTCATTAAGCTAGCGGCTAACGCCGAATCTATTCCACCGCTGACACCTACGATCACTCCGTTAGCTTCAGCCTCATTTACGTAATCTCTCATCCAATCCACGAGATAATTGACACGTTCTTCCACAGACAGTCCCTCCTTTTTGGTCTTTATATTCATATACCTTTGAGAGGGAATTTAAAACATAGTAAAAAAAGCACCACCAAAATTGGTGGTGCTTTACCTTGCTCTTATGACTCTTGATACACTTCTTTCAATTTGTCTATATCAAATTTTTTCATCTGAAGAAAAGTTTTTGTTAAGCGTTCCTTTTGTTCACCTTCTGCCTTGGACAACATTTCGCCCATCACCGTTGGCCATACTTGCCAAGAGACCCCATATGGATCTTTAAGCCATCCACATTGTTCAGCTGATGGATCTGAGCTAAGTTTATCCCAATAGTAATCAATCTCTTCCTGAGTTTCACATTTTACTAAAAGCGAAATGGCTTCATTAAACTTAAAATCATGTTCTTGTGCGCTGTCCATTCCCACAAACCATTGATTTTCTAGCATATAATCGGTAAACATAATCGTTCCCTCTTCATCAGGCTCCATACCTTTAGGATAGCGATAAAGCATTCCCCTCTTTGAGCCATTAAACACTGAAAGATAATAGTCGCTAGCTTCTTCTGCTTTTCCAGCCAAATCTTGAACAAACATCATGGATGGTATGATAATAGGCCGTTCTTCTCCTTCAGGATTAGTCAAAATTAATTGCCACGATAGTCCGTATTTATCCTGAATCCATCCATAAAGTTTACTAAAAGGATATTCTTGTAGTTCCATAAGTGGAGTTCCACCTTCAGCGAGCTGTTCCCAAAGCGTCTTTAAGTTTTCCCTCGCATTTGCATCTTTAGATGGGTCAAAATTAACCATAAACGAAATTAAAGGGTTAAATTTAAAATTTGGTCCACCGTTGATCGCCATAAAAGAAAACCCTGCTAGGCTAAATGACACAATGTCACTATCTCCAGATGGTGTATCGTTTACAGTTGAGAGATTAGTAATCTCCGAATCAGGAAAAATACTCGTATAGAACTCAGCTGCTTCCTTTGCTTGATAATCAAACCATAAATGTGGAACAATTTTTTGATTGGACATTAGCCACGCCCTCCTAAAACATTATTTAACTTTCGTAAGATGTTCTTCAAGGCGATCCCAAGTTTGGGCGATACCTTCAAGCATACCCATATCTATGACCGTATTAAGCGCTTCTGCAGATGCATACTCAACGCGATTAACAAGTTGCGTTTCGTCACCTAAATCAATAAATTCAACTACAATTTCTGATGCTGGCATTTCCTCATTAATATTTCCATCCGCATCCGCAAAATAATCTGTATATGCAATCATTTCTGGCTCTATGATGTCCTTGTAAATGGCTTTACCGCAAGATTCCATGCCGTAGTATTCACCTTGGTTTTGATCAACACACTTCATACAATAACTCCACGTCCCACCTGGTCGAAAATCAATCTCGCAAAACGGTAATTCCCAGCCCACAGGTCCCCACCAATGCTTAAGGTGTTCAGGCTCTTTAAACATTTTAAATACAAGATTACGAGGTGCATTAAAAGTACGCTCGAGAATTAATACTCGATCACCGTCTACTCTTGAACTTACATCTTGAATTGACATTATAACGCCTCCATAAATAATTTAATTCAAGGGTTTTTTCCCTTGTAATACATCTAGATAATCATCCAATCGATCCATACGTGCTTCCCACATCTTGCGGTAAGAGTCAAGCCAGCGATCTATTTCCTGAAACGATTCTGCTTTTAATTTATAAATTCGACGATTAGCCTCAGGCTGAACCTCAACAAGCCCCGCTTCATTTAATACTTTAAGATGCTTTGAAGTTTGAGGTTGATTGAGCTCAAGTTTTTCTGCGATTTCTCCTACTGATTGAGGTTGTGTTAACAGTAAATCAATAATGTCTAATCGATTAGAATCTGCTAGTGCACTAAATGTTTGTTCATTCATGTTGATCAGCTCCTACCCAATGTTTTAACATCCGACTTTTCAACGTTCACTCACCACTATATTGGCCACCTCCAAATCATTGGATACTAAAGTGAGTTCTAGTTGTTAATTTAATTATTCCATAATAGGAATATTCTTGTCAAGGAATATTTATATTTTTTACACAATCTTCAGATGATTTTCTTCTAATATCCGATCAAACACTTAATTATTAAGGTACGAGGGCACCTAAAATAAAAATCTAAACTAGTTAGTAAAAGCCGTACACTCTTCTACTTACACAGTTTAGATTACACTTAAATACATTATGTCTTTATGAATTGCATAGTACAAAAAATAACCTCAATTCCTTTACTTATAAGGGATTGAGGTTATTAAATCACTGATCAAGCAAATTTTTTAAAACGCCCTCGGAGGGAATCGAACCCCCATCGTGAGAACCGGAATCTCATGTGTTATCCGTTACACCACGAGGGCATAATCATAGTTAAAATGCATTTGTAATTATACTTCTAGTTCCGATATAATTCAAGCATACTTTTTCGTAAAATAAAATATGGTACGTTTATTTCCTATTTTATATGGGAAGATTGTTGGTGTATGTCTTCGGATTTATTTTGTTTGACCTTTATTGACCAAAAGGGTAAGATAAAAGTGTAGAAATTATTGAGCTTGAAAAAGGAGGAAATGAGAATGAATTTGATTCCTACAGTTATTGAACAAACTAACCGCGGTGAACGTGCTTATGATATTTACTCTCGCTTACTGAAGGACCGCATTATCATGCTTGGAGGTCCAGTCGATGACAACATTGCGAACTCAATCGTTGCTCAAATGTTATTCTTAGCAGCTGAAGATCCAGACAAGGATATTTCGTTATACATTAACTCTCCTGGTGGTTCCATCACAGCTGGTATGGCCATCTATGATACGATGCAATTTATTAAGCCTCACGTATCTACAATCTGTGTCGGTATGGCTGCTTCAATGGGTGCCTTCTTACTAGCAGCAGGTGAACCTGGAAAGCGTTATGGTCTACCAAACAGTGAAGTCATGATTCACCAACCATTAGGTGGTACACAAGGTCAGGCTTCTGACATCCAAATTCATGCAAAGCGTATTGTTGAAATGCGTGAAAAGATTAACCAAATTCTTTCTGAACGTACAGGTCAGCCATATGAAGTGATTGAACGCGATACAGATCGTGACAACTTCATGTCTGCAGAAAAAGCAAAAGAATATGGTTTAATTGATGAAGTAATGAAAAAATAAGGATAAGACCCGCGAGCGATCGCGGGTCTTTTTTACATACAATGTCTCATAAATTTATTTCAAAGTCCCATAAATTTTAATTTTTAATCGTTTTCGACAAAATTTTGTCCCATAATTTCAGAGAAACGTCCCATAAAGTAGGAATCGTGTCTCATAAAATTCACGTACCCAACTCAACTTTTCTTTTAAAGAGCAAACTCATTACGACAAACACGATTAAGGAGAAAAAGACGGGTAATGTGACGGTATGAACGCCTAATAGATTCCCAAAGGCTTCATTGTAAAAATGAATGCCAATATAGGAGACAATCCCCGTTACCATAGAAGCAATCGCTCCGTATTTGTTCCCATCCTGCCAATAAAGACCCAAAACGACTGGCCAGATAAATGCCGCTTCAAGTCCACCAAATGCAAATAAGTTTAAGAAAATAATAAAGTCGGGTGGCTGAATGGCTAATAGAAAAACAATGATACCAATGACAGCTGTTACGCTAAAACTGACTTTTTCTACGTGACGTCTTGTGGCAGTTGGCTTGATGTAGTTAATGTAAACATCTTTGACGACTGATGAACTGACTAATAATAGTAATGAATCCACTGTCGACATGATCGCTGCGAGTGGTGCGGCTAAAACGATCCCTGCTAGCCAGCCTGGCAAGACTTCTAAAGCAATCAGTGGAATGACTTGATCAGGGACATCAATTCCTGGTAATACAGGTCGAGCGAACACTCCAATTAAATGCATGTTTAACATGATAAACCCAACAACAATGGTTCCAATGATAAGGGCTCTATGCATGGAACGTGAATCTTTATACGACATCGCACGGACGGCGACTTGTGGTAAACCAATGACTCCTACGCCAACCAAAATCCAAAATGAGGATACATAAAGCGCTGATAAGTTTCCATCTGGGCCATATGGTGTCACTAAATTAGGGTTTTCAGTGGTAAGGTCATTCATGATTTGTTCAATTCCCCCGCCAGCAACGATGACCCCGATGAGTAGAAGCAAGGTTCCAAAAAACATAACCACACCTTGAAGCGTATCGGTAATCGAAACCGCTCTAAACCCACCGATGACGACGTAAATCAAAACCGCTACAGCAAATATAAACAAAGCGCCAATATAACTTAACCCTGTAATGGATTGGATTAAGTAAGCGCCTCCAATCCATTGAGCAGCCATAGCTGAAAATAAAAAGAGGATGATACTAATAGCCGCTAAAATCACAACCGTTTTACTTTCGTATCGGCCTTTTAAAAAGTCCGTTAATGTCACGGCATTATATCGTCTCGTCATGATGGCGAATTTTTTACCTAATATGAGTAACACAAAGTAACCTGTTGCAACCTGAGTCATGGCTAATAACACCCAACCAAGACCAATATCATATGCCGCACCAGGACCTCCTAAGAAGCTAGATGCACTTCCGTAAGTTGCGACCATCGTCATCGCCAGCACAAGGCCACCTAACTCACGACTTCCGACAAAATAATCACTTAAGAATGATTTCGACTGCTTTAATTTTTTATTAGACCAAATTCCAATAAGAAAAATGGTGACTAGAAATAATAATAAAGGTACTAATACATCCCAATTCATTCAGAGTGCTCCTCCTCTCGATCATCAAGAGGAAGATCTGTCAGTAGAAATTTCACGGTTAGAATCACTAAAGAAACCATGACAAGGAAGCCGATGATACAGCTCCAGAAAAACCAAGCTGGAAAACCAAAAATATATGTATAATCTTCAGGTGCTTTTTGACCTAAACCATACGCAAAGCCATACCACCACAAAAAATTGATTAAAGCGAGTACGACACCCATGAGCGCTTCACGATGCGATATGCGAAAGCGCCAATCCTTGTTCATAAAAATCCCTCCTGTGTACTGGTTCCATTATATCACGGATTCGAAGCTTTGAAGTATAAGGTTTCGCTCGAGTGATGAATGTGTAGTACAATGCGAATAGACCGTTCAACTGTAAATAAAGGAATTATAAATACACTCTCAAATCGAAAGGAGTACACCATGGACATTACAAAAGATTTACCACAAAATATAACGAATTTAATTGAACAACATAAATATACCGGCGAAACGGATTTTGACTACCTCGTTGGTGAGGGTGGATATATACCGCAGAGTGAGGATTTATTAACGGATTTAATCGTTGCAATTGCTCAAGGGAAAAACATCCTTCTTAAAGGGCCAACTGGATCTGGAAAAACAAAGTTAGCCGAAACCCTCTCCTCCCTTTTCAATCAACCTCTGTTTAGTGTGAACTGTTCGGTTGATTTAGACGTGGAGAGTTTTGTTGGATTTAAAACGATTGACTATCAAGATGGAAAACAAATCATTGACTATGTTCCTGGTCCACTCGTTCAAGCGATGAAGAACGGGCACTTTTTATATATCGATGAAATTAATATGGCTAAGCCTGAGACACTTCCAGTGATCAATGGCGTTCTCGATTATCGTCGTCAAATCACGAATCCTCTGACTAATGAAGTGATTAAAGCGAAAGAAGGCTTTAACGTGATTGCCGCGATTAATGAAGGATATATCGGAACGACTCGACTAAATGAAGCACTTAAAAACCGCTTCATCGTGATTGATGTATCTTATCTGCAAGGAGAGCAACTGAAAAACTTAATTAAAAATAACACGAACCTAAATGATGAAAAACTAATTAACCAATATGTCCAACTCTCGCATGATCTGATTGCAGCTACTCAGCAAGGAAAAGTGTCCGAAGATGCCGCAAGTATCCGTGCGTTACTCGATGCTTGTGATTTAAGTGAAATGATTCCGCCTAAGCGTGCCATTCGCCGTGCGATTGTAAATAAATTAGAGGATGACCGCGAACAAGATGTCGTTCAAAACTTAGCTGATATGCTGTTTGAGTAAGGAGGTCAATATGAAGTTTGATAAGACGATTGTCGACGCGAAATTGTTTACAGAGCTACAAGATTTGGCCTCAGTTTTATCAAAAGTTCCGGATTTAGAGTTTGACTATCAATTCGGTCATTACATCAACCTCAAAGATCGAAAAATTTCAGCGAGCCATTTTTGGGATTATTACGAGGAAAATGAACGACTATCAGGCTATAAAACGGATGTTTGGCTTCGTGCATTAGGGACGATGACTCAAACGAATCTTAAAGATTTTAAAGATATGCAAATTTTTATAGACGAAACGCCTATTCCTAATTTTGCGTCCGAACTTTTTACTCTATTAGAAGATTTGAGACTTGAGGAATATATTCGAAATAAGCGTCGCGGAACGATTCAAACGTTCCGGACAAGATCGCGAGCTTATCGACGTTATTTTAACACTCAACTCCAAACGAACGTCACACGAAATTACCCAACTGATGAGCTATTTTGTATGATTTATTTAACCCTAACGTCAGATCAACCTTTTGAATCTTTTCCAAATGCGAATGAAAGGCAACATGAAACGCTAGAAAAGATACGTCCACTATTATTCGAATCATTTGAAGCGACATCAACTCGAGATATTGCAACGATAACCATGAAGATTGTTTCGATGATTCAAGAAAACTATGAGGATGCCGTTAATAAGTATTTCGTTCTCCCCATCAAGCATGAGGCGAGCTATCAAAACGATTTGTTGTTTGATGAATTAATGAGAACGGATGAACTATCTAATGACGACGCAGAGGAACTTGAAGATCAAGACGAGACAATCGACGAGAAGTTCTCAACATGGCACCGTGAAAACGAAAATAGTGACAGACAACAGAGCTTCTTACGATATGAACTCGAACAAGGTACAAAAACTAACATCTTAGGTGATGGCACTCGCGAGACTGAAGATGGCGATCAAGCGATGGCCAGTGTTCAAGGGTTTTCAGCTGAAAGTCAAGAATACGATTACTCAGACTTAGAAAACTTAGATGAGAAAAAACAGCAAAAAGCTGGGGAAACTGGTCGTTATGGTAAAGACAACTTAAAAGCAACCAAGCATGACGTGGATCCTTCTTCCCCATCGCTTCAAGATCAACAGCTATATAAAGACATCGTTAGAGATGTTCAATTTGAAAAATTAAAGCTGAAACGGACGATCGATCAAGCCCTTGAACATAAACAAAATGCTGCTCGTGACCATTTAATCTCAGGTCGTTTATCTAAAAAACAATTATTGCCACTGATTTTGGATGAGGAACCACGGGTCTTTTATAAAAAAGATCATGAATCAAAAGACATTGATGCTGTTTTCACTTTACTCATTGATTGCTCTGCTTCTATGATGAATAAAATGAATGAAACGAAAAAAGCTGCCGTCTTGTTTCATGAAGTTTTAAAGGATTTAAACATTCCACATGCCGTCATCGGCTTTTGGGAAGATGGGTTTGAATCAGACGAACAAGAACAGCCAAATTATTTTCATCGAGTCATTCAAACTGAACACTCACTAGACCCGAAGACAGGTCCAGAAATCTTACAGCTAGAACCTCAAGAAGATAATCGTGATGGGTATAGTATCCGTATTGCGGCTGAGGAATTGATGCAACACCAAGCTGAACACCAAATTTTATTAGTGTTTTCAGATGGTGAGCCATCAGCTTACAACTATAGTGAAAATGGCATTATCGATACTCACGATGCCGTACTAAATGCTCGAAAACGTGGCTTGGATGTTATAGGCGTATTTTTGTCAGATGAATCCATTTCCGAACAAGAAGCGTTATTAATGAAAAATATTTATGGCAGAGAACACTTACTTGTCCAAGGACTTGAAGAACTACCTGATGCCCTCGCATTTTTACTCAGAAAAATTTTGATTTCTGCTATTCATTAATCATCCAAAAAAAGCTTTTGCGAACCAGTCGCAAAAGCTTTTTTATTGCATTTATGAGACATTTTTTCTAACTTATGAGACCTTTTCACCCATTTATGAGCCATAAAATATGTCGATTGTAACAAAAACACGATTTTATGAGCTCTTTAAAAAGGTTTATGAGCTCTTAATCAGACAGCCTTCTCCCCTACTCCTGTCTCTTCATGTTGATCAGGAATTAATAAACTAAATACAATACCGAAGATTGCTGCAATAAAGAACGTGGTAAACCGTGATGTCATCATCTCTTCTAGCGGTGTGCTAATCCATATAATAGTGGAAATGATTCCAGCTAGAATGGTCGCAATCACACCTGCACTAGAATACTTTTTCCAGAAAAATGTCATTAAAATCGCAGGTGATAATGTACAGCCCACTCCGGCCCAGGCCCAGCTGACAACTAGATATAATAACGATTCAGAAACGAGCGCAATGACCATACCGATAATACCGAATACTAAAACGGAAAAACGCGATAACCAGAGTAGCTGCTTTTCAGTTAAATTAACTCCTAATGCTTTATGAATAATGTCTTCACTGACAGACCCAGTAACAACGATTAATTTTGAATTTGCGGTTGTGATAATCGCTGCTAAGATTCCCGCTAATAATAGACCCGCAATCCAATTCGGGGTTAATTGAAGTATCATCGTTGGTAAAATCGTCTCGACATCCGCAAAAGATCCTTGCTCATACATGGCAATGGCTGTTATACCAATCATGAAGGCACCGCCATAGGCTAAAACCGTCCAAATAATTGCAACAACTGTACCTTGGCGAACTTCTTTTTCATTCTTTAATGCCATAAATCTTGCACTTAATTGTGGCTGACCTCCGAGGAATCCAAAGAACCAGGCAAAGTTACTAAAAAATAAAACGCCTAATGAGAAACCGGTTAATCCGCCAAACCATGAATCAAATGAGCTCCCTGCTGTTGTAAGTGACTGAGAAATCGATAAATCGTTCGCGTTAATATAAAATAACGCTAATATAGGAAGCACGACTAATGTGATCACCATCATGACACTTTGGATCATGTCGGTCCAAACCACTGAGATAAACCCGCCACCAAATGCGATTAATATAATGATCACAGTGGCGATCACAATTCCAACAGTTGGTGGCAAATCAAACGTGATTAAAAACATTTTCCCGGCACCAGCCATTTGTGCCCCTACATAGAACATTAAAAATCCTGCAATCAATGTACCTGCCAACCATCGAATCAGTTTAGCTTTTTGTCCAAATCGCTTAGCTAAATAATCCGGAAGAGTTAGCGCGTTATATTTGTCCGTTTCCTCCATAAACTTCTTGGCTAGGAATAACCATGAGAATATTATACCTAGGGCAATACCGACTGCCACCCAGACCCCAGAAAGACCAGATGCAAAAACGAACCCCGTAAAACCTAGTAGCAACCAAGCTGACTCCCCTGTCGCTCGTTCAGAAAAAGCAAGCGCCCAGCCGGGTAATTTCTTACCTCCAAGTAAGAAATCACTTTGTGTTTTACTTAATTTACTGTAGTAATAACCAATCCCCAAAATTATGAGACAATATAATATAAACTCCACTAAAATAACATTCATCCTATCCCTCCAATTAACTCGTCATCATATGTGTGAACCTACTTTCATCTTTTCCGATCGTTCAAAAATATTTGAAGCAACTACTACGTCAAATAAGGCCATGCCTGTTGACTTAAAAACCACGCTCCCTTCGTCATAGTTTAATTGGCTAGAATGAGTTTCATTTTTAATAACTGTAGAGAAATAGTGGATGTGTGAATCATCGTACAACCCCTTTTTAATTGGATTGATGACATCACCTGATTCTTTTTTGGCATCGTGAGAATCTATATAAAAATGTTTGGCTGTTTTAAAAAGAACATCTGGAAATTCCTGCATGGTTGGTTGGAAGGAACCTATACCGATTATTAATTTCCCATGGTATAGTGTTTCATCTTCTGGTAGGACAGGTGTTTCAGAGGTAGTGGCTGTTATGATAATTTCAGCATCCTTAACTGCTTGATTCACTGATTGACATATATGAATGCGAATCGATTCATTTAGGTGAACGTTTAATTCATCAATAAAATCAGGAATTTTATGAAGCGATCGATTGTAAAAATAAATCTCTTTAATCTCTCGTTCAGCACAGGCAGCTAGGGTTTGATAAAAGCCTTGTACCCCCGTTCCAATCACTGCTAAAGATTGGACATCAGGTTTAGCAAGGTGTCTTACTGCAGAACCTCCAAGAGCACCCGTTCGTAACCCTGTTAAAAATGCACCATCCATGATCGCTTGTATCGAACCATTCTCATGATCATTGAGAATGACTAGACTATGCAAAGTTGGTAGGTCCTGATTGTTTGGAAACGACGTCACTAATTTGGTCCCAATACTTGTTTTTGAAATACATGGCATTAATATTAATGTGTTATCCCCATCCTTTAATTGAGTTCGTGTAGGCATTGTAAAGGTTCCCTCTTCATAGACACGATAAGATTCATCAATAGCGTCAATCACATCGGACATCGACACACATTTCCAAATGTCGTTTTCATTTAAAAATTTCACGTTATATCCTCCTTTACACGACAGCTCCTTCAATGACTAGTTCATTGGTTGAAAATCTCTCAAACTTTAATGGCGATAAATCAATTGATTCATATCTGCCCTTAATGATTAATTCGGCAAGTCCTTGCCCTACAGCCGGTGCTTGTTGCATTCCGTGACCACTAAACCCACATGCTAAATAATAGCCTTTTAACTCTGGGTGTTCCCCAATAACCGCATTCTGATCTTTTGTATTATGACTATACATCCCAGCCCAACCGCTAATGATTTTAGCTCGTTCAAAATTAGGAATACGTTCGGCTAAAACAGGCCATAACGTCTCCATAAAAAATGATCGTTTCCAAGTAAAATCAATCCCCGGTTTAACTTTTTCCGAAAAACCAGCAATAAAGCTAGCCCCTTCATGTCTGAAATACACACCTGTTGGATCAACGGTTAAAGGTAACGGCTTCTCTAAAGGCTCTGCTGCATTAAATTGAATGACTTGCCTTTTTAGCGGAACTATTGGCAGTGGATAGCCACTATCTTCACTTATCTTAGGTGCCCATGGTCCAGCACTATTAATCACAATCGGAGCTTTATACAGCATTCCGTCTTTTGTAACAACACCGGTTACTCGACCGCTATCTTCTTTAATCGAATAGATTTCATCATATACATAACGGCCCCCTAGCTCTTTCACTTTTTTCACATAACCTTGCATCACAGAATAAGGATCTAAATAGCCATCTTCCCCGCAATATAATCCTCCAGTTAAGTCACTAGTGTTTAATTCAGGAATGATTTGTGTAAGTTCACTGGCCGTCAAAATTTCAGAGGGTACACCATATTTTTGTTGTAAGGCAGCCTGTTTTTTCAAGTCATCTAATGTTTCATTTTTGGCAAGAAATAAATAGCCTCTCTGTTTAAAATCAATCTCTGCTCTTTCCCCATCAACTTGCATATCTTCCGGGAATGTTTTATATTTCTTTAAGCTATATCGACTGATTTGAATATTGATATCCGTTGTAAATAACTGTCTAATTCCACCAGCACTCCGAGGGGTCGAGGCAAATTCATATAAACGATCTTTCTCAAATATCGTAATCTCTCCTGAAAATCCTTCTTTCAATAAATGGTAGGCAATACTTGATCCGATAACACCCCCACCAATAATAATTAGGTCCGTATATTGTTCCATTGTGAACCCCCTTATATAAATCTAACTTTCTGATTACCATCAACTTACACTGTCTCCTCCTTCATATCTATAGGTAAATTGAACAGAAAATGAACTCGAATTTATTCGAAAACGAAAAATATAATTATGGTAGAATGTGAGAAAACAGTCCTTAAAAGGGGTGGTTATGATTGAAGGATTAGTGCAATCTGCACAAAAGGTAGTGAAAGCGGTTTCAGAAATTTCGCCTTTTCCTATAAGCCTGACAGATGAACAGGGTATCATTATTGGAGATACAAATTCGAATAGGATTGGCTCGATTCACCCACCTTCTGAATACGTATTAGAGGTCAAACGACCTGTGTTATTTGATCAACATATGATTCAACAATATGAAAACGTCTTACCTGGTATTGCCGTCCCACTTAATTTTGGCTATAAAACGGTGGGTGTTTTAGGAATTATTGGGGATCCCAAAAACGTAGAGCCATACGCTCTTTTACTAAAAAACTATGTGGAAATGCTTTGGAAAGAAATCTACCAATCCCAGCAAGATTCTTTGTATTCCCATACTCTTGAACGGTTCACACAATATGTTCTATTAAATAATGAACTGGATGAAGGGCAAACAGAGCAATATTCTAATGATTTGAATGTTGCTATTAATAAGAAACGTATTTGCATGATCGTCACTTTGAACCACCCCATTATTTATTACGCCGAACAGACCTTAATTCCAATCGATCAAATGAAGCAAAAAATCACTCACCTAGTCAAAGAAGTTTTTCATTCCAAAAATGACCTGTGTACTTTTATTAATTATGAGAAAATAGTATTATGGAAGTCCTTTCTCTCTAAAAAACACTATGAGCAATTTATTGATAGATTTGACTCTAATGCTATTAAGCTTCAACACTGCTTGAAAGATCTTCATATTCATCATAGTCACATTGCTGCTGGAACAATCAGTGAATCACTTTACACTTTACACCAGTCCTACCAAGATGCAGAACGCTTAATCCGACTAGCTCATAAATACCAACTTACTCAATCTTATTATCATTACCATAGTTGGGAGATCTTATCGAAGCTAATATTAGATGATATTTCAGATACTACTTGGAATTATTTTGAAGACTATTTTTATGATTTTGTTAAACTAGACGATTTTAAAGATTTAGCTGAATGCTTTTTAAGTTACTGTGACCATCAAATGAATGTTAGCCGCGCTGCTCAAGATTTGTACATCCATCGAAATACACTCAGCTATCGTCTTAATAAGATTGAAAAGATGACCTCTATCCATGTCAATAACTTTTACGATTGCTCCACATTATATATTTTTCTAAAATACTATTTAAATAAAACATGTTTACAAAATTTTTAGAATATTTTATAATAAAGGCAACAGAGTTAAGCTGACAAATTCTTTTGTCAGTCCCTGCCTCTGACACTTATTATTCCTATAGCATAACGGTTCCATCTGGTCCCAATTAAATACCCGATTCGGAACAACTAATGAAAGCCAGTTTTTATTCATACAGATGGTGTATGGGTAAAAACTGGCTTTTTTAATACAACCTAGTTTTCTAAAAATCAAATTTAATAGGAGGATTTCTAACTATGAATTTTGAATTTAATGATGAACAGAAAATGTTGAGGCAAACGACTAGGCAATTCGTTGATCGAGAGATTATGCCTTATATCCGGCAGTGGGATGAACAAGGTGCTTTTGATCCGAACATATGGAAGCGCTTAGCTGAGTTAGGATTAATGGGTGTTTGTATCCCTGAAAAATACGGCGGAAGTGGGATGGACTATAATTCATTAGCCATCGTTTGCGAAGAACTAGAAAGAGGCGATACAGCCTTTCGGACTGCTGTATCCGTTCATACAGGCTTAAATAGTCTGACGCTTCTCCAATGGGGATCGGAAGAACAAAAACAGAAATATTTAGTCCCACAGGCAAAAGGTGAAAAGATCGGAGCTTATGGCTTAACCGAACCTGGTGCTGGGTCAGATGTCGCCTCCATGCAAACAACGGCCGTTAAAGATGGGGACTATTATGTATTAAATGGTCAAAAAACATGGATATCTTTGTGTGACCAAGCTGATCATTTTTTAGTTTTTGCCTATACAGATAAGTCTAAAAAACATAAAGGCATTTCCGCTTTTATCGTTGAGCGTACAATGCCGGGCTTTTCATCAAAAGCAATCAAAGGTAAACACGGAATCCGTTCAGGCAATACGGGTGAAATTTTCTTCGATGATTTACACGTACCAGAAGAAAACTTACTCGGTGAGGAAGGTGAAGGATTTAAAATCGCCATGTCTGCATTAGATAATGGTCGCTTCACCGTTGCAGCTGGTGCATGCGGGTTAATCGAAGCGTGTTTAGAAGCAAGTATTCATTACTGTCATGAGCGTCAAACGTTTGGTAAAGAGATTGGTCAGCATCAATTAGTTCAGCAAATGATTGCAAAAATGGAAGCTGGCCTTCAAATGAGCCGTCTATTAGTCTATCGAGCAGGTGAATTAAAAAACCAGGGTAAACGTAATACACGGGAAACGTCATTGGCTAAATGGCAGGCATGCGACTTTGCCAACAAAGCTGCCGATGATGCGGTTCAAATACATGGAGCTTATGGCTATTCGAGTGAATACCCCGTTGAACGATATTTAAGAAACTCGAAAGCACCTGTGATTTATGAAGGCACCCGCGAAATTCATACGGTCATGCAAGCTGAGTATGTATTAGGCTATCGCCAGGATCAACCATTAAACAAAATGTTACCGGCATGGCCTTTTGAAAATGATGAAATATTGCAAAGGAGATGATGTAATTGGCAGAAGTCGAAACGAAGGTATCTAGTCTTTTTATTAACGGTGAGTGGCAAGATTCTGATTCAGGCAAAACTGAAGCCGTAGTGAATCCAGCCAATCTAGAAACGATTATTGAAGTCGCTTACGGTGGAAAGCAAGAAACAGAGCGAGCCATAGAAGCAGCCAAAGCAGCTTTTGTTGAATGGTCAGAAATGAGTCCTAGAAAACGTTCTCGCATATTATACAAAGCTCATCAGCTCATCTATGATCACCTTGATCGTTTAGCTGAAATTTTGACGATGGAACAAGGAAAACCTTTTAAAGAAGCGCGTGGAGAAGTTAAATCAGCTGCTAATTTCTTATTATGGTATGCAGAAGAGGCTAATCGAATCTATGGAGAATGGATGCCATCCTCCCAAACACAAAAACGTATTTTAGTTGTCCCACAACCAGTTGGTGTTGTTGGTGCGATTACTCCATGGAATTTTCCGTCATCTATGATTACAAGAAAAATTGGTCCAGCATTAGCCGCAGGTTGTACAGTCGTCTTAAAACCTGCGCCTGAAACGCCTCTATCGGCTATTGAACTTGTTAAGCTTTTTGAACAAGCCGGACTACCAAAAGGTGTTTTAAATCTAGTTACTGGTGATGCAGAAGAAATCGGTCAAGCACTCTTACAAAATAAAGATGTTAGATTAATCACCTTTACCGGATCAACTGAAGTTGGAAAATACTTAATGAGAGAAAGCGCACAACATGTTAAGAAACTATCATTAGAACTAGGTGGGCATGCCCCTGTCATTGTGTTTGAAGACGCTGATTTAGATGTGGCTGCGAAATTAACACTCGCAAGTAAATATCGAAATGCAGGTCAGACCTGTATTTGTGCTAACCGTGTTTATGTTCATGAATCTGTCCAAGAAAAGTTCTCTCAAAAGTTATTAGAACATATTCAATCCTTAAAGGTCGGTGAAGGGCTTGATCCTAATACTGACATTGGTCCTCTCATCAATGAACAAGCGGTGAGCAAAGTGGAAAGTCATTTAAACGATGCGGTGAAACAAGGAGCAGAAGTCGTTTATGGAGGTGCGAAATGGGAAGGAGAATTAAATGGATATTTCTTTTCTCCTACCATTGTAAAAAATGTAACAAAAGCCATGGCTGTGATGAATGAAGAGACATTTGGTCCTCTACTTCCTCTTCAAACGTTTCAAGACGAAGCCGAAGTGATTGCAGAGGCTAACGATACGGATTATGGCTTAGCTGCTTATATTTTTAGTGAAAACCTCGACCGTTCTTTACGTGTGATGGAAAAACTTGAATATGGCATTGTTGGTGTAAACGATGTCTTCCCTGCTACGGCAGAAGCTCCTTTCGGTGGAGTGAAACAGTCTGGAGTCGGTAAAGAAGGCGGACATCATGGTATTCATGAATTCGTTGAACAAAAATATGTATCAATTGGCATGCATTCTTAATCAAAACAGCTGTCCCAAATATTTGGGACAGCCGTTTTTTCGATTAAAATCATTCATATACAGAAAAGAGAACCTCAAACTCCGAAAAAAGAGACTCACCTGCAGAATAAGGACCTCCAAACACCGAAAAGAGATTCCCTTCTGCAGAATAAAGAGTCCCCTTTACAGGAAAACTCGAGTCATCTTATTCCCGCCATAATTCATACCTCATACACTTCTTTTTCTTGTGGAGAATAGCCCAAACATCTTGAGATCTCCTCGGCGACACATTGGGTTTCTGATTTTATAAAAACAAGGTCCTCCCCTTCAAAGTGAGTGGATAAACCGCTAACGGTTAATGCCGCGATTACCTCCCCACGGTGATTGTAAATAGGGTATGAGATTCCTGTTGTATCCACATCCTGTTCACTTTCACTCGTTGAATAACCTAGTTTATGTATATTGGTCAGTTCATTTAATAGATTTTCGAGTGTTCCTTCCTCTTGAATGTATTGACTTAGGATCTTTATTTGATCTTCTTTTGTCATATAAGCCAACAACAATTTGGGACCTGAACCAATATATAATGGAGAACTTTTACCGACCTTTGTATAAAGGCGTAATGCTCGTTGACTGTCCACTTTTTCGATATAGGTGGCTTGGTGACCATGAACGACTACAAGGTGAACCGCTTCATTGATTTCTTTCGCAAGTTTTTGCATCAATGGTTTTGCGATTTGTCTTAAATCGAGCTGATGAGAAACTAAGTGACCGAGTTCTAACAATTTTAACCCAAGCTGATATCGTTGCTCATATTGTTCTGTTCTCATGATGTAACCCATTGATTCTAATGACTGAAGCATGCGATAGGCAGTTGGTTTAGGTAAACCTGTTTTAACCGATATATCTTTAAGTGATAACTCAGACGTTGTCTCATTAAACAAATCTAGTATTTTTAAGGCCTTAACCACACTTTGGTTCATTTTAATTACTCCTCAACCTTATTTATGTATAGGAAATCCCTCTAAGAAGAGGGATTTCCTTATGCCTTTGTTACTAACGGAGATTCTTGTCGGCTTTCTTTAATGTTGACTCCTCGTTTAGCCATTTCATCGATATACTCACGGCCTGGAACGATTCGCTCTGGAGGGTAAACACCTCGTTTTGTAATGGTTCCATTAGCGATCATTTGAGCCACGACAGAAATCGTATTAGCCGTAGCTTGAGCCATCGCAGTTACATTTTTCACCCGATCTTTAAATGTTGACATTTCATATTTGTACTCTACCGGAACATCATCTTCTAAACCGCCAACTATGACTCTTAGTAACACCGCATCATCGCGATCTTTTAACTCGACAATGGGTTCAATGACTTTCAAAAAGACCTCCCGCGGTTTTACCTTAGCTCCATGAACGTCCACTTCATAGTCTTGACGTGTTAAGTTTAAATCAACGAGCAATTTGAATTTTTCGGCATGCCCTCGATAACGAATCGTTTTATATTCTAACGTCTGAACATTTGGGAAGGAATGTGGCAATGTCGATGTTCCACCTGATGTATGGAAAGCTTCTAACGGACCAAATCGTTCAAAGTGGAGGGTTTCAACTTCAGATAACGCTGGGACCTCCACTTTTTCTCCATTACGAATAATGAGAGCTGGGTCTGTATAATGATCCATTAACCCTTCCATTGAAAATACGTGATTGTATTCTAATGGCGGCTCAGGTTGAACAGGAATTCCACCAACGAATAAACGAATCGATTCTAGCTGATCAACCTTACTTGCCCCAAAACCAGATAAAATATTAATCATACCTGGTGCCACACCTAAATCCGGAATAACTGTAACTCCTGCTGCTTGAGCTTCCTCATTTAATGCTAAAACTTTATCTGTTATATGACCAATATGCCCACCTAAATCGACCACATGTGTTCCAACTTCAATACCTGTTTTAGCCACGATTTCATTAAAACTATAAAACAACGCATTGACGACGACATCATACTGCTTGATAAAATTGCCTAATTCAGCAGGGTTGCTAGCATCGACTTGGAAGGCTTCCAGTTTTTCAGAATTCAATGTGTCACAAACTTGATTCGCACGTGCTAAATCAATATCAGCTAACCCTACTTCATAAACACCATCACTTAGAACAAGATCGCGTGCCGCTTCTTTTCCCATTAACCCAGAACCTAATACCGCTACTTTCATGAACAAACTCCCCCTTTGGTTTTATTTCTATTCCACATCGATTTGTGCTCTCTGCAACTTACCACTAAAGTCCACATAGACTGCTTTCCACTCTGTAAAGACATCTAATGCAGCTTGACCTGAATCACGGTGACCATTTCCTGTTCCTTTTGTACCTCCGAATGGTAGGTGAATTTCAGCACCTGTCGTACCGGCATTAACATAAACAATCCCTGTATCTAAATCACGTTGAGCTTTGAATACTTTATTTATATCTTGAGTAAAAATAGAGCTTGATAATCCAAAAGCAACATCATTATTCACTTCAATCGCCTCATCTAAATCTTTAACAGGTATAATGGATAAAACAGGGCCAAAAATCTCTTCCTTTGCAATGCGCATGTCTGGTTTAACATCAGTGAATAATGTCGGTGCAAAATAATATCCTTTATTTAAATCCCCTTCATTTAATGCGTTACCACCCGCTAATAAACGAGCACCTTCCTCTTGACCAATTTGCACATATTTTTCAATTTTTCTAAGCCCCGCTTCATTAATGATCGGACCGACTTTATTCTGTTCATCTAAACCATCTCCAATAGTGAGATGATCGATTTCAGCCAATAAACGCTCCTCTAACTGTTCTTTAACACTTTCATGAACGATGACACGACTACAGGCCGTACAACGTTGACCACTCGTACCGTAAGCACTCCAAATAATACCTTGTACAGCTAAGTCTAAATTGGCGTCATCCATGACGATTACAGCGTTTTTACCACCCATTTCAAGCGAGACTTTTTTCAATAACTGACCACATTTTCCTGCAATGGTTCGACCTGTTTCATTGGATCCTGTAAACGAGATCACCCGAATGTCTGAGTGCTCAACCATGGCATCTCCTACTTCAGATCCTGAACCAAACACAACATTAACCACACCGTTTGGAAGCCCAGCTTCAACGAAAATTTTCGCCATTTCATAGGCCATCATTGGGGTTTCCGTAGCAGGTTTCCAAATCACGGCATTACCTGCGACAATAGCCGGGAACGATTTCCACGTCGCAATCGCAATTGGAAAGTTCCATGGTGTAATAATACCGACAACGCCAACAGGTGCTCGTTGACTCATCGCGAATTTATCTTTTAATTCGGCAGGTGTTGTATGCCCAAATAAACGGCGGCCTTCTCCTGCCATATAAAAAGCCATATCAATTCCTTCTTGAACTTCCCCACGTGCTTCCTCAATGACCTTCCCGTTTTCCATTGTTAAAATTTGAGATAAATGTTCCTTTCGTTCCTTCATGATATAACCGACACGGTATAAAACTTCAGCACGTTGAGGAGCTGGTACTAGTGCCCATTCTTTTTGCGCTTTCTTTGCTGCTTTAACTGCTTGATTTACATCTTCCTGACTTGATAGAGGTACATCAATTAACTTTTCTCCATTTGCTGGGTTCACAACTGGTGCGAAATGGTCTTGTTGAGCGGATACCCATTCACCATTAATAAAGTTAGACAATTTCTTTTCTGTAACGAGTGCGTTAGACATGCTATTCCCTCCATTTATATAAATTATTTAAGGCAAAGCCTCATGAATTAATCTGACTGTTAACGATGTATATTCAACTAATCATCAATCATTCGTCAATAAATACTTCATACGGCTCATAGCTTCATTAAGTCGTTCATTCGGCACTGATAAAGAAATTCTAAAATAACCTTCTCCAGATTTTCCAAACGCATTTCCAGGTGTGACAATAACACCTGCTTTTTCTAGTAACTCACTCGAGAACTCCATCGAGGTCCATCCTTCAGGCACTTTTGCCCAAACAAAAAATGTACCCCGTGGTCGTTTAACGTGAATGCCCATTTCTTCTAGTACTGACATGACAAAATCTAATCGACCTTCATACACTTGATTATTTTCACTAACAGTTGATAAATCGCTTAAAAGTGCTTTTGCTCCAGCCTTTTGAATCGGTAAAAATTGACTCGTATCCGTATTACTTTTGACAATGGATAAAGCTTGAATAAGATCTCGATTTCCTACGACATAACCAATTCTCCAACCAGTCATGTTAAAACTTTTTGATAGTGATCCGAATTCCACTCCAATCTCTTTTGCTCCTGATACTTCCAGCAAACTCGGTGCCCGATAGTCTCCAAATGTCACTAAATCGTAAGCGGCATCATGCGCAATCGCAAATTGATATTTTCTCGCTAATGAAACCGCTTTCTCAAATACGTCTACTTCGACAGTTCCCGCTGTTGGATTATTAGGGTAGTTTAAAATCAATAATTTGCTCTTTTCGTAATCTGTTTTAGGTGTCTGTTGGAAATTGGGTTGAAAGTCTTTTTCAGCTTCTAAAGGTAGGTAAGTTGTTTGACCACCAGCTAAATGAATAGCCGATTCATAGACGGGATAACCTGGATCTGGAACCATAACAGTTTCGGTAGGGTTAATGACTGCTGAGATGAGATTTGCGATTCCTTCTTTCGATCCAATTAAGGTTAATACTTCTTCATCAGGGTTAAGTGTCACCCCGTAATGCTTTTCGTAAAAATGTGCAACGGCTTCTCGAAACTCTTGACTCCCTGAATAAGGAGAATAACGATGATTACTAGATTTATAAGCTTCTTTTACAAGTTCATCAATCACAAAGGTTGGTGTTGGTAAATCAGGAGCTCCTATTCCTAAATCAATAATATCCATTCCACTTTCTTCAAGTTCCTTTTTTCTCTTATATACACGAGAAAAAATGTACGGTGGCAGCGTTTGAACACGCTCCGAATGAAAGTCCAAATATCGAACCCCCTATCGTTTCAAATATTGAAATAATGTTTCAATAACATCTATATTGAGTATATGTGATAAACCTATTTTTTACAATACTTAGAATAGTCAAAAATATCGACAAATTTTTAGAGCATAATAAAAACCACGCTAGGAACTATACCTAAACGTGGCTACCACATAATTATTCGCTTTCAATAAGTGTTACTAATGAGTCCATGGCTTGTTCTTCATCAGGACCTTCTGCTTGAAGTTTAACGACTTCATTAGAACCAATCGCTAAACTCATCACACCCATTATACTTTTTGCGTTTACACGCTTACCATCTTTCTCTAAAAACACGTCTGATGAAAAGCGATTAGCTTCTTGAACAAATTTAGCTGCTGGCCTTGCTTGTAGACCTGTTTCTAATTGAACCGTTAATTCCTTTTCAACCAAATTCAGCTACTCCTCTCTTTATATATTCTGCATTAAAGCGCTTCACTGAAATTTCATTTATTATAGCATGAAAAATTGGAAATAAAAAGCATACAACTACTTTAATTCTCTAATAAATCCCCTTGTCTAAGTTTTTCAGCATACTCATCGATCTTTCTTAAACGGTGATTAATGCCTGATTTACTAATCTTTCCGTACTTGGACAACTCACCTAACTCTTTTAGTGTCACATCTTGGTGTTGGACACGTAATTCTGCGACTTCCCGCAATTTTTCTGGTAGAGCGTCTAATCCTACCGTTTTTTCAATATAGCGGATATTTTCAACTTGTCTAAATGCAGCTCCAATCGTTTTATTTAAATTGGCTGTTTCGCAATTAACTAATCGATTGACCGAGTTACGCATATCACGCATAATACGAACGTCTTCGAATTTTAATAACGCTTGATGAGCCCCAATTAGGATTAAAAATTCCGTAATTTTCTCGGCTTCTTTAATGTAACAAATGAAACCTTTTTTCCGTTCAAGTGTTTTAGCATTTAAGTCAAAGTGATTTAATAGGCGACAAAGGGTATCATTGTGCTCTTCATAAAATGAATAGATTTCTAAGTGGTATGAAGACGTTTCAGGATTATTGACAGATCCCCCAGCTAAAAAAGCACCTCTTAAATAAGATTTCTTACAACAATCTTTTTCGATAAATGAATCAGACACGATCCGTTTAATCGCAAATGATTCCTCTAAAATTTCAAGATCAGTCAATAAGTTTTTAACTTGGTCATACATTCTAACAATATAAATATTGTTTTTCTTTAGGCGCATTTTCTTTCGAACTAAAAGCTCGAGTGGGACTTCATACATGCTTTTAATTAATGAATAAATCCTTCTTGCGATCGCCGCATTTTCTGTTTGTACGTCTAAGATGTATTGACGATTAGAAAATGATAACGAGCCGTTCATACGAATTAATGCTGCTAATTCAGCCCGTTTACAACAGTCATCGCTCTCTATATTGGTTAGTTCTTTTTTTGTTTCAGATGCGAATGACATGGTATTCCCCTCATTTCTACCTACTAACTGTACTAGCCTAACTTTAATTATAACAAGTTATAAAGAAGTTTTGCTATCTTTTGCTCATCATGTTTCAGCGTTCCATCTTCATGTAAACTTGCAATATCGTCTTTTAAAATTTGGACGCCCATGTCCATGAGAGATTCTTCATCACAAGTAACTGGTTCAGCTTTTTCTTTCGCGTATCCCTCTTTAATATTCGGGGCAATCGCTTCACCATGAACGACAATCTCATCAATAAATTGATCTCCAACATGATCATGGAGGGCCTTAATATGATCCGATGCTTTATATCCCTCGGTCTCACCATACTGAGTCATGATATTACATATATAATATTTTTTAGCTTTAGCTTTTAGAATCGCTTGTTTGATTTCCGGTGCAATTAAATTCGGAATGATACTCGTATAAAGACTTCCTGGTGCGACAACAATCATCTCGGCACGTTTGATTGCTCGAACCGCTTCTGGTAAAGGTTCGATTTTAGGTGGATCATAAAACACACGTTTAATCGGCTTTCCGACTTTCGGAATATTCGATTCACCTCGGACAACCGTACCGTCTTCAAATTCTGCTTTAAGGTACATGTTTTCATTTGCTATCGGGTAAATACGGCCTTTTACATTAAACACTCGGGAAATTTCTTTAATTCCACTATAAAAATCACCTGTAATCGATGTCATCCCTGCTAAAATTAGGTTACCCAAAGAATGACCAGAAATGCCATTCCCATTTTCAAAACGATGTTGAAAAAGTTTTAACAGTGTTGGTTCGACATCCGACATCGAAGCAATCACCTTACGTATATCGCCCGGTGCAGGAATGGATAAATCCTCTCGTAGCCTTCCCGTACTCCCACCGTCATCGGATACAGTGACAATGGCCGATAAATTAATCGGGTATCGTCTCAAGCCCCTTAATAATACAGGTAGTCCTGTTCCCCCTCCGATGACGACTACCTTAGGTCCATTTACATTCGTCATTTTACCGCTTAGTCCCCTTTTTATCTATATCTCTATGATAAACATGTGCTGTATATTGAGCGTTAATAATCTCACCTAGTTTTTCTGCGATCGCAACTGAGCGATGTTGCCCACCGGTACAGCCAATTGCAACCACTAATTGACTCTTGCCTTCTCGCAGATAATGAGGAAGCATAAATTCGAGTAAATCTTGAAGTTTTCGAACAAACTGCCTCGTTTCTTTCCACTTAAATACATAAGCATTAACCTCTTGGTTTAATCCTGTTAAGGCCCTCATAGATTCAACATAGTGAGGGTTCGGTAAAAACCTGACATCAAACATTAAATCCGCATCAATCGGTACACCATGCTTAAATCCAAACGATACAACTTGGACCGAAAAGATTTGTTGTTTCTTCTCTGAATAAGTTGTTAAGATTTTTTCTCTTAATTCTCTAGCAGATAATCCTGTCGTATCAATAATCTTCTGAGCACGACCTTTTAATTCATCTAAAATGCTGCGTTCTTGCTGAATACCTGAGAGAGGAAGACCATCAGGTGCAAGCGGATGTGATCGACGTGATTCTTTATACCTTTGGACTAAAGATTCATTAACCGCATCTAAGAATAATACATGTTCTTGAATCCAAGTTTGCGCCCCTAGTTGATCTAACGTTTCATATAAACTGTCAAAGAACTCACGACCACGTAGGTCCATAACAACAGCAAGCTTTCTGTTATCTTCTGGGTTTTCTTTCATAAGCTCGAGAAACTTAGGTAGTAACGTCGGAGGTAAATTATCAACGCAAAAATATCCCATATCCTCAAAGCTTTGAACAGCTACAGTTTTTCCTGCGCCTGACATGCCTGTTATGATGACAAGTTCAACCACTTTCTGATCTTGCATGACGACAATCCCCTCTCAACTAAATGATGTAAGTAATTTTTCCTAAATGAATGAACTTTCACGATCATCTACAATCTTCTTTTGTAGTTGAAAATCATATGTATAATAAAAAGTTCCTGTTAAAACAAATTCAGATGGATGAAGTGCATGTTCTATAATCGTTCGATCTCCTTCAGCCATTGGTAGATCTAAAACCTGATTGACAGAGACCCATTCGAGTATTCCTTCCGGTGTGTTACTCAATACTTCACCTTCAGCTTGATGACAATAATAGGTGAACATCATCCATTCACTTTCATCTTCCATTACAAATGTAAAGACACTTGATAGTTTAGGCTTTAATAAACTTAATCCTGTCTCTTCCTTATACTCACGTATGACAGCCTGGTATATACTTTCACCAGGTTCCATTTTTCCTCCTGGAGCAGCATACCAATTCCGTCTAGGTTTTTTCAACATTAGTACCTTACCATTTTGAATGTAAACTGCATTAGTAATTCTTTGCATATCTGTTCACTCCCAAAAGATGAACTCAATACCTTATACACATTATACAACTTTAAAGCATTCTAGAACAGAGAATCAAACTGGAATTTATCACATTACTAAAGGAGTTTATGATGAACCACCAACAGTTCCATTAAACAAAAAAAACACACAGGCCAAAATAGTACCTGTGTGTAACTAAATCTATAGTTAATAAAGGGGGTCAATTAATTACTCCCATTGTAACGTATCATTGTTTCATGCGTGTTACACATGAATTAAAATGCCGTTACGATTACTGTTCGACCCTTAATTCTTCCATTAAGTTTTCGATATAATGCTGAGCAGATTGCGCTGCAATGCTTCCATCACCTGTTGCTGTCACGATTTGGCGAAGTTCTTTGTCACGAATATCTCCAGCAGCAAAAATACCTGGAATTGCCGTTTCCATATTTTCATTTGTTTTAATATAACCATCTTCAGTAGTAATACCTAGGTTTGTGAAGGCTTGATTTAATGGAATCATACCGATATAAATAAACACACCATCGATTGGTTCTTCATACGTTTCGCCTGTTTCATTATTATATAGAACAGCACTTCCTACTTTACCATCTTTTTCTTTGATTTCTTTCATTTCTGTATTCCATATAAAATCAATTTTTTCATTATCAAATGCACGTTGCTGTAAGATCTTTTGTGCACGTAGTTCATCACGACGGTGAACAATCGTGACCTTATCTGCAAATCGAGTTAAGTAGACACCTTCTTCAACTGCAGAGTCACCACCGCCAACGACAAATAAATTTTTCTCACGGAAGAAGGCACCGTCACATACCGCACAATAAGATACACCTCGACCACTGTACTCTTCTTCGCCAGGGATTCCTAACTTTTTATATTGGGCACCCGTAGCAATAATGACAGCTCTTGCTTTATATTCCTTATTACCGGCGATAACAGTTTTAAATTCTTTACCGTCAATAATTTCTTTTATATCACCATAAGCATATTCCGCACCAAATTTTTTAGCATGCTCGAACATTTTATTTGATAAATCTGGGCCTAAAATATGATCATACCCAGGATAGTTTTCGACATCTTCTGTGTTAACCATTTGTCCACCTGGTACACCACGTTCTAACATTAGGGTATCAAGATTTGCACGCGATGTGTATACAGCTGCTGTTAAACCAGCAGGACCTGCACCAGCAATGATTACATCATAAATTCGTTCCTCCGTCATGAGCTCAACTCCTTTTCTACTTCTTTATATATCATATTAAAACTGTATGTTGGCGACAAATTATTTGCTTATACCATAGTACGGGTTTTAGTCGAATGATTGTAGAGAAGGGTGTTTTTTAATCCCTTGCTTCCAAATTTGATCACTTTTTTCATACATCTCATTTTTAGCTAAAACTTTTGAGAACCAATAGTAATAACTTAAATAATTCGAGACTTGTCGGTTGTTTATTTGTTGAAAGCGTGGCAATGCTAATCCGTATTCCTCAACACGTGCCAAAGTAATCGCTAGCTTTAACTTTTGCGGTTCATACGTCGGGTATACATTTAACAATGTTGGTAACAATTCCTGAAACTCGCTATTTTTACCAGATGAATAATAAAAGTAAACTAAATTAAGTCGGCTGTGAAGACTTGTTGGATCTTGTTCAAACCAAGCTTCTTCCAGTGTGATCGCTTCTTCTTCATCTCCACTTCTAAACAATGCATAAGCATATTCATGTTTAGCTGAAATATATTCTGGATAAAACGTCATCATCTCTTCTAAAACCTCAATCGCTTCATCCCACTCTTCATGCTCTAAATGATAAAATGCAGTTTCTTGATGCATGATGATTTCATCTAAATCATCAAATTCTAAATCATCTTCATCATGCTCATCAGTTGAGAGTTGTTCCAGCATGTCTAAGAGCTGAACCACTTCATCCCTGAAATCTCCATCTTCCTGGTGTTCTAAATATTTGTCACCAAATTTTTTGGCTTCATAAAACAGACCTAAATGCGCATAGTTATTGGCCAATAAATAGAAACAATCTGGATAAGCATGTCCATGATGATCTATGACTTTTTGCAATAAATCATTGGCACGATGGTATTGTCCAATCTCCGTGTACAGCACCGAAAGTTGTGACAAATAAAGCGGATTAGTTGGCTGTAACTCAAGAGATTTTTGGAACCACTTTTCAGCCCGTTCAAATCGTTTAGTTTGAAACGCTTTAACACCATATGAAAAATAAAAGTCGCCTTCATGACGATATTGAATGACATTTGATTCTGTTATTTGCATAAAGGCCTCCCGTTCAAAGTTTACAGAACAAGTATAGCACAGTTGTTGAGCCTTGACATTTTTTGCGGAATTTTCTGTCATATAACAGTAAAATAACCCTATTCTAAAAAAGAAAGCCCCGCAGGATTAAACCTGCGGGGCTGGTTCTTTCGCTTGTTGGATCGCTGTTTTTAATTCTTCCAGATACTCATCGTACTGCTCGTTATTCCAATTAAAATATTCTTTCATAAAGTTCACCACTGATTGTTGATGTTTCTCAACCCAGCTAATATTGAAGAAAAGGGCTCCTGTTCTTCTTATGAAAAAGTCAACAGGTTTATAGACTTGTTCGTATTCTAAAGAATACATAAGTTCTGCATAAACGATTGGATTAAGCTCTAAATGTTTAGGGGCCTGCTCAAAATAATAAAAGACCTTTTGTACATTCGAACCATAACGATGAACTAACGAATAAGCTTCGTTTTCTGAAATTCCTAATCTTTGACCTTCATGAATCGATGCCAAGGCAAAGGATTCAAATCCTGTCGCTCCATTTACATTTCCACCACTAATGGGTAGATGTTTTGTTTGAGATTCAGGGTAAGAATGGCCAGTTTCTTGTTTTAGTTGTTTAGTCACCATATTGACGACCTGTTCCCCCATTTTTCGATAACCCGTTAACTTACCACCAGCTATGGACATCAATCCTGAATCAGAAATAAAAATCTCATCCTTACGAGAAATTTCCGATGGACTCTTGCCCTCCTCATGTATTAATGGACGAACTCCTGCCCAAGTCGATTCGATATCATCTTCTAAAAGCTTGACATTCGGGAACATCTCATGAATCGTCTCTAAAAGATAAATGCGGTCATCTCTCGTTACAGTCGGATTTTTCAACTCACCTTTAAATGGTGTATCCGTTGTTCCAACGTATGTTTTACCCTCACGAGGAATCGCAAACACCATGCGACCATCAGGCGTATCAAAATAAACGGCTTGCTGTAACGGGAATTTTATGTGATCAAATACTAAGTGAACACCTTTCGTATGAAATAAGTATTTATCCTTTTTAACGTGATCCATTGCTCTAATTTCGTCTACCCATGGACCCGTGGAATTAACGACCTTTTTACCGTAAACATGATGCACCATACCATCGGTTAAATCATGTGCTTTAACACCGGTAATTTTACCATCATTATATAAAAGCTGTTCTACTTTCATGTAGTTAAAAGCAACAGATCCTTTTTCAACTGCTTTCTTCATGACCTCTAACGTTAATCGGGCATCATCCGTCTTATATTCAACGTAATAACCGCTACCTTTTAGCCCTTCCCTTTTCAATAGTGGTTCTCGTTCTAATGTTTCTTCCACTGACAACATTTTTCTCCGTTCGTCTTTTTTAACACCAGCTAAGAAATCATAAACACGAAGCCCCATATTTGTTGTCCACGGACCAAATGTTCCTTTCTCGTAAAATGGAAGCATCATCCATTCGGGTGTAGTCACATGGGGACCATTTTCATAAACAATCTCTCGTTCCTTACCCACTTCAGCGACCATTCTAACTTCAAAATTTTTTAAATAACGTAATCCACCATGTACTAATTTCGTAGAACGACTAGAGGTGCCAGCAGCATAGTCCTGCATTTCAAGCACGACAACCGATAAGCCACGTGTTACGGCATCTAAGGCAATTCCAGCCCCCGTAATTCCACCACCAATCACAATTAAATCAAAGGTTCGTTCTAAAGCGCGTTTATTCTCTACTCGCTGTTTATTTGACATAGAAGCCAACATCTAACACCCTTTCTATGACGTAAATGCTTGTGTCGCTTTAACTGCTCGCTTCCACCCTTCATACTTTTTCTGACGAAGATCATCACTCATATCAGGTTCAAAAAGGCGATCGGTTTTCCATTGATTGGCGATTTCATCTTTACTCTTCCAATATCCAACGGCTAACCCTGCTAAATAAGCGGCACCTAATGCAGTGGTTTCATTCACAATTGGGCGTTCCACTTCTGCATTTAAAATATCACTTTGAAATTGCATAAGGAAATCATTTTGAACCGCTCCACCATCAACCCGTAACTTTTTCAACTGTAAGTCAGCATCTTCAATCATAGCATTGACGACATCTTTTGTTTGATAAGCTAATGATTCAAGTGTCGCACGAATAAAATGTTCTTTTTCAGTTCCACGTGTTAAACCAAACACGGCACCTCGAGCATGACTATCCCAATAAGGTGTTCCTAAACCGACGAATGCCGGAACGACATACACTCCGTCGGTTGATTCAACTCGTTTAGCATATATTTCACTATCTGATGCAGATTTAAACATTCTAAGTCCATCACGTAACCATTGAATCGCAGATCCTGCTACAAAAATACTACCTTCTAAAGCATAATGAACTTCCCCATCAACGCCCCACGCTAAAGTCGTGAGTAACCCATGATCGGATTTAACCGCTTCACGTCCCGTGTTCATTAACATGAAACAACCCGTTCCATAAGTATTTTTTGCCATACCTTCCTCGAAACATGCCTGACCGAATAACGCTGCTTGTTGGTCTCCACATGCTCCAGCGATAGGCACTTTATGACCTTGAAACTGATATTCCGACGTATGCCCATATATTTCAGATGATGGTCGAACGTCAGGAAGCATACTTTTCGGAACACCTAAAATATCTAACAGTTCTTCATCCCATTTCAGTTCATGAATGTTATACATTAAGGTTCGCGAAGCATTGGAGTAATCCGTCACATGGACTTGCCCGCCAGTCAATTTATAAATAAGCCACGTGTCGATCGTCCCAAATAATAAATCCCCATTTTCAGCCTGCTCCTTTGCACCATCAACATGATCTAGAATCCATTTAACTTTAGTACCTGAAAAATATGGATCCAACAGTAATCCCGTTTTATCTCTAAATAATGGTTCATATCCTTCATCTTTTAATATCTCACAAATATCTTCAGTTTGCCTTGATTGCCAAACGACAGCTTTATGTACTGGCCTTCCCGTATGACGATCCCAAACCACCGTCGTCTCACGTTGATTCGTAATTCCGATTCCTGCAATTTGATGAGGCTCTACTTCAGCTTTTCTTAACACTTCAGACATGCAAAATTGTGTTGATGTCCAAATTTCATTTGCATCATGTTCGACCCAGCCTGGTTGACGGAAATATTGTTTAAATTCTTGTTGAGCAACTTCAATCATACGCCCCTCTTGGTTAAATAAAATAGCTCTTGAGCTTGTTGTGCCTTGATCAAGCGACAAAATATACTGTTCCAACCCCATTCCTCCTCTATTATATGTATGTTTTCGTTAAATTAACTTCACCATTCTGTTCCCTTCATTTTCTTGTCTTTAAACATATAAAAAACGTATACTACCCTTAGAGCTTCTTTCTAGGAAGGATACGTATCGATGAATGATTTTATTTCTGTTGTATCTGTCGTTGCTCCATTTCTTCTTTTGTATAAATTACCTTCATTGGATTTCCTCCGACAAAAACTCCAGCTGGAACATCCTCATGAACTAATGTACAAGCTGAAACAATTGCACCGTCCCCTATGGTCACTCCAGGAAGGATGGTACAATTAGCCCCAACCATGACTTCATCACCAATCATCACATCACCTAATCGATATTCATTAATTAAATATTCATGAGCTAAAATGGTCGTATTATAACCAATGATCGAATTTCGACCTATTGAGATTTTTTCAGGAAACATAATATCAGGCATAACCATTAAAGCAAGTGCTGTTTCTTGACCAATATTCATGCGCAAGAACGTCCGATAGAGCCAGTTCTTCACTTTTAGCGATGGCGTGTATCGCCCTAATTGGATAAATATAAAATTTTTACAGACTTTTAAAAAGGGGACTGTTTTATAGATTTGCCAAAGTGAATTGTGTTCTTTCACACCATAACGTTCTGTCTTGCGCATTTACCCTCACTCCTCAACAATTGTCAGTAAGTCTGAGATGTGGTCTAAAATATAATCAGGATTTAATGCTTCCATAAACTCTTTCCCTTTAGCTGACCAAGCTACACCCGCCGTCTTCATCTCCGCATTTTGACCAGCGTGAATATCGTGTGAATTGTCTCCAATCATGATCGTCGTTTCTGGTTCTCCACCTAACGCTTTCATCCCCTTTAAGACAGGTTCAGGGTCAGGCTTAGCATTTTGAACATCATCAAGACCGATGACGACATCAAAAAATTGATCTAAATGAGTTAATTCTAATCCTTTAAGTGCTGTCTCACGGATTTTAGTTGTCACAATGGCCATTTGATACCCTTTTTCATGAAGCGCCTGAATCGTTTCAAATACGCCATCATAACTTTTTACATATAGATCATGATTCGCCAAGTTATGCTTACGGTAAGTTGCCACCATGTCTTCTACTCCATTTGGATTAACTTTTTCAAACGAATCTCGTAACGGTGGTCCCATAAACTGTAAAATATCTTCTCGAGAATAATCTTCATTTAAATGTTCTTTAAATGTATGCTTAAAAGATTCTATAATTAATTCATTCGTATCAATCAAAGTTCCATCTAAATCAAATAGAATCGTACGTATGCTCATGAGTGACTGCATCCTTTCTGAGGCCTTTTACTTTATTCTTGTCAACTCGGTTCCAAATATAAGCGATCGTCGCTGTTAGAATTATAGCTGTTGTTAATCTAATGAGTAATAATGGCCACACTGGAATCCCTAAAGGAATGAATACAAGCGTATCTTCAACGACTGCGTGACAGGTCACTAAAAATATGAGCACTAACGTCATATCTTTTCTAGATACATGATCTTCCTTTACAGCTTGAATCATTAAACCAGCACCATAGGCTAAACCAATCGTTAAACCAGCGACTAGCGTCATTGAAGCATTTTCCTTTACTCCAATCATTCTTGTAAATGGTGCTAACTTTTGCGACATCCAATCCATCCACTTATGTTCTTTTAACCATTGCATCACAATCATTAACGGAATCACTATCGCCGCTAATTGTACAATGGATAAGGAGGCGGTTTCTAATCCTGTTAGAGCGATTTCTCCCCAACCGTTTGGTTCTGGTCCATCATTTGAGATCAGACCGTATTTAGCCATCTGTTCTCCGCCTTGCCATAGTAAATTGACGAGTACGGCCGAAACAACCGCTAAACCAATTCTGACCGCTATAATAATCCAAAACTTAACTCCAACCTTTGAAGCTACAGCGGATTCGATAAATAGATTATGTGAAAATGAAAGCATCATCGCTAATATAAATACTTCCTTAACGGTAAAATCAAAACTAACGATCGCACCAATTCCAGCATATAAATTAAGTGCATTTCCCAATACAAGTGGCACTGCCGCTTCACCAGGTAAACCTAAAAGGGTCATGAGCGGTGCAATCCAATCAATCACCCAGGATAAAACCGGTGTGAATTGAAGAATCGTAACAATTAATGTAATGGGAAAAATAATCTTACCTAATGTCCAGGTTAACTCTAAACCACTACGGAATCCCCTCTTTAAAGTTCCCTTCACCTTCCTAACTCCCTCATCTAATTATTTCTTTTTCTTCTTTTTCTTTGAACCATTTTTCTTTGATTGATTATTCTTTAGAGATGTACCATCATATAAGACATCATCATGACCTTTTTTATGACGATAATAAAGAACTAATAAACTACCTAATATTAATAAAATCGATATAACTTGTGCGGTACGTAATCCTGGTGCGATATATAAACTATCCGTTCTCATTCCTTCGATAAAGAAGCGTCCAAATGAGTACCATATTACATAGCCTAAGAAAATCATACCTCGGCGTGGGTTAACTTTATATCTTAAGAATAATAGGAGCACAATCCCTAACATACTCCAAAGCGATTCATACAGGAACGTTGGGTGGTGGTATACACCATCCACACACATTTGATTCATAATCCAATCTGGGATGTATTGTAAAACGTTGTTGTAAGCCGACTCTGACACACGTCCCCCATAGGCCTCTTGGTTCATAAAGTTCCCCCAACGACCTAGCATTTGACCAATTAAAATACTTGGTGCTGCAATGTCAGCTACTTTCCAAAATGAAACGTTTTTCTTTTTTGTATAAAAATAAGTGACTATTAAAGAGGCAATTAGCGCACCATGAATTGCTAAACCACCTTCACGAATATCAATCATCTCTAAAAACGAATCATAATGTTCCCATTGGAAAATGACGTAGTACATTCGCGCCCCTATAATAGCCGCAGGGATTGCAAATACTAATAAATCAATAAAGAAATCTTTATGTAATCCTAATCGCTTTGCCTCTCGTTGGGCAACAATCAAACCAATTAAGGCACCCAACATAATTAAAAAACCATACCAATACACTGGAAACGGACCGAGATTGATAAACACTCGATCATAAGGTTCTGCGGTACAATACATCGAATACTCCCCTTTTTATTCAATTTCCTTATTGTCTACATCTTTAATAACTGAGTTTAAACGATTCGAAAACTCTTCTGCTGTATTAATTCCCATTCGTTTCAAACGGAAATTCATAGCTGCCACTTCTATAATAACGGAGACATTTCGTCCAGGTCTAACTGGAATCGTTGCTTTGGGCAAATGCACATCCATTATTTTCATTTTAGTCTCATCTAACCCAAGTCGATCGTATTGTTTATCAGATTCCCAAGTCTCTAGATGAACGACCATCGAGATCCGTTTATAGTTACGAACCGCCCCTGCACCAAATAGCGTCATAACATTGATAATGCCCAGACCTCGTATTTCAAGTAAATGCTCAATTAAATTCGGTGGATTCCCAATCAATGTATCATAATCTTCTTGACGAATCTCAACATTATCGTCTGCCACAAGACGATGCCCTCGCTTGACTAACTCTAGTGCTGTTTCACTTTTACCAATGCCGCTTTTACCAGTTATTAAAACTCCGACACCATAAACATCCACCAACACACCATGTAGAGCTGTTGAAGGTGCAAATTTAGTCTCTAGAAAATTGGTAAGACGACTAATAACCCTTGTTGTTTTATAAGGAGATCGCATCACGGGTACCCCTGCATGATCAGCTGCTTCCACTAATGCATGCGGCACATCCAGCCCACGTGTAATCACAATTCCAGGTGTCACATCCGTACACAACTTTTTCATACGATCTTGTATTTCTTTCTGCTTTAAATCATATAAGAAAAGGAGTTCAGTACGACCCATTAACTGTAATCGTTCTTTGGGATAGTGGGTAAAATAACCCGCCATTTCCATACCAGGGCGAGAGATATCACTCGTCACAATCTCTCGGTGAACACCGTCTTTTCCTGCTACTAATTCTAAATCAAATCGTTCGATTAAATCCTTCGTACGGACCTTAATCATCCGTCTCTCTCCTTCTATGTAACATTATTAATAACTATATCATATATGAAATTCCCTTATCATCAAAATAGATTTAAATAAATAAGTTGTGATGACGTAAGCTAGCTTTCATTTATTGTGGTCACATATCACTCCAAATGTGTATAACCAAACAGCTATTTATAAAAATTGATAACTTTAGTTTAAAACAATATATATGATAAAACCAAACAAATTTCATTTTGTTATTTGTTTAAACAAAGTGTAACAAATTAGGAGCTTGTGTGTTTTTATTTTAAGTCCTTCTCCTTAGGTTAAATTTGAAATAAACATTAAATTATCAGAAAATAACCTTGACCACAACAAATATTTTAAAGTCTGAAAACTTCTATTTCAAAGACATAATAAACCCCAGCTAGAGACTTTAAGTCCACTAGCTGGGGGAAGGATTAATTTATTAATCCAACACTTCTTTTAAAATCTTTTGAAGAATGGTATTTAAGATCGTGATAATAATAGCTGCTAATATAGCCGTTCCAAAACCATTGATGATAAACGAATCTCCAAGTACTGATTGCGTAATCATAAGGGTAATCGCATTGATTACGAATAAGAAAAGCCCTAACGATAGAATCGTAATCGGTAGCGTTAAAACCACCAATATCGGCTTTACAATCGCATTTAAAATTCCTAAAATGATACTCGCTATAACGGCTGTTGATAATCCATCAATATCGATGCTTTGAAATAGCTCATTTACTGCTAATAACGCAATTGTATTAACTACTATTGAAATCAGCCAATTCTTTAACATAACAAAGCTCCTTTTTAATTCACCGTATTTACTTTTATACTACCCGTCTTTGTTTCAATATCTACATCTAAATAAGGATCATCTTCTGTTGCATTATAGAATTGGACTGTTTTCTTAACCATACGCTCATCCATTTTTTCTACTACTACGTCAGGTAGATTTACATCAATACTGCCAACACTCGTGTTAGCATGCCCTTTTACTTTAATATTTTTTGGTAAGTACAATTGAGTTGACCCAGTTGTTGTATTTAAATCTACGCGCTTTATGTCAAGATTGCGTAAGTAAGTACGTAAACTGCCTGTTGTCACATCGATATCTAAATGTTCAATATGGCCATCATAATAAACCGAACCTGTAGTTGTTTCTAGTTTAGCCTGAGAGAGTTCCGCATTGTCTAATCTTATTGAGCCATGTTTAGTTTCGACGTATACAGAGTCACCTTCGTATTGATCGAGACGAATACTTCCATTAATACTTGTAATACGAGCAATATTTATATTTAATTGCCTTGACTTTACTCCACCATTAATCGTTTTAATATAAGCTTGTTCGTATTTCTTTTCAGGTAAATATATGATAATTTCAGCTGAAACATTCTTCTGTTTTTGGTCAATGTGAAGGGTGTCATTCGTAACTCCTATTGAAAACGTATCATCAAACGTTTCTTCTGCCCTACTCTGGTCATCTTCTTTATAAACTTTCCCATTCATTTCAACCTTAACTTCATTTGAAGTAGATATAATAAACTCAACACTACTATTTGTTAGATCAAAATTAAATTGATTAATTCCATCTGCTGAATAATCATATTGCCTTTTTACATTGACATGATTAAACGTAAATTCAAACGGACCTTCTTTGACACGTTGGATCGTATCATCAATGAAATTTATAATTCCATCTGTGAAACTTTTTAAATCTTTTTTAATTCCTTTAAAAGAGTCTTTATTTTCTTCATAGTCAGTTTCCGATTGTTTTTTATGTTGATCCTGATCTTGATCTAATGCATCTAATAGTTTTTCCGCCTCTTCGGACGTAATATGTCCTTCTTCTAGTAATTTTAATACTTTATTTCTTTGCTCGTTCATCTAATGAAATCCTCCTTATAACATCTTACATTAATTGTATGAAATCATAAGATGTTAGCCATCAACCAAGAGACCGAAATACCTATAAAATAAAATCGGTCTAGAGACGGAGTTAATATTGCACATCATCGACATTCACTTCATAAAATCCTTCGTAACGGAAACGCTCCATCGCCGCTTCATATTCATCGTCTGCCTCACTATTGGCTAATAATTGACTTAACATTCCTTCTGCTTGTGAGCGATGAGCCTTAATCGCATCAAGCTTTTTATCAAAGGAGTCTATTAAATCAATGACAACATTAGGTTTTCCCAATTTTTCGTCACGATCATTTGAAAAAGCTGTCGCCCATAACGCTGGACGTTTTTCAGAATCTATTCGTCTGACCGCTTCAAAAGCAGCAGCTCCCATCGCATTATGGTCTGGGTGTACGGCGTATCCTGGATAGAAGGTAATCACAAGAGTTGCTTCTAGTTCTTCAATATATTTTTTAAATCGTTCAGCCATCTCATTTCTTGGTTCAAACTCGATTGTTTTGTCACGATAACCAAGCATTTCTAGATTCATATCAAGTACTTTACAAGCATCTTGTAATTCTTGCTTCCTGATTTCTGGTAATGTTTCTCGATTTGCAAAAAATGGGCTCCCCATATTCCTTCCCATTTCGCCTAACGTTCCACATAAATATGTAACGGGAACACCGGCTTCTCGAAACTTAGATATGGTACCTGCCGCTCCAAACGACTCATCATCTGGATGAGGGTATATGACAACGACATGGTTATGGTCTTCAAAATTCATTTTGGTCCCTCCTAGTATGAAAATGGTTCTGGGCTTATTTCTAGTGCAACCATTAATCTTCCTTCACGATCATGGCCTGCTAAAAGTAATTGCTGCGAATCTGTAAACTCAAAATCCGTTAATCCTTCTGCATAAATCCATCCAATGTCATGTTTAAGTCCAACTCGGTAAGAACCTTCATGCTCAACGATTTTACCTTGTTTATACGTTAATTGGGCATTACGAATGTACGCACCTACATTATAGGCATTTTCGTTAAAATGGCTCGCATAGGCTCCATTGGTCGTCTCTAAATGTACATAAACAGGTTGATTCGTAAACTGATTAATATATTTTTGAACTTCTTCTAATTTAATGGCCTCCATGGCTATTCCCCTTTCATTTAGCCGTACTTTCTAATATTTTGTCTTTCATTCGTTGCCGATCACGTTCAAGAACTGGTCCAAGATATTGACCTGTAAATGATTCATTAACTTCTGCGATATCCTCAGGTGTGCCAGTCGCTAAAATTTGACCGCCACCTTCTCCGCCTTCTGGTCCTAAGTCGATGATATAATCTGCTGTTTTGATGACGTCTAAGTTGTGCTCAATAATTAATACTGAATCCCCATTATCAACGAGGCGTTGTAAAACATTTAACAATCTGGATATGTCATGAACGTGAAGTCCTGTTGTTGGTTCATCTAATATATAAAATGAACGACCGTTGGAACGGCGGTGCAATTCACTCGCTAATTTGACGCGTTGAGCCTCACCACCGGACAGCGTTGTAGCAGGTTGCCCTAATCGAATATAACCTAATCCAACATCATCAATCGTTTGAAGTTTACGTTTTATTTTAGGGATATTCTCAAAAAACTCCAACGCTTCTTCAATCCGCATATTCAACACATCAGCTATACTCTTACCTTTATACTTCACCTCTAACGTCTCACGATTGTATCGCTTACCATGACATACTTCACAAGGTACGTACACATCAGGCAAGAAATGCATTTCGATTTTAATAATTCCATCACCTTTACAAGCTTCACAACGTCCGCCTTTTACATTAAAACTAAAACGGCCTTTGTTATAACCACGAATTTTGGCTTCGCTCGTTTGGGCAAACACATCACGAATATCATCAAATACCCCAGTATAAGTGGCAGGGTTTGAGCGAGGCGTACGCCCGATAGGTGATTGATCAATATCGATTACTTTCTCTAGGTGATCAATACCTCTAATTTCTTTATGCTTACCTGGCTTCGTTTTTCCTCTGTGTAGTTTTTGGGAAAGAGATTTATATAAAATTTCGTTAATTAATGTACTCTTTCCAGAACCTGAAACACCGGTGACGACTGTCATCACCCCTAATGGGATAGACACATCTACCTTTTTAAGGTTATTTTCTTCTGCTTTTTTAATTTCAAGCATTCGTTTTTTATCCACTTTACGGCGCTCACTTGGTAATGGGATAAATTTTTTACCGCTTAAGTATTGACCCGTTAACGATTGCTCGTTTTCCATCACTTCTTGCGGTGTTCCGTTAGCCACGATTTCCCCACCTTGGGCCCCAGCACCTGGACCAATATCAACGAGCCAATCCGCCGCTAACATCGTATCTTCATCGTGTTCAACGACGATGAGTGTGTTATCTAAATCTCGCATTCTTTTTAAGGTATTAATTAACCGGTCGTTGTCTCGTTGGTGAAGTCCAATTGATGGTTCGTCTAAAACGTATAATACACCTGTTAAGGCTGACCCTATTTGTGTTGCTAAACGAATTCGTTGAGCTTCCCCACCCGATAAAGTACCAGCAGAACGGGAAAGTGTTAAATAACTTAGCCCCACATTAACTAAAAAGGTTAGCCGATCGTTAATTTCTTTTACAATCATTTTCGCAATTTGTTCTTCTTTTTCACTTAACTCAATCGACTGGATCCACTCAAGTGAATGAGCAACCGACTTTTCCGTTACTTGACCAATGTGAATTCCATTAACTTTTACTGATAAAGCTTCTTCTGATAATCGGTAACCGTCACACGTTGGACATGTCTTCTGAGCCATGTACTTTTCCATCTGTTCACGAACATAACTAGAAACAGTTTCATGGTATCGACGTGAGACATTCGAAATAACACCTTCAAAATAGATTTCATTCTCTCTAACATTACCTCGATCATTCTCATACCTAAATAAAATGCGCTCTTTTCCACTGCCATATAAAATGATATTTAACTGTTTTTTCGGTAAATCCTTAATTGGAGTATCCATATCAATGCCATAATGATCACAGACAGATTTTAATAGTGATGGATAGTATTGGGACGATATGGGCTTCCACGGTGCAATCGCATGTTGATTTAACGATAAATCCCAGTCTGGAATGACTAAATCTAGATCAACTTCTAATTTTGCACCTAAACCATCACAGGTCGGGCATGCACCAAAAGGACTGTTAAACGAAAACAATCTTGGCTCTAATTCACCGATTGTAAAACCACATTTCGGACAAGCATGATTCTCATTAAAAAACAACTCGTCTCCGTCGATTACATCAACAATTACTTGGCCACCGCTTAATTTCAAGGCCGTTTCAAGTGAATCAGATAATCTTGATTCAATCCCTTCTTTTACAATTAAACGGTCAACGACCACATCGATATTATGCTTTTTGTTTTTTTCTAATTGAATGTCTTCACTAACCTCTCGCATCTCTCCATCAATGCGTAAGCGGATATAACCCTCTTTCTTAAGGTCCTCAATAACTTTAGCATGTTCACCTTTACGTCCAGATACAACTGGAGCTAAAATTTGTAACTTCGTACGTTCTTCTAATTCCAATGTACGATCAACCATTTGTTCAACCGTTTGAGCCGTAATTTCTTCTCCATGAATCGGACATATCGGATGTCCTACTCTTGCATATAATAAACGAAGGTAATCATATACTTCAGTTACTGTTCCCACTGTTGAACGTGGATTACGACTTGTGGTTTTCTGGTCAATTGAAATCGCCGGTGATAATCCCTCAATGGCATCAACATCTGGCTTATCCATCTGCCCTAAAAATTGACGAGCATATGCAGATAAGGACTCGACATATCGTCGCTGTCCTTCAGCATAAATCGTGTCAAAAGCTAATGATGACTTACCCGATCCTGATAGACCTGTCATCACAACTAATTTATTTTTAGGGATTTTTATATCGATATCTTTTAAATTATGGGCACGTGCCCCTTGAACCGTAATAGACTTCATCGCCAAAAGATCATCCTTCCGCTTTTAACTCTAATAAGGCATCACGTAATTCCATTGCTTTTTCAAAATCTAATTCTTTAGCAGCTTGTTTCATTTCTGCTTCCATACGTTCGATCAATTCTGCTTTTTCTTCTTTAGTTAAGTTGTTATATTGCGCAACCTTGTCTTCTTTCTCATCCGATTCATAAGTCGCACGTATGACATCTCGTATTTCTTTCTTGATTGTCTTAGGTGTAATTCCATGTTCCTCATTGTAAGCTATTTGTCTCTCACGGCGTCGATACGTTTCATCAATCGCAAACTGCATTGACTTCGTAATCTTATCGGCATACATAATCACTTCACCGTTCTCATTACGAGCTGCACGACCAATTGTCTGAACGAGTGACCGATCCGAACGTAAAAATCCTTCCTTATCCGCATCCAATATAGCCACTAATGAAACTTCAGGTAAATCGAGTCCTTCACGTAATAAGTTAATTCCAACGAGTACATCATAAACGCCTAAACGTAAATCCCTTATAATCTCAATTCTTTCAAGTGTCTTAATTTCTGAGTGAAGATAGGCGACTTTAATGCCCATCTCTTGTAAGTAGTTTGTTAAGTCCTCTGCCATCTTAATCGTTAAAGTCGTGACTAAGACCCGTTCTTCACGTTCTTTACGTTTATTAATTTCCCCGATTAAATTATCAATTTGTCCTTTAATCGGACGAACATCAATTTTCGGATCCAACAAACCAGTCGGACGAATAATCTGCTCAATCACACCCGGAGAATGTTCTAATTCATAGTCACCTGGTGTCGCGGATACGTATAAGATATTTTCAATATGTTTTTCAAACTCTTCAAACTTCAATGGTCGGTTATCTAAAGCTGAAGGTAATCGGAAACCATGATCTACTAATGTCATTTTACGAGCTCGGTCCCCATTGTACATACCACGTATTTGAGGTAAGGTCACGTGAGATTCATCAATCACAATTAACGAATCATCTGGAAAATAATCTAATAAGGTATATGGCATTGAGCCTGGTTCACGAAAAGCTAAATGCCTAGAATAATTCTCAATCCCTGAGCAAAAGCCCATTTCATTCATCATTTCTAAATCATACTTTGTACGCTGTTCTAGACGTTGGGCTTCTAACAGCTTCCCTTCTTCATGAAACTTTTCAAGCTGTTCTTCTAATTCTTTTTCGATATTCTTTATCGCACGTTTCATTTTCTCTTCTCTAGTTACGAAGTGAGAAGCAGGGAAAATGGCAACATGTTCACGATCTCCAACGATTTCCCCCGTTAAGGCATCTACTTCACGAATACGATCGATTTCATCTCCAAAAAACTCGATTCGTATACAGTGCTCTTCTCGAGAGGCAGGAATAATTTCAACAGAATCGCCTCGAACTCGGAAGGTACCACGCTGAAAATCAATATCGTTACGAGCATATTGGATATCAACTAAATCGCGAAGAACTTGATCACGTTCTTTTTCCATACCAACACGTAACGATAAAACTAAGTCTCTATATTCTTCAGGAGAACCTAAACCGTAAATACATGACACACTCGCCACAATCAAGACATCATTTCGTTCAAATAACGATGATGTCGCTGAGTGACGTAATTTATCAATCTCGTCATTAATACTCGCATCTTTTTCAATATAAGTGTCAGTCTGAGGGACATAAGCCTCCGGTTGATAATAATCGTAATAACTCACAAAATATTCAACTGCATTATTTGGGAAAAACTCTTTAAACTCACTATAGAGTTGTCCTGCTAATGTTTTATTGTGAGCAATGACTAAAGTCGGACGGTTAATCTCCTTAACAACGTTCGAAACCGTAAACGTCTTACCAGTACCCGTTGCCCCTAATAAGGTTTGGTGTCTTTCATTTTTATGAATACCATTGACTATTTTCTCAATAGCTTTAGGTTGATCTCCTTGAGGTTCAAACTGCGAATGAAGTTCAAACTGATTCACAACATCATCTCCAATGTCATTAAACTACATTTATTGTAACATAAAACGCGAACAAAAGTTCTGTTTTTATTATTTTTTTCTATTTTAAGGATAAGTTTGTCAAGCAAATTTTGCAAAGAATGTGGACTAAGAAAAAAAGCTCGAATACAATGTACTCGAGCTAGCTGATTTCTTCATTTTTCAAAGTGAATCGCGGGGTTTCTTTTACAAAGATTAATCCTAGTTCATGATATTCTCCTTCATACAAGGCTCTTTGAACAAATCGCACCTCACCTGTTAAATCTCTTACAGCCATTTTACAAAATGTACGATGATCGCTCATGACTTCATAAAATTCTTGCTCATTCGTCACACTTTGATCATGGATTTTCTCTATTACTTCCCCTACTACGAGTCCCATTTCATCTGCTGGGGAACCGGGAATGACTCCAACAATAATGATGCCATTCTGTTTAGGGGTGAATATAGTTGATTTTTCTCGATCTATAAAACGTAACAAGTAATGAACGGTTGCCCTACCAATCATAGCTAGGCCAATCAGATAAATACTCATTTCTTCATAAAGGTACACGACATATGCAGAAGCTAATAGGACGATGAACAGACCCGTTAAAGCTATAGCTGTCTTACGTGTGCCCACGTCCGTAAACTGACCTTGAAAACGTTGAGAATAACCTATTAGAAAAGGGAATAATACAAGTCCAAATTGATCACCTAACCCGAATGCAGGCCACCAGTCAAAAACACTTAATTCTAAAGCACCTGATGGAACAGGAATAAAAGCAGGTACCAATAAAAGTCTTTTGACTAAATGACGACCAATGTATTTGCCTCTGTTCCCTTTTTGTAACTCAGGAAACGACTGATCTCTTTTGCTAGTTGAAATTAATAAAATTTCAACTAAAAATAATGCGATTAATAAATAACTCACTAACACTATGTCAACTTGAAAAGCAGGTTCAATCAACGAGGGTAGTTGGACATTAAATTGTTCAATTAACCACATTATAATCGCAACGACACCAACAGTATAAACGGGAGATAATAACCAAACTTGATGAACAAGTAAACTGATGGTTACAACAGCTGTCCAGAACCATAACCATTCGATCGTAAACATGGAACCAGATACGATCATAGATGTTGATAAAATGATTCCAAATGAAATACCTAATAGCCAAGTGCGATTCCACTCAGAACCAATTGGGAAAACTCGATGACGAAACATTTTTCGATCCTTCTTAATTCTTTGATACCCCGTCCAAAACGTAAATAAAATAGCCAAATAAAATATTGGTTGAGCAAACAACCATAATAGTCCAAATCCTAGCTCTTTAATCCATTCCATTGGCATTGCTGTCAAAGCCCCCGTTCAGGATGTATTTCTTAACTATATAAATTCTTCAAGTATAAAAATAAATCCTTCATATTATAGAAATAGATGACTCAACAAAATGTGTTGAGCCACCTATATTTTTAGTCAAATAGTACTTCCATTGCCTTTTGAAGTTGAAGATCATTTTCCACATTATCTACTGCATCTAAAATTTGTTGTTCAAGGGTTTCTTCGGTCGATTCATCTACAGCACCAGACACATTTAAATCATTTTGTTGCTGGAAGTTTTCGACTGCTCTTTGAGTTTGTTCATCAAAGTATCCGTCAGTCCTACCAGGTTCATATCCTAATCCTTCAAGCATCACTTGTAATTTTACAACTTCTTGACCATTCATATCATATTCTAAAGGTTCTTCAGATTGAATGAGTGAGATATAAAAATATTCCGGTTGCTCAACTTCTATCGTTGGCTCTACTCCTACTTCATTAATCTTTTCACCTTCTGGGTCTAACCAATTCATAACGGTTAGTTTTAACAGTCCTTCACCAACCTCCATCGTTTGTTGAACAGTACCTTTTCCGAATGTTGTTTGACCAACTACTTCGTACTGACCGACCTTCTTCATAGCGGCTGCTAAAATTTCAGATGCGGATGCGCTACCTTCATTTGTCAGTACTGAAATAGGGTAGTCTTTTCCACCAGATTGGTTTAAGTGATAAGGTTGCGGATCACCATCTCTAACAGAAACTTGCATAAATGGTTCATCTTGTGGCAAGAAGTTCTCTAATATTTCTTGTACGGAATTAAGTAAACCACCCGGGTTACCTCTAACATCAATAACTAAACCATCAATATTTTCTTCTTCTTCCAATTTGGTAAGCTCTTCTTCAAACTCTTGGGAAGTTTTTTCAGAGAATGAACGTATTTCAAGGATCCCAACAGATTGCCCGTCAACTTCTTCAACTTCAGAATAAACCGTTGTGACTGGGATAGTATCTCTCGTAATCACTACATCAAAAGGTTCTTCTTCGCCAGGTCGGTCAATCGTTAATGTAACGTCAGTTCCTTTTTCTCCTCGAATCAGTGATACAGCCTCATACACGCTCATACCTTCTAAACTTTCACCATCGACTTCAATCACTCGATCATTTGGTCTTAAACCTTCCCGTTCTGCTGGAGTATCTTTGATTGGTGATATAATTGTTATGTAATTATCTCTTTTAGTGACTTCTGCACCAATACCTTCAAATGTTGATTCAATCTGACTTTGAAATTCCTCCATTGTCTCAGCATCCATATATTCACTATAAGGGTCGCCTAATTTATTAACAATGCCTTCTAGCGCTCCTTCAATTAATTCATCACGACTAATTTCTTGCACATATTCATCTTCAATCACATTCATCGTATAACTTAAAACATCTAGATCTGAAAAATCTTCATTTTCTCCACCCTGTTCAGAATCTGTAGAAGATTCTTGTTCATCTTGATCATTAGCACGATCTGCTTGTTCACTCGGCTGATCTATAAGTTCTAAAGTAGCAGCTGTTACGCCCCCTCCTACAAGTAACGAAACAACAACGATCATAACTAGCCATTTCTTAGTTAATTCCAATGGATTCACCCCAATAAATTGCAATGTTTATATCTTTTTATTATACCACTTCTGTACATTTATGTAATGCCAACATCATTAAGAGTCATTTACATTTATCTATATAGTCTTAACGTATTATTATGACTAAACTTTGTTGATGATCAAACATATTAAAAAACTGTCCTCATTGGATTTCCAATGAGGACAGTTAGTTTAATAGATTTTATTGAATACCGTAACTAACTGGGTCTACAGCGTTAGATTTATTTCCATTCCAATTACCTTTGTGTAATTCAAAGTGAAGATGTTGACCATGTGACCTTCCTGTATTACCTTGGTGTCCTATAACTTGTCCTTGCTTCACTTGTTCTCCTTCACTAACAAACCGATCTCTTAAATGAGCATAAACGGATGTATATTTTTGACCGTTCACCATATGTACGATAAACACGACATTACCGTAACTACTAGAATGATAAGAACGTGACACGACGCCAGAAGCTACTGAATTAACCGCTACACCAGGACCTGGTTTAGCAATGTCAATACCATAGTGGAAGCTTCCCCATCTTGGGCCAAATGTAGAAGTTAATGTACCACTAGTAGGTCGAGTAAATCCATAATCATTGGAAACTACACTCGTTTGTTCTACTGAATTGTTCTGTTCTTGTTTTTTCTGCTCTTCAAGCTCAGCTATTAATTGGTCAAAAGCTCTTTCTTGAGCTGCTAGGTTCGCTTGTTCTTCTTCTACACTCATCGTGTATTCTTGTAATTCTTGCTCTTTTTGTTGCAAATTAGCTAACAAATTATTTTGTTCAGAGAGTTTATCATTAAGGTTGTTCTCTAGACCTTGTAACTCTTGCATATCAGCCACTAAGCTTTGCTTTTCATTTTCTAAATGCTGACGTTGATTTGATAACTCATCTTTATTAGCCTCAACTTGAGCTCTAGAATCTTCTAATTCCTTTTTATCCTCTTCAAGCGATATTTTATCATTCAAATGCTCTTTTAATATACTTTTATCTTGATCCATTATCTTACTAACCGCTTGTGATCGGTTGAGGAAATCTCCGAAATCAGAAGCCCCTAATACAACTTCTAAGTACTTAACACTTCCACCATTGCGTTGCAAATTACGTAGTCGGTCTTCTAATAAACCTTCACGATTCTTAATTTTCTCTTGAGTTTCTTTAATATTCTGTTTTAACTCTTCGATTCGTTGTTCGAGTTCTTTAATCTTGTTCTCTAATGCTGCAATTTCACTCTCAACTTCCTCAATTTCGCCTTGCTTCTGATTGACTTCGTTTTGTTTTTCTTCAATTTTCTTTTGAGCATCTGTGATTTCGTCTTTCAAACTATTAATCTCATTTTTCATTTCGCTTTGCTCAGATTTATTCTCTTCAATCTTCTTTTCAAGCTCAGATAATTCACTTGATAAACTACTACGTTTTTCACTTGCCTTCTTAGATTTTTCTTTTAGCTCTTTAATTTCCTGATCAATATCTTCCGCGTGTACTTGATCAGTTTGTGAAAAAGCTAGTCCAATCATTACGATTACCGTTGCCGTCATATAAACAACTATTCTTTTGTACAAAATCCATTCCTCCCTCTCGTACTCAATCATCTTATACTTTTAAGAATTTACGTACACTCATGACGCTGCCCCAAATACCAATAAATACTCCTAAACCAAGTAATAATAATGATAACTGCCATGCAAATGGATTAAATGGTAATAATTCCACGAATGGAAGTAAATTACGTCCATCCACATTATCATAAAGGTAATAGTATCCAGCCAGTACTAATGCGATTGGGATAATGGAACCTATAACCCCCATTAGCATCCCTTCAATAAAGAAAGGCCAACGAATAAAACTATTTTTTGCACCCACTAACTTCATAATTCCAATCTCATTTTGTCTTGCAATAATCGTCATCCTGATGGTATTGGAAATTAAAAATATAGCTGTGAACAGTAAGGCTGTAATAAAACCTAAGCCTATGTATCTAGCATATTTATTAAAAGTTAATAGGCGTTCCACAGTAGCTTGGGAATAATCAACGTCATCAACATAATCCATTTCTTTAACTTGATTAGACAATGACTTGTAATAGTTAGCATCACTTGCTTTAATAATAAATACATCATTAAGTGGGTTACTATCTTCAAACATCATTCCCCACTCATCACCTGATTCACCCATATCTTCTATTAGCTTGTTTAGTTCTTCTTCTTTAGAGGAATACTCTATAGATCTTACATTTGATAACTCGTTTAGATTTGACTCTAATTCTTCTACTTCTTCTTCACCTGCGCCCAGTTCAACGTAAACACTCATTTGGACATCTTGTTCAATATTTTCAGCAACTTGATTTAAATTGAGAATTAGAGCTAAAAAAATCCCAACCAAGATTAGGGTTGTTGTCACTGCTCCGACAGAAGCAACTGTCATCCAACTATTTCGAATAATGTTCCTTGAACCTTCTATGATATGCCTTCTTGCTGTACTAAGCTTCATAACCGTACTCTCCTTGTTGCTCGTCCCTTACGATTTGACCATTTTCCATGGCAATGACACGTTTCTTCATTTTGTCAACGATGTCTTTACTATGTGTAGCCATAATAACAGTTGTCCCAGATGAATTAATATCTTCAAAGGTCCTCATAATTCCCCACGATGTTTCTGGGTCTAAATTACCAGTCGGTTCGTCTGCGATGACAACTTTTGGATTATTAACAATCGCGCGTGCAATCGCTACTCTCTGTTGTTCACCACCCGATAATTGTGCTGGAATAAAACGGGCTTTGTGTTTTAAACCAACTTGATCGAGCACGTTCATCACACGACGTCGAATTTTCTTAGGATTTTCTTCGATCACTTCTAGTGCAAATGCAACATTTTCATATACCGATTTACGCTGTAGTAGTTTAAAATCTTGGAAAATAACTCCGATATCACGTCGTAAAAAAGGAACATCCTTTTTCTTCAATGTCCCTAACTCGACACCATTTATGTAAACCTCACCTTTCGACGGGACTTCTTCCCTATACATCATTTTTACGAACGATGTTTTCCCCGCACCACTAGGTCCTACGACATAGACGAAATCACCTTGTTCTATGTTAACATCAACACCATTTAAAGCTGTGACACCGTTTTTATAGACTTTAAATACTTTTTTCATTTTTATCATAGACGTCACCAGTACCTCCTGTTGTAGAAGAAAAACTATACTATCTGAAAATTCATTTAATTCAACGTGTATTATACCATATATCGACTAAATTACCTATTTTAACCTATTTCTTCTTAAACTATTCTTTATCAGATATGTTTCATTATAACACGACTCGACAAAAAGTTTAGGGAAATTTTTATTACGTTTGTGTTTCAAAAGATAAAAATTCCATTACAAATAAAAATAGTCCTTGGATTTTTATCCAAGGACTATCGACTTTACTACCTATTGACTAACCATTCAGCAATCTGTTGTGACTCTTCTTCACTTAAATGATCTTGTGCAGGCATCTGACCTTTTCCATTTTGAATGATGTCGACAATATCATCAACACTATATTCATCGCCAACATTCTCAAGACTTGGTCCTGCACCACCAGTTAAGTCTGCACCATGACACTGTGCACAGTTGGTGTTATATAACTCTTCACCAGCTTGTGCGGTTTCTTCAGCACCACCGTCACCATTTTCTTGCTCTTGGCCAGACTCTTCACCAGTACCACCAGTGTCACCATTATCATCTGTGTCATCTCCGCCACCACAAGCAGCTAAGACTAACATCACACTAAAAACACCCACGAGTAACTTTTTCATAATTTTAACCTCCTCTTTTTGGATGTCGTGGTAGTAATATACCCCTTTTTTCAAAAAATTATCCTTTAACTTTCGATCTTAAATATGCGTCTATAAAAGAATCAATACTTCCATCCATGACAGCTTGTGTATTTCCATTTTCTAAATTAGTACGATGATCTTTTACCATATTATAGGGATGGAAAACATAGGAACGAATTTGACTTCCCCAACCAATTTCTTTTTGTTCACCGCGAATCTCATCAAGTTCTTGTTGTTGTTTTTCAATCTCTAGTTGATAAAGTTTAGACTTTAGCATTTTCATAGCTTGTTCACGGTTTTTAATTTGTGAACGTTCAGATTGACATGTCACGACTGTATTAGTTGGTATGTGTGTAATTCGTACAGCAGAATCAGTCGTGTTTACATGCTGACCTCCTGCTCCGCTTGAACGGTACGTATCAATTTTTAAATCTTCCGTACGTACATCGATTTCAACATCATCGTTAAACTCTGGCATCACATCACAAGAGGCAAATGACGTGTGGCGACGTCCCGATGAATCAAATGGTGAAATTCTAACTAAACGGTGTACTCCTTTTTCAGCTTTCAAATAGCCATATGCGTTATGCCCTTTTATCAGCAATGTTACACTTTTCACTCCCGCTTCATCACCAGGGAGGTAGTCTAAGGTTTCAACTTTAAAACCTTTCTTTTCTGCGTAACGTTTATACATACGTAATAACATTTCTGCCCAGTCTTGAGATTCCGTCCCGCCTGCACCTGGGTGGATTTCTAAAATCGCATTATTTTTATCATATGGCTCATTCAACAAGATCTCTAACTCAAACTCATTAAACTGTTCTGTAACTCGCTTTAATTCTTCTTGTAAATCTTCAAAAAGTTCCTCATCCGCTTCTTCTCTAACAAGCTCATAAGAAACTTCAAGATTTTCCAAATCCTCTTCGTTTTTTTCGAAGGCATGAACGCGCTCTTTAACCGTATTAGCCTCATTAATAACCTTCTGTGCTACACTTGGTTCATCCCAGAAATCGGGAGCTGTCATTTGCTGTTCGTGTTCAGCAATTTTCTCACGATCCTCTTCTAAGTCAAAGAGACCCCCTAAAATCTTCTAGGCGATTTTTCAATTTGTTAATTTGATCTTTAATGTCAGTTAAATCCATAACATCACCTCAACTATGTATGATTCTATTGATTAGTATACCACTTTATCAATTAACAAAAACCACCTATAATCAACAAAAATTTAACAATCAAAAACACCTTGATGAACATGCACCAAGGTGTTTGTTTTTTTAAGCGTCTTTACCGTGACAGTTTTTATACTTCTTCCCACTACCACAAGGGCAAGGGTCATTACGTCCGATATTTTCTTTCTTAACATATGGTTTCTTTTTCTTTTCTTGATTTTGACGGCCACCGGCAATGGCTTTAGTACCTGAAGCCACTTCTACACGTTGTAAGTTATCTCTAATTTGAGCTTTCATCGCATACTTGGCAACTTCCTGTTCGATTTCAGCAATCATCTCTTCAAACATTGCGAAACCTTCCATTTGGTATTCTTGTAATGGATCCGTTTGTCCATATGCACGTAGATGAATACCTTGACGAAGCTGGTCCATTTGGTCGATATGATCCATCCATTTCGAATCAACTGTACGTAAAAGAATGACTCTTTCAAATTCTCTCATTTGCTCTTCTGTAAGCTCTTGTTCACGCTCATCGTATTTTTTGTTCACGATACCCATGATGAGCTCAATCATTTCATCTGGTTCTTTACCCTTGAGATCATTGACATTTATGTCGTCTAACTCTAAGACGTTGGCATGGATGAAGTCAATTAAGCCAGCTAAGTCCCACTTCTCTTCATCTTCATCTTGTGTATAAGCTTGAACATTTCGAGTGACTGTCGACTCAATCATATTGATGATAATGTCACGTAATTTCTCACTTGTTAGAACTTGATAACGTTGATCATAAATAATGTCACGCTGTTGTCTAAGTACATCATCATAAGCTAATAACTGTTTACGTGCATCAAAGTTATTACCTTCAACTCGTTTTTGTGCAGATTCTACTGCACGTGATACCATTTTACTTTCAATCGGTTGGTCATCATCCATTCCAAGTCGTTCCATCATTGAACGCATATTGTCAGAACCAAACCGGCGCATTAACTCATCTTCCATGGATAAATAGAATTGAGACTCACCTGGATCACCTTGACGTCCGGAACGACCACGAAGCTGGTTATCAATACGACGAGACTCATGACGTTCAGTACCAATTACTGCTAAACCACCTAATTCGCGAACACCTTCACCTAATTTAATGTCGGTACCACGACCGGCCATGTTGGTCGCAATGGTTACAGCACCTTTTTGGCCTGCTTCTTGAATAATCTCGGCTTCTTTAAAGTGATTTTTAGCGTTTAATACGTTATGTTTAACGCCAGCTTTTTTAAGTAATTTAGAAATTAATTCCGACGTCTCAACGGCAACGGTGCCAACCAACACTGGTTGTCCTTTTTCATAACGTTCTTTAATATCTTGAACTAATGCTTTATACTTTCCCTCAACTGTTTTATAGATTAAATCACTGTAATCTTGACGTATAACAGGTTTGTTCGTCGGAATCGCGACAACACTCATGTTATAAATATTACGGAATTCTTCTTCTTCTGTTTTGGCTGTACCCGTCATACCAGCTAATTTTTCATACATACGGAAAAAGTTCTGGAACGTAATTGTTGCTAAAGTCATACTTTCTTTTTGGATTTGAAGACCTTCTTTAGCCTCAATCGCTTGGTGAAGACCGTCACTATAACGGCGCCCTTTCATTAAGCGTCCTGTAAACTGGTCAACAATCACCACTTCACCTTCTTGGACAACATAATCCGTATCGCGCTGCATGACAACATGAGCTTTTAATGCTTGGTTAATGTGATGAGTTAAAGTCACATTATTGAGGTCATATAAGTTTTCGATATTAAAATAATTCTCTGCTTTCGTAATTCCCGATTCCGTTAATTGAACATTTCTTGTTTTTTCATCGTAAGTATAATCTTCTTCACCATTTAGCGTTCTGACTAACGAGTCTGCTTGCATGTAATTCGACTGTGAACGCTTTTGTGAACCAGAAATAATGAGTGGTGTACGTGCTTCATCAATTAAAATGGAGTCAACTTCATCGACGATCGCAAAATGTAACGGGCGCTGAACCATTTTTTCCTTGTACAACACCATGTTATCGCGTAAATAATCAAACCCATATTCATTATTGGTACCGTAAGTAATATCACAAGCATATGCTTCGCGCTTCTCTTCTTTAGATAAATCATTGGTGTTTAAACCAACTGTTAGACCTAGCCATTCATATAGCTGTCCCATTTCTTTTGAGTCACGGTCTGCTAAGTAATCGTTAACAGTAATAATGTGAACACCTTTACCCGTTATTGCATTCAAATAGGCCGGCATAGTGGAAGCTAACGTTTTACCTTCACCTGTTTTCATTTCTGCAATGTCACCGTTATGAAGTGCAATCGCACCTAATAACTGTACATAATAAGGTCTTAAGCCTAATACACGCTCTGCTGCTTCGCGAACAACGGCATAAGCCTCAACTAACATATCATCTAACGACTCACCGTTTTGATAACGCTTTTTAAATTCTCCTGTTTTGGCTTGAAGATCAGAGTCAGACAGTTTCTTGATTTCTGGCTCTTTTTCTTCTATTTGATCTGCAATTTTTTCAAGTTTTTTAAGCTGTCTTGAGTTTCCATCACCAAAAACTTTCATCAATAACTGCTTCATAGTCTGCACCTCTAATTCTTTCATTTACAATAATCCAAGTATAATGATAACACTAAAGAAAGAGAGGCACAATATAAGGGAATTGTCGAAAAATGCGGCTATATGCCACCTAAAAAGAAAAGAAGGTCAGAACCTTGGAAAACTGACCTTCAACAAGAACCTTAAGGGGGTATACTTGAATTGAGGGTTAATCAAATCTTTGGCATATGGAGGATTGGTTGGACCCGGAAATGGAGTATGAATATTTCACCTCTTTTTCCGTTTTTAATTTTTGGACACTTTGTTCCATGATCGTAACCTTCTCATGGGTTTGTGCCATCATACGCATTAACTGAGAAATCAATTCACCTTGTTGGTCGACATACTTTTTTAACTCTGAACAACTGGGGCAGTGGGTTGTTTGAGTTTTCAATTTTAGGACCCCCTTATTGTCTTGTTGCTTCAGTTATACCATGGTTAAATTGTTTGTGTCACACCCCTGAAAATTGCATTTTCTCCTAGAACATACTTGAATTTTCTTAACGAATTTAGCACCATTTTTTATAAAATCTAAATGAAAATTTAATTATTATATTTTTCAAGAAAAATTAAGCCCTCTTGCGTGAATACACAAGAGGGCACTTATGGTTTTTATGATTAAGTTTCGATTAACCCATATTTACCATCGTTACGTTTATATACAACATTCGTTTCTCCTGTTTCAGCATTTTCGAAAACGAAGAAGTTATGCCCTAACATGTCCATTTGAAGGACTGCTTCTTCTTCGTCCATTGGTTTTAAATCAAAACGTTTTTTCTTAACGATTTGAATATCATTATCTTCGGTTTCTTCATTTACAGCAACAGCAGCTTCCCTTTCTAACTCAGCAAATACGTGTTTAGGGGCTCCCATTTGTCTAAATTTACGATTAATCTTCGTTTTATACTTTCGAATCTGACGCTCTAACTTATCAACCACCAAATCGGTTGCGGCATATAAATCATTATTACTTTCCTCAGCACGCAGTAACAAATCCGTCATTGGGATTGTCACCTCAATACGCTGTTCATCATTGTGAACACTTAAATTCACATGAACTTCTGAAGATGGCGGTGTACCAAAATAACGTTCCAACTTCCCTATCTTCTTTTCTACGTATTCTCGGATCGCATTCGTGACCTCGATGTTTTCCCCTCTAACGTTGTAGATCATATGCATATCCTCCTTTCAAGATATGTAATCTATATTCTACAATACCCTTAAATATCCCTACCTAAACGTATAAAAAATTTCAAATTTTTAGACTATTATTTCAGGTACATTCTTAAGTAGAACTACTAATTAAAAGTTAACATATTAATTTTAATACCGATATAAATATTGATAGCGATATAAAGGAGTGGCCCATTGTGAAATTATCAGATAATGATCAAAATCAGGTGGTAAATATTGTGAATACAATTATTGAAGCATCTGAACATTTCTTAGAATTAACAAAGGAAAAAAAATATACTGAAAGTCTATATATTTTTAGTTCGATTATTGAGGGTATTACAGTTGTACAGAATATCATTAATACCGACGACCAGTTAAAAGACAATTTAAATACATATCAATATAAGATCACTGACTGTATTAAATCTATATCATCTACACTCGAAAAAAATGAATTAATAAAGGTAACCGAAACTTTACAATTCGTATTTTTACCTACATTGAGAAGTTGGAAAAAAGAGCTTTTAGCTTCTTTACCGAACATTAAACCAAACGAAAATATAACCATTGGTGTTTATGAAAACACAATGAACCCTATAGATGCTTATCCAGACAAACGTATAGAGGCATTGGTCAATGAAGCCCAAAAATCTAATATTAATATTTTCTTTTTCGCTTCAAAAGATGTGGATCTTAATAATAAACAAATCCATGCTGATTTCTTTGAAAATAATCAACGAAAAAAGAGCATTTTTCCTTTTCCAGATGTAATTCATAACATTTTCCCAAAATCAATTTATCAACAATCATTAGTAGAGCGAAAACTTAGAAAACAAATTCCATTTACATCTTTTGTATTTGGTGACAAATTTAATTTACCAAAAACTCTTGTAAAAAATAGGAAGTTCGCTGAGCTATTGGCACCTTTTAAGGTAGTCAATGAAGAATATATCATACATAATTTTTTGAGAGACAATGATAAAGCGGTCATTAAACCAATTCGGGGAGCCAGAGGTGAGAACATTTACTTCGTCCAAAAGAAGGGAGATCGCTATAGAGTAACTGAACGAAAGAATACGGTCATCATGAACAAAGAAAACTTTTCAAACCTAATTCAGGAAAAAATTCTTCCTAATAATTATATTGTGCAAAAATACATTAATGCACGAACAAAAAACGATGAACCTTTTGACTTTCGTGCACATATGCAAAAAAACGGAGAAGGTAAATGGCAAATTACTAAAATTTATCCTAGGACAGGTAGTTCTAATAGTATTCAAATTGATTTAATTAAAGGTGGAAAATTAAGAAACACAGAAGAATTCTTAATTCATGAGTTCGGAGAAAAAGAGGGTAAAGATCTTGATAATAAAATGAAAAAATTAGCTATGGATTTGTCTTTTCATATCGATAAACTACACGGACTAGCAATTGATGAGATGGGATTAGATATAGCCATCGATGTTAATAAACGTTTTTGGCTTCATGAAGCTAATATTGGTCCACAAACATTTGCGCACGAAAATGAAAGAGCAGCAAATGTTGTTGCATATAGTAAATATCTAGCAAAAAATAGAATTTTTCATACAAATCAGTACAATGATCGTAATCTATTAAAAAACCAGTTCAATTCCACTAACTCTAAATTAGAATACCTCAAATCAGACGAAAAACTGAAAATAGGTATTTTAGGGAAACCAGATGAAATAGATAACTTTGTTCTATCAACGGCCTACATTGCAAAATATGAAGATGTGTATTTATTCTATTTCTCACCTAATGATGTTGACTATGAAGAAATGCTTATTAGAGGGAAGTTCTACGAAAATAGTTCATGGGTAGAAAAAGTAGTAAGCTATCCAGATGTTATCTATGACCGTTTGAAATCAACAAATAAGAATAATAACATTTACGAGGAATTTCAAAATATTCCTATCATGAATGAAATTTATGATTCCTACCTTAATAGCCAAGATATCTATGAGCATTTAGCAAGCGCAAATCTATTAGAAGACTATTTATTACCATTTAGAAAAATCACTAAAGCGAAAGAATTAATTAGTTTTATTGATCAATATATCGAAACTACTGTAGAACCAATTACTAAATCAACTTCAAAACACCCTTATTACATCGAAAAACTTAAAGCACTTGAGTATTTAGTTATTGAAAACGGAAATGAAGAAATCTATAACAAGCTAACATTAGAACACTTATTAAAAGAATTACTCAAAAATAATCAATATTTTGTAACAAAAAAACGAGCATATCATAATGATAATAAGTTTTTAAAAGTGCAGTTGATTAAAGGACTCAATAATGATTGGGAAATTGTAAACATTTATCCAGTCATTATACCTGAACCCTCAAACGGCATTGAATTTGCCTCAGATTTCAATTCTGCTTTGAAGCTTACTTCTGTGGATTCAGGAAAGCTAGAAAAAGAATTAAAAGATGTATCAACTAAGGTGTCTGAAACACTAAATTCAAAATATGAACATTTAAGTGAATTAGAACTCTATTTTTATTTGGATTCTAATCACCAATTAAAAATAAGTAAAGTAAACTTAAATCAACTTAATACTGACTATAATGAATTACATGTGGCTAAAAAAGTTTTAGAATGTGCAAAATCTATAAACAACAGAAAAATTAAGACACACAATAAAGAAACCCAAACGCTTCTTTAGCGTTTGGGTCAATTTTTTTTATCTATAAAGCTACCATCAATACCATAAAGGTTGGAGTATGGATTAATATATTTTTTATTTGATTGCTTCTTTTTTGATACCAGACTAATATCGTGTTGAATGTTTCCTAAATAGTTTGTAGCCAATGCTTTTAACTCTTGATCTAGCTTAATGATAAGTTTGCCTAGTTGTTTTTCTTCATCAGTATATGGACCTTGAATGTTTTTCATTAATTGATCACGCTGAGAAACAAAATCCTCAAATATGCTTACTAGTTCATCTCTTGAATACTGCTTAGCCTGTTTGAACTGAGACACCATTTGATGAGTTGCTTGATACAGTTCTTTTACTGCAGACATTTAAAAGCTCCTATCTAGCTTGTTTTTGAAGCTTATTTGCTTTCATTACCTGTTGCCAAGTTTCACGAAAATCTTCTGCCATTCCTTGAACTTCCTCAAGCAATGCAGGGTCGTTTTTAATATTTGCCTGCAATAACTGATGGTTCATATATTCATAAAGTGGCATTAATTGATGTGAAATGTCATAGTCCATATTCAATGTTACCATTAATTCACGAATGATGTCTTGGGCTTTTTGAATATTGGTATTTTTATCTTGAATATTATTCTCTTCCATTGCTTTTTTTGCTAACTTGATAAAACGAATACACCCACTATAAAGTTTTAACGTTAATTCTTCAGGTGTAGCTGTTGTGACCGAATTTTGTTGATAAGCTAAATGTGGCTGTGCTCCATAAGCCATTATAGACACTCCTTTAATTACTGCATTCCACCAAATTGTTGCATCATATAATTCGCCTGTTGATTATATCGTTGCATCGCTTTTTCCATCGCTGTGAACTGATCCCAGTAACGCTGTTCCGTTTGTTGCATCCGACGTTCAAAATTTGCCATTCTTTCTGCCATGCTTTTCAACTCGCGTCCCATTGTGTACTGAAAATCTGTCTGAGCAGTACTTCCTGCACGATCTTTAATACGATCCATTGTACTTTCTAATACGCCTTCAACTCGGTTAAGGATTCCTCGTGAGTCACCTTCATCACTGTTCGAAAACAGTCGATATACAGCACTTGGGTCTTCCTCCAGCTTTTCTCTTAGCTTCTGTTCATCAACCTCTAACTTTCCACCTTGGCGCCAATTAGATGTCGTTGTAATGCCCACATCCATCATTCGACTCAAATCACCATTAGGGTTATCTACAGATTCATACCATGCTGAGCGCATACCTGAAAGCGCTGAACGCAAAATTCCATCATTTCTGAGTTCACCACTCTTCGAACGCTCTTCCCATAGCTCTATTTCACGCTCAGACATCTCTTTTCTTTGAGCTTCCGTCAATGGTGGATAATCACGGTACCTTTCCTCACCGACTTTTTCGTTCATAAAATCTATTAACTCATTATACTGTTCGACAAACTCTGTGATTTTATCAACAGCACCATCAACATCTTGTGATACAGAAACGTTGACAGGTCCATCAGTGGCAGAGTTAAAAGTTAAGTTCATCCCATTAAATTGATAATTATTTGAATGAGACGTCATCGCAATTCCATTATATTTAAACTCGGCATCTGTTCCGCCTTGTTCTTCAGCAGCAATGTTTAAAGTGTCCGTGAAGAAGGCACTCAATTGTTCAAACTCTAATCCGTTTTTATTAAAATCCCCTGTTTCCGTACGCTCCATAAACACACGATCTGAATTCTGATCGTAAAACGCTCGCACTGCACCACCAGATTCATCAGATATGTTTTTTAGCACATCATTAAGTGAATCACCTTCTTGAATCGTGAATGAAACTGTCTTAGGACTATCTTGACTTTGATCATGATAAGCAAAACTCACTTCCTGACCCACATATTCAGCAGCTAAGGCTTGATCAGCATCATACCCTTTTCCAAAAGTTGTACCCTCTACACCTGAATAACGTGTCGCTGCACTTGCTAGCTGATCAACTTGAAATGAATAGTTACCATCAGACGCTTGATTACTAGCTGATACAGAGATCGCATCAGAAGAACTTGAAGCTATTTTAGATAAATAAGTTTTCGATAATCTCATATCAAAGAATTTGTTCTCAAATTCAGAAAGCTTTGTGTTCACTTCTCGGTACGCATCACGACGTTGCGTTAACCACAACTGATCTTGTTCCATCTTTTGTAAAGGTAATCGTTCCGCCTGCATCAGATCTTTAACCATTTGGTTAATATCCATCCCAGAGGCAAACCCTGTCATTCTCATATTGTTATTGATCATTTCATTCACCTCAATTAAATTCGTTCATCCACGATAAATCCCATAAATTCAAACATGGCTGCATAAACATCTAGTAGTTTCTTAGGTGGTATTTCTTTCACCACTTCATCTGTTTCTCGATCTACAACTGAAACGTAATATCGTTCCAACTTATCATGAAACTGAAACTCTATCGAAGTATGCACCGGTTCCAAAAAATCATTTAACCCTTCAACCATTTCTTTCGCCTTTTCTTTTGAGACCTCATCAACGTTTGCTGTAAGGTTATTATACTTTTGTTCATTCGCCTGCATTGCCGGTTCTTTGTTCAAGTTGTCTAATTTGTATGTATTCTGTTCACCCGTGCCTCGCAGGAGTTGAAAATTAGATAAAATCGCTTCTACTTTCACCTACCAAACAACTCCCTATCATTACTTTTTATTTATATCGGATGAAAAAGAGATATTTTAACAATTAAACATAAAAAGAGACTCTAGAATAACTAGAGTCCCATGAAAGATTAATATTAACCTAGAAGTTGTAAAACTGACTGTGGTTGCTGGTTCGCTTGAGCTAACATAGACTGAGATGCTTGAGAAAGGATGTTAGACTTAGTCATTTCCATCATTTCTTTTGCCATGTCTACGTCGCGAATACGTGATTCTGCAGCTGATAGGTTTTCAGAAGCATTATCTAGATTTGAGATAGTGTGTTCTAGACGGTTTTGAATTGCACCTAAATCTGCTCTTTCTGAAGACACATTTTTAATTGCATCATCAAGTGTTGCAATAGCATTATCTGCTGATTCTTGGTCATTAATTGCTAACTCACTAATGCCAAGTGATTCTGCTTGCATGTCACCAATATTAATTGTGATTGATTGCGTTTCATTAGCACCAATATGAAACTCTTTAGACTCGTAGCTGCCATCTAGTAATTTTTGTGTATTAAACTCTGTATTCTGAGAAATACGATCAACTTCTTCGATAAGAGCATCTAATTCCTTTTGAAGCTCTGCACGATCATCATTAGTATTAGTGTCGTTCGCAGATTGGACTGCTAATTCACGCATACGCTGAAGGATTGAATGAGTTTCGTCAAGTGCACCTTCAGCCGTTTGGATTAAAGAAATTCCATCTTGTGCGTTACGACTTGCTTGATCTAAACCATTAATCTGTGCACGCATTTTCTCTGAAATCGCTAGTCCTGCAGCGTCGTCACCTGCACGGTTAATACGTAGACCTGAAGATAATTTCTCCATTGAAGATTGCATGTTACCTTGGTTGATACCCATTTGACGGTGAGTATTCAACGCTGGAATATTGTTGTTAATAATCATTTAAAATTCCTCCTTGAAATATTTATGTTGCCACGTCCTTGTGGCAAGATGAAACAGTCATAAAGTCGGCCGACATTTGACTGATTATCCTTACATTTCTTATATCGGAGGTAATTAAGAAAGATTTAGTCTTTTTTTGCGTTTTTTAATAAATTAATTGTATCTTTTGTCAGTTGGCTAGCTACTTGGTTCTCTTGAATGATTTGTTTATAGATTTCTGTTCTATGTATCTCTATGTTTTGGGGAGCTTCAATGCCTAATTTAATCTGATCTCCATTAACAGCAACGACTTTAATTTCAATATCCTCTCCGATTTGAATCGATTCACCTGCTTTTCTCGTTAGTACCAGCATGTTTTAACTCCCCTCCTTTTATAGGATGTTTGGTCGAGTAATCAGACTCGGATAATAGCAATTGTTTCGCTAAATTTTCTTTAATATTAATAACGATTGGTCCTTTTAAATTTATAGTTGATTGTTCAAATGGATCTTGTACGGTTACAATGTTCCAAACTTGGACATCTGATTCATTTTGTATTTTTAATTGCTTTTTAACTGACTCATCTAATTCGAATTCGTATTTTGCTTCAATTAAAAATGGGTTGGTGACAACAAAAGCCAAGTTTTCTTGCTTTACAGATTGCAATACTTTAAAAGCAGGGTTTCCGTCTAACTCTAATAATACAAACTGTTTTTGATCTTGAAATCCCGGTACTCCATTTTCAAAGGTTAAAACCTCTTCATCATTCAATTCTATTTCACCTAAGTATAAAGTCGATAGTTTCATATTTCACCACTTCCCGTCTATATGTGCATTTCAAATCCTAAATTTTTATATTTTACATTATCGAAATTAATTTCTATGTAAGGCTCCTGCTCTAGATATATATTCATTTCACTTTTTTCATATTGTATAATAGGTGAGTTTGCGTTCGCCTCGATGATCGGTTTATTTGCTTTCGCATTAATCTTGACCTCACCCGGTTCGTATTTAAATTTCACCGCAAAATTAGAAGGGATCCACTCCATTTGAATGGGTTGATATTCTTTAAAAGTGTTTTGTTTAGCTATTTCAGGAATTTGATCACCACCGTTTTCAATTCGCATGAGTCGATCCCCTTCATTTGCTACTTTTGCCATCCCTTCGAGTACTTTCTTTTCCCCTTCTTCAGCATTCTGTTTAGTAGACTCCAAAGGGCCAATGATATTTAGTTCTTTCCAGACTTGAGATTGATCAATGGTCAGTTTAGATGGCTTACGTTCAAATTTTAGATCCGCTGGTGGCTGCTGGATATTCAAATCAGCTTTAGGTTGCTTTATGGATAGTTGACCTGGTCTTGTATTAATACCAATTAATCCTGCCTGTTGTGTAATATTTAGTTTTGGAAAGTCCACTATAATCACCACTAATCGTTTTCATTTAAGAAAAGCTATCTGTAAAAACAGATAGCTTCTAAATCATGTTATCTTAAAAAATCCAGTAAAGATGGTTGTATGATTCGAGCACCACCGGCTAGTGAAGCTCTATAGATACTCTCTTGCATTTTTAAGTGCATGATTACCTCTTCCATGTGAGCATCCTCATTTTCAGACATAATCTTCGAAGTAGAGATTTCCTGTTGGCTGAGGCGGTTTTCAATCAAATCAACACGATTCATTCGAGCACCTAAATCAGCACGTTCATTTAATAATTCATTCATTTGATCATCAATTATCGTTAAATACTCATCAAAATCGTCACCTGATGCATCAGGATTTTCTAAGTCTGACACTATATTATTTAACTCATCAAATAACTCTTCACTAAATGCATTTGAAGGATTGATATTCGCTCTGATCTGAATACCCTCCGACACTTCAATCATAACACCATTATCATTTTTGGGATCTTCTAATAATTCCCCTTCTTTAGAAAAGCGAGGTTCAGTCGTGTTAGTACCATTAAAAATATATTTGTTGTTCACTTTTGTGTTAGCTAAATCAATCAAGTGATTTCTAATTTCATTTACTTCTTTAGCCATGTTTCCTCGTTGGTTTTCTTCATATGTATCATTACTCGCTTGAACCATAATTTCACGAACACGATTAAGTGCTTGTCCAGCTTGATTTAATGATTCATCAGAGGTGTCCATCCAATTATGCAGTTCAGACATATTTCGTTCATACTGTTTAACTTTTGTTAATTCTGAACGATAATCAATCCCTCTCATGGCTACAATTGGATCGTCAGAGGGACGGTTAATTTTCTTCCCTGTAGATAATTGCTCCATGTAGCGATCCATTTGTGCATAGTTATTTCTTAAATTATTTAGCATACTATTATTCATCATGTTTTGAGTAATACGCATCAGAACTTACCTACCTTCCGACGATTCCCATTTGATTAATGACGCGATCTAACATTTCATCAACAACTGTTAAACTTCGAGCTGCAGCATTATAAGCATGTTGGAATTTTATCATGTTTGCCATTTCCTCATCTAACGAGACGCCACTTACAGATTGGCGGTTATTTTCAACTGACATCCTTAGCTCATTCGTATTGGATTCCATTTGATTGGCCTCCTCTGCCTTAATACCAAGATCACCAATCATCGATTCATAGAACTTTTGAACAGACTTACCGTCAAGGTCTACATCTTCATCTAATAAATCGTCTGAAACCATATCTCTTACTCGATCTAACTCTAAAGCGTGTTGTCCATCTCCTGGTGCTCCATCAGATGAAACCGCGATGTTATTTTCATTATTTTTAATAGCATCCGAAACCTTTATAACAGAAGCAGCATTGAATTCGTTCATTTCTGAAACATCAAAGAACTCTCCACCCTGCTCACCTTCTAAAGTATAACCTTCTTCATGAACGTCATTAAACGCCTTCGAAAACTCATAAGCCATTTTGTTTAATTGATGTACCATTTCATAATAGTCACCCTCAGGTTCACCGACTACTTCTCCAGCTTCATTAACGGTTACGTGTCCATTAGCATCCATCGTTGCTTTTAAGACTCCTGTTGAATTAAAATCGCTAGGATTAAAAGAAAGGGACTCACCTTCTGAATCAGTTAGGTTCACTTTAGATACTAATTTTTGCCCTTCATGCTCTGTAAACTCAAAGCTAAAGTCTAGCTTATCATTTGATTCAGAGATTAAATTAATATCTTCACCATTTTCATCTTTCATTGGATTCCCATTTTCATCCAATAAAGTAATTTTAGCAATTCCTTCAGCAGTAGCTTTCGAATTCCCTCCATTACCCACTTTATCCACCTTAATATTGACGTATTGAGAAAGTTCATCTATAAGAGCATCACGTTTGTCATACAGGTCATTAGGTAAATAGCCATTCGGCTCAATCTCATTAATTTGATCGTTATATTTTTGTATATTATTCAAGATTGAATTGACTTGACTCCCGTTAGTGTCAAGTTGATTAGTTAATTCACCTTGAACATTTTTTAATGAACGATCGATATATTGAAATGTTTCAGATAAGGCCGTAGCTCTCTGCATAACAGTCCTTCTGACCCCACCATCTTCAGGGTGTGTCGCTAAATTTTGCAGCGATTCCCAAAACTGATCCATAGATTTAGCTAACCCTTCATCGCTTGGCTCATTCATGATATCTTCCATACGACTTAAGGCATCGGCTCGAGTACCCCAATAACCATTTTTATTGTTCTCAGTACGATATTGAAAATCTAAAAAAGCGTCACGTATTCGTTCTACCTGCCCTGCTTCTACCCCAGTTCCCATTTGTCCTGGAATCTCTGGTCGATTACGTGCGGCAGCTGGGTATGGACTTGTTTGTTCGAACTGTACACGTTGCCTAGAGTACCCATGAGTATTGGCATTGGCAATGTTATGACTAGTGGTATGTAAAGCTGACTGCTGAGTAAACAGTGCTCTTCTCGCTACTTCTAAACCGTGAAATGTTGAAGGCATATCGGTCTCTCCTCTATAAATTTAAGCTTTCGAATCAAACATCGATGTCTGAGTACGTTGATTAGTAGATTTCTTCGTTTGGTCGTAATTGATTTGTTTTGATTGTGGTTCATACATTTCTAATGATAATTCGATGAATTGTAGTGATTGCTGGATTAATTCTCTATTTAAATCCTCTTGTTGCTTCAAACTTGCTAGATTCATAATTAATCTCTGATAGACTGCTTCAAGTTTCTCTTTTGATTCTGCATCGTCCGTTAATTCAACTAATTGACTAATTGTTTGTTCAGATGCATCCGGTGCATGTTTTTTAAACCATTCCTCCGTTAAGCGAACTCGTTTCTCTTCTAATTGGTCAATGGCTTGAACATGCTTTCGCTCTTTCATTAACAACTCATTGAACTCTTCTATTTGACTTTTCTTAACGAGTTCCGTCTTATCTTTTGATATAGCCAAAAGACTTTCATTTAATTGATAGAGCTTTTCTAAGTGTTCAATAATAGCTTGAATAGTCAAAAGACCCGCTCCCTACATACGTTTATTCGTCCAAAAATCTATCATCTTTTCTGCGGTTTTCTTTGAATTAATATCATATTCGCCGTTTTGAACCTGTTGTTTTAAATTCTCAACTTTTTCTTTTCTCACTTTGGCAATTCCTTGTTCCTTTTGAAGCTGCTTTGCCTTATTTGAGATCTCAACTTTATCTTGATGCTGTGTCGTCGGTTTAACCTGGCCTTGCTTTTGTAGTTGTTTTTGGTATGGATTTAAATTTGATCCATTTACTCCATTAATTTTCATTTCACTACACCCTCTTTAACCGTCCATTTTCTCTATAGTTTATATCGGCACAGTTTGTCAAAAGTTTAATCAATTATTTATTTTTATCATTCCAGTTAAAATAAGCTCGATTAGCACTGTAATCGGACTGTTGTTCAGCTACTGTTTTAATCGATTCTTTTGTTAAATCTTCCTTTAAGGTAATTGTACAGCTTGAACATAGTTTACCCTCAGAAATCGGATTACCACAACGTTCACAAGGATAAGTTAAATTAGGAGCATGAGACGGATGAATTCTCTTTTCTTTCACCCATTTTGTTATAAGCGACTCCTCAACTCCTGTTTCGTTCGCAACTTCATACATCGTAGCGGTTCGATTCTTTTTCTGACGAATAAATGCATAAACTTTTTCAAATTTTTTCTCTTCTTCTTGATAACAACTTTGACAAACGGTGATGACACCTTTTACAAACAATTCACCGCATTGTGGACAATTTGCTAATTCTGCCATTCAAATTCCTCCTCGAAAAATCTACTATTTATTATATCGTCAAAACTGAATGTTCACAAAATAGGGCGTTTTGCTTAACTTCTAATGAGTGTGAGAGATTGTACAACTTTCGCTCCTGAATCTATTAAAAGTTGTGCAGCCTGGCGTAAGGTGGTACCTGTAGTGTACAGGTCATCGATTAATAGAATATGGGAAGAAGGTATGCCTTTCAGTTTAAATGGATTTTTAGAAAATATTCTCTCACGCTTTGTCTTCTTAGATTGTTTTTCAGTATGGGTACGTTCAATGAAGAACGCTGTGTTCGGATCTATTAATTTCGCAATTGCTTCAGCCTGATTGAACCCTCGCTCCTCTAATCGCTTCTTACTTAATGGTATAGGTACGAGGGTGAATTTTTCTGAAAAACACTTTTGAAAAGTCGTTTTAACGTCACTTTCCCAAACCTTAACTAGTTCATAATCCCCCCTGTATTTAAAAAGCGCCATGACATCTTTCATAAATGAATTGTAATTAAAAATCGAGACATTTCGATGAAGTGGGTCTTTTCCACCCAACCTTTCTTGCCAAGCATAGCAATCACCACAAATTGAAATGCTTTGTTCAATTGGTCTCATGCATTTTTCACAACAGTGATTTGACATGTCTTCAATACGTTCAAAACGACTTTGACAAACATCACATAACACTCTTTGATTTATTTCAAAAATTGTTGTCCAAGTTGTTTCAGAATCAATCTCTTGATAACAAATGAGGCAGTGCATTCGACTTCTCCCTCCATTTCTTCGCTTTATAATTCATTTGCAACGTATAATTTTTCGCTTGAACCATCGCATTGGTTTTATGTTCATAGAAAAATGTGACATTTCCACTTGGGTCTTGAACACTTCTTCCAGCCCGTCCGGCTATTTGAACAAGAGCGGCTTCATCAAACACTTGATGATCCGCACGTATCACCGCTACATCAATAGATGGAAATGTAACCCCACGTTCTAAAATCGTTGTCGTTATAAGTGATTTAATTTTTTGGTAACGGAATTGTTGAATAAGCTCTTCCCGTTGAGTACTTTCAGCATGTACATATGGAGTATCATCTAATAATTTAGATAAGATTTTCGCCATGTCAATCGTCGGGACGAATAATAAAAATCGTCTATTTCCACGCTCTTTAATCCATTTTTGTATTGAATGCGGTAATGTATTTTCGTAAATTTGTTCTTCTATTTTCTTAACATGTTGAAAGTTTGGAACTGGTAATGGATGACCGTGAAAACGCATGGGAATGGAGACGGTTGGAATTAGGTTTAATAAGGATTTTGCCTTAAGTCCAGTTCTTGGGGTAGCTGTTAGATAAATCAACGTGTGGGATTTCTTCAAGGAGCGCCGAACAGCTTTAGGTAAAGTAGGGTCTCGGTGGTAAGGAAACGCATCCACTTCGTCAACGATCATGACATCAATAGCTCTCTCATAACGTAATAATTGATGAGTTGTTGCAATGACAAGATGTGCTTGTTCATCCACTTCGTTCGAGTCACCATATAAAGCTGCTGATTGAATTCTTGGGAAATCTTTTCTTAACCTAGGGGCTAATTCTCTTACAACATCCGTTCTAGGTGTTGCAAGACACACCTTTTTACCTTGTGCAATAGCATAATCTATTCCGGCGTAGAGCATTTCTGTTTTGCCTGCACCACAAACAGCGTGAATAAGTAGAGATCCTGACTGATCAATTTGTTTAATCATTTGATCTGATGCCTGTTGTTGAAGAGTGGTTAAGGTCCCTCCCCACTCACAAGGCTGCGTGTTTTTTTCAAGTTCAGGCTGAGGACCGTTCCATTTGTAAAGATGCTCACGTTCACTAACCCTTCCCATCATAATACATTTTCGACAATAAACATGATTCGAAGGGAGCAGTCCGAAGTATTTCCTTTTATTGTTAAAACATCTTTGACAGAGGAGTAATCCAAATTTCTTTATAATGCCAGGGGTTTGGACTAAAAAGCCTTCTTGTAATAGCAAGTGTAAGGTTGGTTGATCTAATTGAAGTTCTTGTTTAAGTAGAAGTTTTCCGTGGAATTTCGAAGCGTAATCCATGAGTTGTTCTTGCTCCAATAATTATCACTCCTTCATATCAAAAGGTTCTAAGTCAAATGTTGGGGTGAGCATACGCTCACTCCTAATTTAATTGATACGAACCCTTAAATTCTTATATTGATGATGCAATAACA
>NZ_FOES01000031.1 GCF_900110685.1 Piscibacillus halophilus
CGACTTTTACAGGTAAAACATACAAACTTAGGACTTGGCTCTCCTTCGCACCCCAAACATTCATATCGTGCATAACCTAAGTCTTTTGTTCCGCATCTAATAGTTTTTATAACTGTTTCCTCTATATCATCCCGATAATCTACTGGGAACCTTTGGGCATGTAATGCCCAAAAACCATTAAAGTGTTCTTTTAATATTTGTTTAATAACTCCAGAACCTTTTTTACCCATACCGAAATATCTCCTAAATTTATTAGTTAAATTCTATCACATACTTATCCACAACTGAGTCATTTTATAATTTCCTAAACAATAAAAAAGTAAAGCGTGAAGAGATGTTGAGTCTCTTCACGCTTTATTATTATAAAAAACGTTCTCTTATGACTTGCATGGATTTTTTTAAAACATAGTCTTTCATCATAAAACTAAACCGATGATCCTGTTTTAAATTGGCCGGCAGCTCCTTCATTAATACCGGTCCTTCTGTTTCGTAATAATGCTCTTCCTCTTCTAAAACATCAACCTCACCGAAATAAATGTTTTTTATAATTTCTCCGCCTTTTCCATCTACATGGTATTGACCTATAAAGTATAGATTTGAAATAAGACCACCTGTTTCTTCTTTTACTTCCCGTATGGCAGCTTCTTCAGCAATTTCTCCGTCTTCTACTTTACCACCTGGAAATTCAATTCCTCGATCCAGGTGTTTGGTGAGTAACCATTGTTTTTTATAACGGGTTATCACCCAGACATGTTTAGGTTGTTTAGAAAAGGTTTCATTTCCAATTACCAATTTTACTGTATTGTTATAATAATCCTTAAATACTTCCACTAGTCGAATACATTCCTTTATGTTGTGAATTATTGATATTGTACGTTTATTATATACGGTTCGTTATTTTCATTCAATTTTAGGTCGATTAAAATATGGTAATTTCCATGAAGTTCATTTTCATTACTTTGAGATATACGGTAAGTACGTTCATCGAGCTTTTCTTTATCGAATGGTTGATCAGATTCAAACCATGGTGGAGTATCAGTTGGTTTAAAATATAAGGCTTGTCCTTTTTCAAAGTAAATTTCATCAACATATTGATCTACAACATTTGAAGTGGCTAAACCTTTAAAACTAGATTTGTAGTCTTCTAGTGATTGATAGTTGAGGACTCTAAACTCTTCATCAGTCTTTTGAAGTAAATGATCCATAAATTGATCGAGGACTTGATCGATTTGTTCATCTGTCAGCTCAACGTTCTGTTCTTTAGACCAGCTAGCTTGTCCAACCAAAGTTTTTGAAGAAAATTCATGTGCTGATAAATGACTGGCATGATACGAATCGGATTCAGCATTTATATCTGTTAATGAATATGGAATGATAATCAAAATGAGTGCTGTTAATGCTAGCAAATATATGATTTTCTTCATGATGCATCCCACCTTTTCTAATATTTGAACTCTCATAAATAATATTCCTTACACGAATATTATATAAACACTATTTTGATTAATATTAAAAAATAGAACTATAGAACTAATAGGGGGAAAATTATGAAAAAAATTATCATAATGTTTGGAGTACTGATTCTACTTATAACTGGATGCTCTAATGAAAAAAAAACAAGCGAAACATCAGCAGAAGATATTTTTAATAAAGCACTTACAGAATCCGAAAAAGTTGAAAATGTCATGGTAGACTTTTCACTTGTACAAGAAGTGAAGGTCCCGGAAGTTGATCAACCTATAAAAGTAGAACAACAAGATACAACTTATTTACAGAATGATCCGTTGGAATTTATAACAGAACTTCATTCACCTTACGGACAATTCACATTACTTTATACAAACGACCAATTATATTCTGATGAATCAGAAGGTACATATAAAGAAATTTCAAATGATGAGTTAAATCAATTACCAGAACATATTCAAAATCAGCGTCACTTACACGTTTTACTAGATTATTTCGCGGAATTCAAAGATCAATTTGAAATTAAAAGGGATGACCAACAGTTTGTGCTTTCTTTAAGTGGAAATGGCGAGGATTTTCAATCATATGTAAAAAATCAAATCGAAACATCAGCACTCGGAAGCTCTGAATTACCAATTGAAGAGTCTGAATTAAAAATTAATGAAGTAAACATCAACATTAACATTGATCAAGAAAGTTATGAGGTCGCATCTATCTCGACTGATTTTGATAGTGAAATCCATTACGATGACCAGTCAACCATAACTCAAAAAATTGAACGAACTTACTACGACTATAATCAACAGACAAAAGAGATTCCTGAAGTTGATTAATCATTTATTAATAGTTTAACGTTAAGAAAAGCGTTCCTCAGTGAAGGAACGCTTTTTCTTAATCAATTTTATTCAATTCATCAAAAAATGGCATTTGTTCAACGTGTTGCTTAGCTTGTTCATCGCCTAGTTCATAAATCATTTTATAAGTCTTTAGTAAACAATGATCATAAGCATCGTTATCTTCATCGCGATGATATTCTTTAAAAGGCATATGGGATCGCCAAAAAGTTCCGAGATCCGCATGCTCCATATCTTCTAAAGATTCTCTAAGTTCAATGATATCATTTGGCGTGCCATATATGACGAATTCATCATTGTTACCCGCTTTTAATTCGGAAATCTCTCGTGATTCCACATTGACATAGAATTTACGTTTATCCATATTATCCACCTCATTCTTAATGTGGACCAAACTAGCTCTGATATACAAAAAACTCTTAAGACTTAGTTAGCCTTAAGAGTTGTCGTAACACAATTATTTTGAACACCTGTTTTTTCTGCATGAGCCTCAGCTAGTATACAACGTCCTCTTCCATGTGGAATACACATCGGAGTTCCAAACAATGGATCAAACGTGACATCACAGTTCATATTAAACACATTATAAACAAGGTCACATGTAATAATATCTTCTGGTTGACCAGATTCGTAAACTTTTTTATCTTTAATCGCAACAATATGGTCTGCATAACGACATGCTAAATTCAAATCATGTAAAACCATCACAATTGTACGATTGTCTTTTTCGTTTAATTCAAATAGTAAATCTAAAATATCAATTTGGTGAGTCATATCAAGATAAGTAGTTGGTTCATCTAATAAGATTAACTCCGTATCTTGCGCTAAGGTCATTGCAATCCAAGCACGTTGGCGCTGTCCACCAGATAACTCATCAACTGATTGATATTTAAGATCCATTAAGTTCGTATCTTCTAACGCTTTATTTACAGCATCTTCATCTTCTTGAGACCATTTTTTGAACACACCTTGATATGGATAGCGTCCCATTTTAACTAGCTGATAAACCGTTAATCCTTCAGGAGTTGATGGTCCTTGTGGTAAAATCGCCATTTGTTTCGCCACTTCTTTAGTATTCATTTTGGCGATCTCATTACCATCTAAAACGACTTCACCTGACTTAGGTTGAAGTAGTCTTGCCATTGATCTTAGTAAAGTTGATTTTCCACAACCATTACTACCAATTAAGACTGTCACTTTTCCTTTAGGGATTTCTATATCTAATTCATCGATAATGATTTTTTCTCCGTAACCAAGCGTTAAGTTATTCGCCGTTAGGGTTTCCATTTGACAACGCTCCCTTTAATTCGAACATTCGCGAATCCTTAAGTATCTACTTTTACTGTAAATGAAAATCATTATCATTGCAAGATGTTTGTGCTCATTATTTTTAAAAATTATGTGTAAAATCACGAATGGTTCGTTTCTTTAAAAGCTTTTCATTAACTGTCACACCAATACCTGGTTTAGTTGGAACCTTCACTTTACCGTCATTTACAGTAAAAGGTTCCATAATAATATCTTCCTCCCAATAACGGGAAGATTCGGATAGATCTCCAGGAAGTGTAAATTGTTCTAATGTAGCAAGAGCAACATTATGGGCGCGGCCAATCCCTGTCTCTAACATACCTCCACACCAAAGAGGTAATTTTGCGACTTTAGCAAAATGATGAATTTGAATCGCTTGCTGGTAACCACCTACGCGACCTAATTTAACGTTGATATTATCACATGCTCCTAGTTCAATCGCCTGGAAAGCATTGTGTTCTGATTTGATCGTTTCATCTAAACTAATGGAAGTATTCATTTGTGATTTTAATTGGTGATGATAATAAAAATCATCTGACCTAAATGGCTGCTCAATCATCAATAAATTCAAATCGTCTAATTTCGTTAAATGAAGCATATCTTCAGGTTCATACATTCCATTACCATCAAACATAATCGGTCTGTCACCAATAACACTTTGAACACGCTCGATGGTTTCTTTCTCTTGTCCTTTTTGGACTTTAAGCTTATATCGTTTATAACCTTTTTTATTATATTCCTCTGCCTGTTTCTCTATGTCATCCATAAGTGACAGGACAACGCCACTCTCGACTTCATCACGTACGCCACCAATGACGTCTTTTAACGTTTTGTCTTGTTGTTTGCCATAAAGATCCCATATAGCTGTTTCTATACTCGCTTTTGCCATTTGATGACCTTGAATAGACGAAAAAATTTGATGAAGATCCTTAGGATGATTGATTTTCTTTTTATTAAGCATTGGAAGTAAAAAATTCTTTAACTGGTCCCATGCTGTTGTAGTCGTCTCGGGTGAATAAAATGGATCTGAGAATGCCACACATTCTCCATAACCTACACGTCCGTCTCGGTCATATGCCTCCACAATTAGTGTGTCTCGAACAACGACCAAACCATTAACGGTTTGAAACGGCTTCTTTAGTTTCATGGATACATGTCTGACTTTTACTTGATCTAACTGAATCACGAAGAACCCCCACCTTCTAATAACTCAAGTAATTTATGTCTCTGTAATTTTCTAGATGCGTTTCTTGGAAGCTCTTCTAAGAAGTAAACTTTTTTCGGAACTTTATATTTCGCTAAATATTGAGAAGCATCGTGTAAAATGGTTTCAGCTGTAACAGCATTGTTTTTCTTAACGACAAATGCAACTGGTACTTCTCCCCAGCGTTCATCTTTAACTCCAACAACTCCGACATCCTCAATTCCTTCTAAACCTTTAAATATTGATTCAATTTCCGCCGGATAAACATTCTCGCCACCTGATATGATAAGATCTTTTCTTCGATCAACTACATATAAAAAACCATCTTCATCAAGGTATCCTAAATCTCCGGTTTTAAGCCAACCGTCTTGAAATGTTTTATCATTTGCTTCCGGTCTCTTCCAGTAACCTTTTGTCACATTTGGTCCTTTCACTTCGATTTCTCCTACTTCATTTACCGAACACTCTTGGTTGTTTTCGACAATTTTCAATTGCCCAGGAAATAACGGTTTACCAGAAGAACCAATTTTCGACAACATACTACCTTTATCCAACGTACAGAATTGTGAAGCTGTTTCTGTCATGCCATACGATTGATAGACAGGAACTTGTTTTTGTTGGCATTGTTCCAATAAAACTTTAGGAGCTGGCCCTCCTCCTAATAACATACACCTGAATGAATCAGGATAGAGATCGCTTCCTAACCTTTCCATCAACTGTTCAAGCATGACCGTTACAACCGAAACAATCGTCACGCCACCTTCCATGATATCATGGTGAATCGCTTCTAAATCGAATTTCTCATGTAAGTGTACGGGCATTCCATAAATCACACTTCGGTATAAAATAGAAAGACCACCAACATGAAACATAGGTAAACTCAACAGCCAACGATCTTTTTCATCAATTCCTAAGTTCAATGCCGAAGAAGTGGCACTCCAATAGTGATTCCCGTATGTAAGCTGAACCCCTTTAGGATGTCCTGTCGTACCAGATGTGTATAAAATATGAGAAACATCTTCAAGATTGATTTCGCTTGGAAATTCAATTATTTCTTCTGGCTTTTTTAAATTTGTTGAAAAGATGCTAAATGGATGATGGTTCAACAATTCCTTAGCTGTATTTTCATATGTTGGATGATAGATGAACCCGCTGACCTCACCATCTTCTAGCTGAAAAACTAATTCACCAGTCGTTAATCGTGTGTTAAGTAAAAAAGCAACGGCTCCTATGTAGTGGAGAGCGTGAACAACCACAGCAAATTCATAACAATTGCTTGAAAGAACCGCAATATGATCACCTTTTTTAAAACCTTGTTGTGACAAAAAGGTTGCATAGGCTTTTGAGTCATTTTGCAGTTGTTTAAATGTGTAGCTTTCTCCATTTTTAAGAACAATCGCTTCTAAGTTTGGTGTTAAATAGGCTCGTTTGTCTAACCAGTTAGGCATCATCGTCATAGATATCCCTCTAATTCTCTATAGTAAAGTGTAAATGAAATAAAGACCGCGTATAACTACGCGATCTTTGAATAAAAACTTATGGGAAACGTGGGAACTGCTTAAAGTCTGGTTTGCGTTTTTCTTTAAATGCATCGCGCCCTTCTTTAGCTTCATCTGTTGTGTAGTAAAGAAGTGTAGCGTCACCACCCATTTGTTGTAAACCAGCCAACCCATCTGTATCAGCATTAAATGACGCTTTTAAGAAACGAAGAGCTGTTGGTGATTTTTCTAACATCTCTTCACACCATTGAATAGTTTCTTCTTCAAGTTTGTCTAAAGGTACGACTGTGTTAACAAGTCCCATGTCTTTAGCTTCTTCTGCGTTGTATTGACGGCATAGGTACCAAATTTCACGCGCCTTCTTATGTCCCACAATACGTGCAAGTAAACCAGCACCATAACCAGCATCAAAGCTGCCTACTTTCGGTCCAGTTTGTCCAAAAATAGCGTTGTCTGCCGCTATGGTTAAATCACATACGACATGTAGGACATGTCCTCCTCCAATTGCATAGCCAGAAACCATTGCTACAACTGGCTTAGGAATCGTACGAATTAATCTTTGTAAATCTAATACGTTAAGACGTGGAATTTGGTCAGTACCTACATAACCACCGTGACCACGTACTTTTTGGTCACCACCTGCACAGAATGCTTCATCACCAGCTCCTGCAAGAACAATGACACCGATATTTGAATCGTCACGTGCATCCGCAAATGCATCAATCATTTCTTGAACCGTTAGTGGCGTAAATGCATTACGCTTTTCCGGACGGTTAATGGTTACTTTGGCAATACCATTATATTTTTCATAAATAATTTCTTCATAATCTCGAACTTTTTCCCATTGAACTGCCATAATAATTGCCTCCCTTTTATGTAATTGTTTTTATTATAAATATTTCATTACTATTTTACCAAAAGAATTTGGATTTTCTAAGTGTGGAGCATGGCCAACATTTGGTATCGTCTCATGAACAGCGTGTGGAAAGGCTTCAACCATTTTTTGATTGATCTCAACAAATTTATCGTCTAACTCTCCTGTGATCAAAACAGTTGGAACTTGAATGTCATTTAAAGAGGACCACAAGGTTGGCTGCACACCTGTTCCCATCGACCTTAATGACATCGCCAAGCCTGATGGACGTTGGTTTAATCGCTCTTCTCTAATTTTCCTTCTAGCACTCACAGGTAATCTTTCTTGTGATTTAAACAGAGGAATGGTCTCCCAATAATTCACAAACTCTTCTATACCTTTTTCCACCATAAATTTAGCTAACTGATTATCTCGTTCAGCTCTTTCATTTTTGGCTTCTTCTTCTAATCCTGGGGAAGCACTTTCTAATATTAATGTTTTTACCTTTTCGGGAAACATAGAAGTAAAAACAAGCGCTGTTCGGCCTCCCATCGAATATCCTAATAAATGAAAAGAGCAAATAGAAAGTTGGTTTAATAATTCATTTAACTCCCAACAACATTGTTCCATGTTGTCAACATTTGCATCCGTCTGTCCATGTCCAGGTAAATCGATCGTAATACATTGATACTCATCTAATAATGGGTCCATCATTTCTTGCCAAGTGTTGGTCGAGCCAGTAAATCCATGCAATAGTACCACTGGCTCCCCTTTGCCATGAACTTTCACAAAATACTGGTTGTCATTTACTTTTATTTTCATGATAAACCATCTCGATTTAACTGTTGATAAACGCTTTCCCATTTCTGACGATGCCATATTAAATTGTCGTCTCGATCCGTTTGTACCTCAATGACTTCTAAGTATTGTACAGGTTGACTGAGTATTTCTTTTAGGTTTTGTACAGAGCTTGCGCGTTGGTATCTTACACCTAATCCTTCTACCATTGTCTGAATTGGAGGATTAAATGGTGTTCCAAATAAGTTTTCAAAATGCTTCTTTTCATTGTTCTGTGGTAAAAATGAAAAGATTCCTCCCCCGTTGTTATTTAACACTAACACTCGTAATGGAAGTTGATACTGTCTTGCAATAAATAACGCTGTATAATCGTGTAAAAATGATACGTCACCAATCAATAATGTGACAGGTGTATTAGTTGCTGCCACACCTAAAGCACTAGAGATAACTCCATCAATCCCATTTGCTCCCCGATTCGACATGACATCGATAGATCTTTGTGAGTTAAAGAAAAACGTATCCATATCTCTGATCGGCATACTATTTCCAACAAAAACAACGGAACCTTCTTCTACTTCTTCAGATAAAGTCAGGACAGCTGTTCCTTCGGTTAGTTCATCTTGATTGTTTGTTAATATTTTTTGGGCAATTTGGTCATTGTCTAACCAAAAGCTCTTCCAATCCGAATCAATTTTCGGTACGAATGAATGACTTATGAGCTGATTTAAGAAATGAGCTAGTTCTGAGAATACCATCGTTGTTTCAATATTTGTTGGCTCACGGTAACCTTGGTTCTCGTCTACCACAATATGAACTTTCGGTTGTTTAGCTGTAATCCACTGCATATATGGCTTAGAAACAGGCATGGAACCGAAACGAATCACGAAATCAACATCTAGCTGTTTTCTTATGTCTTCCCGTTTTAATATCGCATCATAAGTTGAAATGATATATGGATTAGTCTTAGGATGCTTTCTTAAATTAGATAAAACATCCGCAAAAACAGGAATTTCCCACTGCTTGGCTAAATTTATAATTAACTGTTGTGACTCTTTGGAATGTAGTTCACCACAAACAATAATCCCACGGCCTAAGCCATCAATCATATTCATGACATCATGAACAGCCTGTCCATCAACTTGTTCATGGCCTGTGATATGGTTCACATATGATTGTGAACGTTCACCCCAAAGGTCAGGTAACGATAAATCTGGAACTAATGGGTCTCTGAATGGGAAATTTAACTGCACTGGACCTTTATTTGGATGATTTGAGATCGAATAAGCTCTACTTGCTTGACGTCTAGCATACCGCTTCATTTGTTCACTGTTTTCTGGTATTGCCATTTCATGAAAATACTTAGTATAATCCCCATACATTTTTATTTGATCAATGGCTTGCGGAGCACCATTATCTCTTAATTCATGAGGGCGATCTGCGGTTAAAACTAACAAAGGAACCCGGCTATAATAAGCTTCAATAATAGCCGGGTAGTAATTAGCTGCCGCTGTTCCTGATGTACAAATAAGTGCAACAGGCTTTTGAGTCCTTTTCGCTAATCCTAATGCGAAAAAAGCTGAAGATCGTTCATCAAAGTGCACCCAATCTTTAATAGATGGATGCTCCGCAAAAGTCATAGCCATTGGGGTTGACCTTGAACCGGGTGATATAACAACATGTTCTAATCCATTTTGATATAGCTCATCTATAAAATAACTGACATAATAAGTCTTGTCTCCCATGTTCATCGAGAGATGCCTCCCAAAGCCTCTAACATCGGCGTGAATTTCAATTTTGTTTCTTCATATTCTTCATATGGATCAGATTCTTCTACAATCCCACACCCTGCAAATAGCGTCGCTTTATTTTGATTAATTAAAGCGGAACGAATAGCCACTATTATTTCACCATTACCATGCGCATCAATCCAACCGACAGGACCTGCATACCAACCACGCTCAAATGGTTCATTTTCTTTAATAAACATCACCGCAGCTTGACGTGGCTCGCCGCCTAGTGCGGGTGTTGGGTGAAGTTTTTCAATTAAATCAAAAATCGTATATGAATCCTTTAAGATTGCTGTTACGGGTGTATATAAATGCTGTAGCGTTCTTAATTGTAAAATTTCAGGTTGACTCGGAAGATCAATCGAATGTGTTAAAGGCTCAATCGCTTCTTTAATCATACTTACGACATACTGATGTTCGCTCCGATTTTTCTCATCATTTAATAAGGATTGGGCCAATAAATCATCTTCTTTTAATGAGTCCCCTCTTTTAATGGTTCCGGCTAGACAAGTGGATAGTAATTCGTTCTCATCCACTTTAACAAGACGTTCTGGTGTCGCACTAATAAACGCATCATCACCATAGTCGAATATATAAATAAAGCTATCCTTCTGTTGCTCTACTAACTTCTTTAGAACATTATTTAAATCAATGGATTGATTAAATTCTGCTTCTAACTCTCGAGCTAATACAACTTTACCTAAGGTACCATTTTTAATCCTGTTGACAGCATCACGAATTAATTGTTCCCAATTACGATAGTCTAAGCTATTTGTCGTTTGAAGCTGTTGAGGAACATTTGATTCATATTGATCATTGATGTTCTCTGTCCATTGTTTTAACTTTGTGGTTAATGCATCAACGTCTGTATTCTCATTAACCGTAACATTGTAAGTCATATAACATTCACCTTGAATGACAGTCAACATAGCTTCAGGCACGACCATTAACCCCGATTGAAACGTTTTCCACTTATCATCCATGACGGAATCATTGAAAGAGAATCCACCTAACATAAGTGGTCCTGTTCCTTTTACTGAATCGTTTGGAATAAAAAAGTCTGTAAGAAGTCCTTCCCATTGTTGTTGCACAGAATGAAATCGGTTCTGATGTGATTGAATCGTTTTATAATTCCCTATGCCTACAAGGTAGAAGGAATCTTCAGAATCTCTCCAAAACAACCTTAATAGATCTTGATTTTGATAATACGAAAAAAATTGAACTGGATTTATAAAATTAACCTTTTCGACTAATGAAACCATTAGTTGAGTTTGATTAACAGTATCCATATATTCTTTAGCCTTGTTTAATTGTTCATTGATCGTAAACGGCTTAGTTTGTAACATGGCATACGCCTCCAATAAAACATGCATGTTTCTAAAACACTCTTTCATTATTGTATGACTTTTTTCCCTGTGAGACAAGGTAAAAGCAGTACACCACTTATTGACATGCTTACTTCGTTTCACTAAACTATGTTTAGGTTAATAACCTTTGAGTATAGAAAGGGATGACAATTGTGTCAAATCAAACAACCAAAGAAGCGCTTGGGGAAAAGTCAGGCTTTCAAATTTGGTGGAGAATGTTAAGACCGCACACATTAACGGCTTCATTTATACCAGTTTTTGTCGGGACGGTCATCGCCAGCATTGAGACGTCTGTTCATATCGGATTATTTATAGCCATGCTGATCGCCTCCATCTTAATCCAAGCAGCCACTAATATGTTTAACGAATACTACGACTATGTAAAGGGATTAGATACCGAGGATTCGGTTGGAATTGGTGGAACTATTGTAAGGGATGGAATTTCACCTCAAACCGTTCGTAATCTGGCCTTTACTTTTTACGGGGTTGCCATTTTATTAGGATTTTATATTTGTTTATTGACGACATTTTGGATCGCAGTCATTGGACTCATATCTATGTTATTTGGTTATCTTTATACAGGCGGCCCTTATCCAATTGCATACTCGCCATTTGGAGAATTATTCGCTGGATTTTTCATGGGGACTGTTATCATTGGAATCAGCTATTATATTCAAACAGAAATTTTAACTAATGAAGCTGTTTTATTATCCATTCCAATTGCTATATTAATTGGAGCTATTTTACTTTCAAATAACATCCGTGACTTTGAAGGTGATCAAGCAAACGGCCGTAAAACACTTGCTATTTTAGTGGGGCGCAACAATGCCATTCGTGTATTGGCTGCTTTTTTCATATTAGCTTATGCCACAACTGTTCTGTTCATTATGATCGGAATCATGCCAGTTTGGGGATTGTTAGTTCTATTAAGTGTCAAAAAAGCGATCAATGCTATCAAAGTTTTCAAAAATAATAATACTCCTTTAGAGATGATGCCAGCTATGAAATTCACTGCTCAAACCAATACCATCTTTGGACTTTTATTTGGTATTTCATTTTTACTAAATCATTTATATGCCATTCAATCACTAACATAAGGTATAATTTTTTGGTTCATATAACACTATAAAAAAGGAGAGAAGAATATGCAGTTGGAAAATACGCTTTTTGAGACAATGAATGTTGAAGTTGTAAAGACCGAAAAAAATGAGGTTATATTGAAAATGCCCGTCTCACCAACGGTTCATCAGCCTTTAGGTTATTTACATGGAGGAGCGTCAGTTGCTTTAGCTGAATCTGCCGCTAGTTTAGGTGGATTTTTAAATGTTGACCCAGAGAAGCAAAATGTATTCGGTATCGAAATAAACGCTAATCATGTTAAGAGTAAGCGTGATGGTTATGTTAAGGCTATAGCAAAACCTGTTCACATTGGTCGAACAACAATGGTTTGGGAAATTAACATTGTCGATGAAAGTGACCAACTCATTTCTATTTCTCGGTGCACTTTAGGAGTGGTCGATCGAAAATAATGAGGTGAAGTTGAATGGATCCAAATTTAATGCAAGCATTAAAACAGCAACTTTTAGAAGATAAAAAACGCGTCAAAGAAGAATTAGATTCATTTGATACGGATAGATCATTCATTGAAGAAAGTGTCGGTGAATTGAACTCAGTTGATCAGCAACACCCAGCTGATACAGGAACTGAGCTTTATGAACGGGAAAAAGATATGGCATTTCACCGTAGAGCAGAAGAAGAATTAAGCGAGATTGAACATGCTTTAGAGAAAATGGAGAACGGAACTTATGGTATTTGTGAACGAACAGGACGTCCAATACCTGAAGAACGATTAAAAGCAATGCCTACCGCGAGATACGTCATTGATGAGAGTCAATCTTAATATAGATTGGCTCTTTTTTTATGGCGTTTAAATTGTAAACCCTCTGGGAAAGATGATGATAGCTTTTAGAGGGGGATTTTAATTATGTTGTATAGATTAAAAAGATGGTATTTTAAAGTTCCTCAATTTATCAGATTGTTGGGCACCATTTTCCTAACCATGTTTGTTTTTGGTTTTATAGTTCATATGTTAGAGCCCAACGAATTCAAAACAGTTTTTGACGGTATATGGTGGGCATTTATTACTGGTTCAACGGTTGGTTACGGAGACTATGTACCTCAAACGACAATTGGGCGATTTATGGCTATTTTACTCTTACTACTGGGTGGAGGAGTGATCACTTTTTATATGGTTGCATTTTCAAGGAGTACCATTTCAAGAGAAAAGTCATATGCAGAAGGTAAAGTTGCTTATAAAGGAAGTCATCATTACATTATTGTTGGTTGGAACGAACGTTCAAGAAGATTGATCCAACTCCTCCATGAACAATATAAAGACAAAACCGCTATCGTTTTAATCGACGAATCAATACAAAAAGATCCACTTGACGTTCCTTATGTTCACTTCATAAAAGATGACCCAAGCTTAGATGAGACTTGGAAGAAAGCAAATGTTGATGAGGCTAAAAAGGCTATTATCACTGCAGATCAATCAAGATATGAACGGGACGCTGATACATATTCCATTCTCATTACAATCACGTGTAGAGGATTGAATGCTCAAATTCCAATTTTTGTTGAAATATTGACGAGTACACAAAAATCAAATGCTGAACGAGCTGGTGCCACTGAAGCAATTTGTACGAATGAGTCTACAAGTACTTTATTCTTTCATGAACTAACGAGCCACCAGCACATACAGACAGTGGAGTATGTAATGGCCTTATTATCTGACCAAGAATTTATTAAACATAAAGTAGCTGACCAATGGAAAGGTCATACAATCGTTGAGTTAACTTACAAAATGAAAAAAGAAGGCCTGTTATTGCTAGGCCTTATTCGTGATGAAGAAATCATTATAAACCCAGCCCCTCAAGAACAGCTCGTCGAGGGAGATGAAGTTATTTTTTCGGAGAAATTATTGCAATAAAGCTCTTTCAACTTGTTGTAAAACTCTTTCCGCTTCTTGAATATAAGTCGCATCAACCTCTGCATCTTCATCTTCAGGTGATGCGAATTGGTTAAAGCCCGCCGATACATTTCCACCTGTACCTTGTTGATCAATACCTGATTCAAAACGGTGGGCTAATACAAACGGTTTACCAAGACGCACTTTAGCATCGCGCTCATCAAGGTAACCGATTTCTGTAGAAACAGGTATTCTTAAGAACACGTATTTCTCTGTATCTTTGTCGAGTTCGTAATCAAAATAAGCATGATCGTAATCCCAGTTACCACCTATCACAAAATCTAATCGTTTTAATATATTTTCTAAATCATATAAATCATACATTTGGTTATCAATTCCAGAATCTAGTAGCTTCAAGTTTATCACCTCACCTCTAGTATGTACGCCGATAAAATAAACATGTATGAGGAATTGAGGTGTAAACATTAAAAAGCCTTCAGCTAACATTAAGTCAGCTGAAGGCTTTTTTTATAACGACATTTCTAAAATGTTTCTGACGTCTTCATCTTGAAGTTTATTGAAGTTACCGAATGGTCCTCTTTTCATAGCACGATCGATCATTAAATCAATTTTTGATGCATCAATATCATAATCAGCTAATCGAGATGGAGCTCCTAAAGCTGACCAGAACTGACGTAGACGTTCAATACCTTCTAATGCAACTTCTTTATCTGTTTTACCTGATGGGTCTACACCAAATACTCTTACGGATAATTGTTTAAATCGTTCCGGATTCACATCAATGTTATGTTTCATCCAGTTAGGGAAGATAATGGCTAATCCACCTGCGTGTGGAATATCATAAACGGCTGACACCGCATGCTCAATATTATGAGTCGCCCAGTCACCACGAGTACCCATCTGTAACATACCATTAAGTGCGACCGTTCCAGCATACATAATGGTTTCACGATACTCATATGAATCTAAATTATTTATAAGCTTTGGAGCTGTTTCGATAATCGATCTTAAAACACCTTCGCACATACGGTCTTGAACCGGTGCATTCGTCGGACGATAAAAATACTGTTCAAATATATGTGTCATCATATCGACAATCCCATAAATCGTCTGGTCTTTAGGGACTGAATAAGTATGAACAGGATCTAGAATTGAAAACTGTGGATATGAAAACGGTGATCCCCAACCGTATTTTTCATTCGTTTCCCAGTTTGTAATAACGGCACCTGCGTTCATCTCAGAACCAGTCGCTGCAAGTGTTAAAACTGTACCTAATGGTAAAGCATCCTGAGGTTCAACTTTCTTTGTAACTAAATCCCAAGCATCACCGTCATATTTTGCCGCATTGGCGATTGTTTTCGTACAATCGATGACACTACCGCCACCAACTGCTAATAAGAAATCAATATTATGTTCTTTACAATAGTCTGCACCCTTATTAACGGTTGATAGGCGTGAATTAGGTTCTACACCTCCAAATTCAAACGCTTCATAGCCATTATCTTGTAGTTTCTTTTGTACGTTGGCAAAAATACCATTTCTTTTAATACTTCCGCCACCATATACGATTAACACTCGTTTGACTCCATCAGGAATGAGATGAGGTAAGTTTTCCAATTGCCCTCGACCAAAGACTAACTTAGTTGGATTGTGAAAAGTGAAATTTTCCATGTCGATTGCTCCTTTCTAAAATTGCCTAATTTTATTATGAGGAAAAAAGCTGCCATAATCAAAAAAAGTGTCTCGAGGTATTTCCTCGAAGACACTTTTCATTAATTTCGATAAGTTTGTTCACGGTCTTTTGATTGTTCAATCCATTCTTCTAACTTATCTTTTAAAATGTTAAAGCCAGTACCTTGACTCTCTTGTTTAACTGGAGCCGCCTTTTTCTTAGGTTGTGGTTGTTGTTTCGGCTTATCTTCTGTAGCACGAATAGATAAAGAATATTTACCACTATTCTCTTCAACATTTAATACTTTTACTTTAACTTCGTCACCAACGGTTAGATGATCATGAATATCTTTTACATAACCGTGAGTAACTTCTGAAATATGAACAAGCCCTTGTACATCTTCATCAATAGCAACAAAGGCACCATACGGCTGGATGCCAGTTACTTTACCAGATACAACTTGTCCTTCTTCGATGATTTTTGACATATTATACAACTCCCGACGCTATTTCTTTTGCACAATTGTGTATTATATCATATTCTCTTTTCTTTATCAAAAGCAGCATCATCCCAACTGCTTATTTATATTTTCTACAAATTTTTTAGAAAAAACAGGTTTAATATTTTATAAAACGGCAATAAATAATAGTGTAATACTTTCTCGTATTCCCCCTTTGGCAAAGTGTTTGAGACACTTTGCTTTTTTTTTTGCCATTTCATTTATTCGCATTTAATTCCATAATTCGCTAAACTTAAATTAGTGAGGTGAATATTATGGGATACAAATTTAATGAAGTCATTAATCGAGAGAATACACGATCAGCCAAATTTGAATATCGAGAAAAATTATTCGGTCGATCCGACGTACTCCCACTATGGGTTGCGGATATGGATTTCGCATCCGTACCAGAACTTCAAACAGCATTGATTGAAAGAGCTCAACATAATTTATACGGCTACACAACGTTTGATGACGGTATTTTATCTTCAATCAAAAACTGGTTAGCCAAGCGACATCAATATGACATTAATACGGACTTACTCAGTTTTAGTCCGGGAGTCATTCCATCGCTCCATGCGTTAGTTCAAGTATTTACGGAGGAAAACGATTCAATTGTGATTCAACCCCCGGTATATCCTCCTTTTTTCTCTGTTGTCAAATTACATAATCGCGAATTAGTTGAAAATCCATTAATCAACCGTAACGGACATTATGAAATGGACTTCGAGCAATTAGAGGAAACGTTTAAAAATGGTGCAAAGGCCTTTATTTTATGTAGTCCACACAATCCGGTTGGTCGTGTATGGACGAAGGAAGAACTTCAAAAAATTGCGGATTTATGCGTACAATATAATGTTTATCTTTTTTCAGATGAAATCCATGCAGATATTGTTTTTTCTGGCCATCAACATACACCTATTGCGAGTCTAAATCATGATATTGAACAGCTTACTTTTACGTTAATGGCTCCTTCTAAAACGTTTAATATTGCAGGATTACAAGCCTCTTATGTCATATCGCCAAACGAAGAATTGAAAAAGAAGGTTGATCAACAGTTAATGCGACAAGGCTTTGCTTCGTTGAACACGTTTGCGTTTATAGCATTAGAGACTGTTTATAATCATGGTGAGAACTGGTTAGATGATTTAATCATACAGTTAGAAAATAATAAAAAACTAATTGACCAGAAACTAGCTAACTCATCTGTTGACATTACGGCAGCGGATACTGAAGGAACTTATTTAATATGGCTAGACTTTACTAAAACAGGACTCAGTCATGAAGAGATTAAAAAGAAATTGAACAATGAAGCTAAAGTCGGTTTAAATGATGGGAAATCCTTTGGAGATCAAGGTGAACAGTATATGCGAATCAATATCGCCTCACCTGCGCAAGTGATTGAAGAAGGAATCGATCGTATCATTAAAGCTTTTGAATAGAAAAAAGCGATTGGATCTGTCTCCAATCGCTTTTTATTTCTTTTCTTCCTCTTGTTCTTCCACTTGATCACCTGGGTTTTGGCCTTCAGAACGCTCTTGTCCTTTTATAACTTCTGCACAAGCAACGCGATCTCCAGCATTACCAGCTGGCTGGCTTACACCATCATCTTGACCAGAGTGAATGATTAACGCTTTTCCTCCATCACTAAAAATGGATCCTTTTCCATCTTGAAGAGTGGCATCTTCAATAACATATTCATAAGTTGCCGTTCCATCTCCCCCAACCTCAATATTAGTCATATCACCAATATGGTGACCTTCCGGGTGCATTAAACCATGCTTCTTTTCACCTTCAATGTTCCAGTGGTTCCCGGCAGTTTCAAAAGTTGGAGCTTCACATTTAGGAAACTCATGTAAATGAATTCCATGAAATCCAGGTTCTAAACCTTCAAGATTAACTGTTAATTTAACACCACCTGGATCCGACTGAAATTTTGCCTTACCAATAATATCTAAATCCTGATTTTTTATATCCGCTTCATAAATGGTCTCCGCATCTGCTTGGCACGCGGTCAAAAGGACTAAACATCCAATGCCTAATAAAAATTTTCGCATCCATCTCACCTCATTACTCAGTTTGGTGAAAAATGCGATTTCTTAAACATATGAAAGTAATTTTCAGAGATTTTCGTGACACTTAACTGGTTTATGGGACAACGATCTAGATTTTTGATACGTTTCTGTGAGTTTATGATCTATTTTTAAAGTTTTATGGGATCATTTTCTTTATTTATGGGACATTGATCATGTTTTATGAGGCATTAGAGTGTTTGATAAAAAACAACCTAGATGACCAATGTCACCTAGGTTGTTCTGGTTCACGTTTTCCTTCAGGATATTGCGATTCAAAATTTTCTTGTTCACGCTTGGCTTTCTTTATAATCATACGCATCGATAATACGGCGATTGTCATAAATATTAAGAGCGTTAAAACCGCCGGAATATATGCAGTTTTATCTTCTGGGAAGTAAAGAAATTCCATCATAGCTAAATCACCTATTTCTTTAAACTAACCTCATTATATCAAATGCGCCAAGCGATCACACAATCCTTTTGTTTCGGTTTTATGAAAATTATAGTTCTTTAACTAAGTTAGCCATTTCGATTGCGCCCACTGCAGCATCATAACCTTTGTTACCTGCTTTAGTGCCAGCGCGCTCAATTGCTTGCTCAATCGTGTTTGTTGTAATAACACCAAAAATAACCGGTACACCCGTTTCTAAGTTCGCGTGTGAAACGCCTTTAGCCGCTTCATTACATACATAATCGAAGTGTGGTGTCGATCCTTTGATCACCGCACCTAACGTAATAACAGCATCGTAATCGCCAGAAGCTGCTAATTTTTTGGCCGCAAGTGGAATTTCAAATGCCCCTGGTACCCAAGCTAATGTAATGTCATCGTCGTTAACACCATGACGTTTTAAGCCACTAATCGCACCGTCGACTAGTTTTTCTGTTATAAAATCGTTAAATCGACCTGCAACGATTGCAACTTTTAACCCTGATCCAACTAAATTACCTTCAATTGTTTTCATGACTATTTCCCCTCCGTTTTAAAATAAATGACCTAATTTGTCACGCTTAGTATCTAAGTATTTTTGGTTATTCTTATTAGGCTCCATTTTAAGAGGTACACGCTCTACTAATTCTAAATCATACCCGTGCAAGCCTTTGATTTTTCTTGGGTTATTAGTTAACAAGCGCATCTTACGGACACCTAAGTCTTCTAAAATTTGAGCTCCAATACCGTAATCTCTTAAATCGGCTGGATAACCTAGTTTTTCATTTGCCTCAACCGTGTCATAACCTTCTTCTTGAAGTTTATAAGCTTTTAATTTATTGAGAAGTCCTATACCTCGGCCTTCTTGACGCATGTATAGTAATACGCCTTTACCTTCTTCTTCAATTTGTTTTAAGGCTGATTCTAACTGTGGACCACAATCACATCGATAGGAGCCAAACACATCACCTGTTAAACATTCACTGTGAACACGGACTAATGTCGGTTCATTAGGGTTAATTTCACCCTTTACTAAAGCAACGTGTTCACGTCCATCAATTTGGTTAGTATAAGCTACTGTTTGAAAATCTCCGAATGAAGTTGGTAGATTAATCTCAACTTCTCGGTTCACTAATTTTTCATGCATGCGACGATATTTGATTAAGTCCTCAATGGTGATTAACTTTAATCCGTGTTGATCCGCTAACTTTCGAAGCTCTGGAACTCTCGCCATCGTCCCATCTGCATTCATGATTTCACAGATAGCACCTGCTGGTTTAGAACCGGCGAGGTATGCCAGGTCAACTGCCGCCTCAGTATGACCAGCTCGACGTAGAACCCCACCTTCTTTGGCGATTAGAGGAAAAATATGACCTGGTCGTTTGAACTCAGTTGGAACGACGTCATCTTCAGCTAAACGCGTAATTGATTTTGAACGTTCTTCTGCACTAATTCCCGTGGTAGTATCCACGTGGTCGATACTTACAGTAAAAGCCGTTCCATGACTATCCGTATTAACATCAGCCATTAAATTCAATTGTAGTTGTTCTGCTTTTTCCTGTGTAATAGGTGTGCACAATAAGCCACGACCTTCACTCACCATGAAGTTTACCACTTCTGGAGTCGTGTGTTCTGCTAAGGCCACAAAGTCACCTTCGTTTTCACGGTTCTCATCATCAACTACAATGACAACCTTCCCCTGTTTTAAATCCTCTATTGCTTCTTGTATTGAATCAAACATAAACTGCCCCTCCTAAAATAAGAACATATCTTTACTTCAATCTACTTATTACTGACCCAAGAAACCAGCCTGACGCAATTGGTCTAACGATACACCTTCTACATTTTGATCACTTGATTTCACTAATTGATGGACATATTTTAATAACATGTCACATTCAATGTTCACTTCATCACCCTCATGCTTAGTCGTTAAAATAGTCGCATCTTGTGTATGAGGAATGAGTGAAATCGTAAACTGGTTCTTTTCGATTCCAAAAATCGTTAGTGATGTTCCATCCACACTGACTGAACCTTTTAGCATCATATATTTCGCTAAATCAGGTGAAACTTCAATGTAGAAGTACTCTGCGTTATCTTTTCTTTCTCGCTGAACAATTTTTCCAACCCCATCAACATGCCCTGAAACAAAATGACCTCCGAATCGACTGTTTGCGGACATCGCTCGTTCTAAATTAACTTTAGATCCTTCTTTTAACCCTTTTAATGCTGTGTGGTGGAAGGTCTCTGGCATAATATCCGTATCAAACGTTGTTTCAGTGAAGTTAGTAACTGTAAGACATACGCCATTCACTGAAATACTATCTCCAAGTTGAACATCTTTTGTTATTTGATTAACTTCAATCGTTAATTTTAAAGACTCGGAACCCTCTGTCATTTGATTAATCGTTCCAACCTCTTCTACAATCCCTGTAAACAATTTTACTCCTCCTCTTTTAGAGGTTTTGCAATCATTTTAATATCTTTACCAATGGTTTCAACTGAATTGAATTCTACCTGAATTGAATCTTTTACTTCTTCAAAACCAAACTGATTATAAAAAGCTTTACTCATCGACCCGCCAATTAATTTTGGGGCCATATAGACATGAATTTCATCAAACAACTGCTCTTGAATAAAAGCCGAATGGATGGTAGAGCCTCCTTCGACATATAAACTCATAAGCTTTGCCTCTGACATGCGCTCAAGTAAAGCATTCAAATGAATTCTCTCTGCATCAAGTCGCCATACATGTACATGATCAATGCTGCTTAAAGCTTCTTCTTTCTTATTATGAGCCTGTTTTCCACAAACTACTATGGTGTCAGCTTCATCATTCGTTAAAAGTTTAGATTCTAAAGGAATCGATAAATGTGTATCGAGGACGATACGTGTAGGGTTTATACCTCCGTGGGGCAGACGGGTGGTTAATAGAGGATCATCTCGTAAAACCGTCTCACTACCAACTAAAATGGCATCGTGTCGATGACGATTATGATGAACATCTAATCTTGATTGATCACTAGTTATCCATTTACTATCACCACTATTTGCTGTCATTTTCCCATCTAAGGAAACAGCCGTTTTAAGGGTGATATAAGGACGTTTAGTTTTCATATAATGAAAAAACATTTTATTAATTTCTTGCGCTTCTTCTTCAAAAATACCAACTTCAACATCAATGCCTTCACTACGAATCCACTCGACCCCTTTTCCAGCAACTTTCGGATTTGGATCAAGTGTTGCGACGTAAACCTTTTGTATACCTGAATCAATTATCGCTTTAGCACATGGAGGTGTCTTTCCATGATGTGCACAAGGCTCTAGCGTCACATAAATTTCAGCACCTTGAGCTAGCTCTCCTGCTTGTTGAAGAGCAAATACCTCCGCGTGTGGTTCACCAGATTTCATATGTGTCCCAGTTCCCACGACACGGCCATCTTTAACAACCACCGCTCCAACAGACGGATTCGGTCTTGTTTGACCAATGGTAAGCCTCGCTAGTTCTAAGGCATGATGCATAAAGAAATGTTTATCTCTCAATCGTTAACCCCCTTCTCCTTCACACGGTTAACGATCCGATCCTTCTCCCATCCAGACTCTCACTGTCGGTTCTAGATTTTAACTAGATCAACCGCATTATGCGGGTCGCGGACTTAGAATGATATAGTTCATCCATCACCGCCGGTCGGGATTTTCACCCAGCCCCGAAGGATATAACACTACAATCTTATTAAATTATCTATCTTCACATATAATTCTGTCAAGACTTCTGCACACCCCTCCCATTGTTTGAACAAGCTCTTTCCGTGGAATGCATATAGTAAATCCACAAAAGGAGTTGATCCCATTGGATTTAAAACCGTTATTAAATAAACTTGAAAACTATCACACTGAAAAACCTAACCGAGTATTTACGATGTATTTAAACACGGATCCAGCAGACCCAGACCAACAAGGTGGAGAGTGGCGACTCCAACTTAAAAATGGTTTAAACAATTTTGAGACTTACTTGCAAGAAGACGGAGATTCAGATGAGAAGCGAAACTATTGGGCTGTAAAAGAAAAAGTTCAACATTATATCAATGAAAACGAACGAAACCTTAAGAAAAGTGTCATTATCATTGCCACTGCTGATGAAGATATTTGGTTCGCTGAAACATTACAAATGCCAGTCAAAACTGAATTTTTCTGGGAAGAACAACCTCAGTTGAGACAGTTAAAAGAACTGCAAAAATCTTTCCCTAAAACAGGTATCATTCTTACTCAAAAAGACCAAGTGAAATATATTGACGCTGAACTAGGTACGGTTAAAGATACGGCTTTATATGAATTAGATTTAGATACTGAAGACTGGCGCCAACATCAAGGTCCACACCGAGCTGACTCTAACTTAGGTTCAGGTGGGGCCAAAACATCTAAAAAAGATGAACTCGCCGAACGATTCGAAGCTAACCGTGCACGTTGGTACAAAAGCATTGCGCCGGAACTTGATCAAATAGCTAAAAAACATCATTGGGAACGCATATACCTTGTAGGTCCGTCAGATGAAGTCAATGATTTAGAACAACACATGAATAAAAAGGTTGAGGGGAAAATCAATAAAAACTTATTAGATCATGAAGAAACAAAGGTATTGAACGAAGTGGTCTAAAGGTTTTGAAGCTGAGCTCTTAAATAGAGCTCAGCTTTTATTTTGGGATGTTTTCTAAAAGATTAATGTTTTATATTCTCATAAAATGTAAAAAAGGTTTGACATTTTCAAAGCTCATGCTACAATAATGAATGTCAAACACTTTTTACATTCTGAATAAGGAGGGAACTAAAAATTGGATTGGGTTAATATTGTATATTCAGTCATATTATTAGTTTGCGGAATTTCTATTTTTGTTACAACATTTTTTCAAAAAGGTGATGAAAGAAGGAAGTTTATCAATAATAAAGCTCAATCATATTCCTTTATGGTCGTTTTTGGTATGCTGATTTTAGAAGTTGCACAGTCAATTTACCTAACTATTCAAGGGAACACTTCTTATAATGGGATTGGAATTTCGCCAATCGTGTTTCTGACGGTGATTTCAATTATATATCTGGCAACACTGCTAATTTACAGAAAAAAATATGGTGATTAAATGAAAAATCATATTAAGAAATTAAGAAAATCAGCAAAATTGTCCCAGGAAGAACTGGCTAAACTCTGTAAGGTCTCCAGACAAACAATTAATGCCATTGAGAATGATAAATACGACCCTACTTTACAATTAGCATTCGATATAGCCACTGCCTTGGATACCACAGTAGATGAGCTTTTCATCAATGGTTCTATTAAAAAGTGATTAATTGACCTCATCTCGAGGTCTTTTTTATGTGCTCCTCAACATTTAAACCGTTCTATAATTTGATTTTGACACAATGAAATAAGCATTTGTTCCACCTGTTTATCAAACGTTAAACCCTTTCCTAATTCGAGCCAACGGTACCAGTAAAGGTAGTGATCATCTTTTCATATACTCGAACGCCTCTTTAAGCCGAATTATATCAACGCTTATATTTCAAGAAAGCAACAATCTATACGAAAACAGCTAATTTAAAAAGGACTATAACTCTTTCTATTGAAATTGTAATTAATAGCCATTAAATTAAATAATTCGTCATTTAGGAGGTAATAATGAGAATGATGGAACAAGTGTTAAATGATTATTTTAATGCATGGAATCAAGCATTTAAAAGCAACGATAGTGGTTTAATTCGATCAAAGATGTCAGAACAATTTGTGGGATTTTGGGCTCATAGCAGTTTAGAAGTTCCGCAACAATATGATTATCATTACGATTTAGATCAAGTATTAAAGCAATATAATCAAGCCGATGTAGAAAAGTCTTTTGAGATTGAATCGATAACCAAGCGTACAAACGACGTGTTAGTTATAGGCACAGAAACCAATAAAATCAACGGAAAACCACATCCCGCAAAAGCTATTTTTATCTGGAGAAAAGAAAACGATGATTGGAAGCTGTTGCGAGAATATATTGAATTAATTAACTAAATCCATTGAAATTGTTTATAAAAATGAATTATGGTAATTTAGTGAAGTGAATATGAATCAAGGAGGAAAACATTAATGAGTACACATATTGGGGCAAAAAAAGGTGACATCGCAAATACGATTTTACTACCAGGAGACCCTTTACGCGCAAAATATATTGCAGAAACATTTTTAGAAGATGTCACTTGCTATAATGAAGTACGAGGTATGTATGGCTTTACTGGTACATATAAAGGCAAACGCATCTCTGTACAAGGAACAGGTATGGGTGTGCCAAGCATTTCAATCTATGTAAATGAACTCATCCAAGAGTATGACGTGCAAAACTTGATTCGCGTTGGATCTTGTGGTGCTTTACAAAAAGATGTCAAAGTACGTGACGTCATCTTAGCTCAAACATCAACAACCGATTCACAGATGAACCGTATGGTTTTTGGCGGCATTGATTATGCACCTGGTGCAGATTTTAACTTACTTAAAAAAGCTTACGAAGTCGGCGAAGATCGCGGATTAAACCTACGTGTCGGTAACGTATTTACAAGTGACAGCTTCTATCGTGACAACGCCATGGAACTATTCCAAAAGCTTGCTGATTACAATGTATTAGCTGTTGAAATGGAGACAACAGCTCTATATACTCTAGCAGCAAAATATGATCGTAACGCTTTATCTGTATTAACCGTCAGTGATCACATCTTAACTGGTGAAGAAACAACAGCAGAAGAACGTCAAACAACATTCAACGATATGATTGAAGTGGCATTAGAAGCAAGTATTAAGTAATACATTTACCCTCTTAAAAAAGTTTTGAGAGGGTTTTTTTATATTTCACACATTGTTTACCATCACAAAATTTTAGTTGACAATAAGCTTATAATTGTTTACTATATTTTCTGAAAGGGGCGACAATAGATGAATTCAAAATTTAAAACATTGGATCTAACATTAGGCGCGGTTTTTGTTGTACTCATGATGATTGGAGCCAATATTGCTTTTTGGTTTCCAGCATTTAAAATTACATATGCGAGCGGTGAAGTTCCAATCACTCTACAAACTCTTTTTGCCATTTTAGCTGGTTTATTATTAGGTAAAAAACTAGGCTCGTTCTCGATGCTTGTTTATTTAGCTGTTGGTATAGCGGGAGTTCCAGTATTTGCTGAAATGAGCGCAGGTGCCACAGCCCTAATTTCCCCAACCGGTGGCTTCTTACTTTCATTTATTTTTGTAGCATTTATTTCTGGTTATATTGTTGAAAAAGCAAGTGAGCCAAAGGTGAACACTTACCTACTTGCTACATTTGTTGGCTTAATGACAAACTATTTAATTGGGACTCCATTAATGTACTTATCTCTAAATTATATTGCTGAAATTGCGATATCAATGAAGGCTGCGGTTATTTCTATGGTTCCATTCTTTATAAAAGACTTTATCATTACACTAGCGATGGCTGTCGTATTACCGCAATTTGTAACACGTTTAACCAAAGCAATTCCAACTTTAGCATCAAGAACTTAACATACATCTTTTCCACAATTTAATGAAAGGGCTGATGGAGATTCCATCAGCCCTTTCTATTTTACTCATGATTCATAATAGTTTTGGCTAGCGTTCGAGCCATCACACCTGTTGGCCCTTTAGGTCCTAGATCATGTTCTGATTCTGTCATGGCTGTTCCTGCAATATCTAAATGTACCCAAGGAGTATCTCCTACAAACTCACCGATAAAGGTACCTGCTAAAACAGCATGTCCTTTACGACCAGGCGAATTATTTAAATCTGCTATATGACTGTTACGAACTTTGTTTTTAAACACGTCATGATATGGTAGTTCCCAGATTAACTCCCCTGACTGTTCAGATGCTTCATAAACTTGGTCAAACCACTCACCATTGTTAGTCATAGCACCAGTCATTTCATCCCCTAAGGCAACAATGACACCACCTGTTAATGTGGCTACATCAATGATTTTAGAAGCGCCTTGTTGATTAGCATACGTCACCGCATCCGCTAGTGCTAAACGTCCTTCTGCATCTGTATTACGTACTTCAATAGTTTTACCGCTTAGCGAAACAATGACATCATCAGGCTTAAACGCATCGCCACTAATCATATTATCAGTGGATGGTACAAGGCAAAGCACGTTTTCTTCTGGCTTAATTTGACCAATGGCATCCATTGCACCTAGTACGGATGCTGCTCCCCCCATATCCATTTTCATACCGACAATGCCTTCTTTTCCTTTTAACGAATATCCACCTGTATCAAATGTAATTCCTTTACCAACTAACGCAACAGGGTTATTCCACTCTTTTTTACCTTGGTACTTCATCACGATAAAACGAGGGGGTTCTTGTGAGCCTTGGTTCACAGCTAATAAGGCACCCATTCCTAATTCTTCAATTTGTTGTTTATCTAAAACTTCAATGTCCATCCCATGCTTATGAGCAATGTTTTCTGCATAAGAGGCTAGGTCAGTAGCTGTCAATAAGTTACCAGGTAAGTTCACTAAATGTCTGGTCGTATTAACCCCTTGACCTAACGCATATCCAACCTCCAATGATTCTTGAACACCGTTTTGGTCTGAAATAACTTGTAAACCAGTTAAGTGATTCTCATTTTTTCGTGATGTATGATAAGTTTCTAATTGATAAGTCGACATGACAAAAGCTTCACCAATTGTTTCAACATAAGTTAAATCTTCCGTCAAACTTTTTAACGCAACTGTTACTTCTGTTAACTCATCTTTATTAATTTGTTTAAACGCACGTCCCATTGCTTTACGAAAACGGGTGACATCTAACTCATCTTTTTTACCTAAACCAACAAAATAAATTCGTTTAGCTTTTGCTTGTCCCAAAGTATGTACTTTAGACACCACACCATATGTGTTATCAATATCCTTTTGCTTGACTAACTCATCTAATTGCCCATTGAAACTCTTATTAAGTGTTTGATAAACTGGTTGATCCTCTTTATTCTCCTCAAATAAACCGACTAATAATGCTTCAGTTTCCACGTCTGTAACTTGATGACTGATGACTTTTAACATGACTACACCTCCGTATTATTATCACTATCTTACCAAAAATATGATCAATCTGAAATCACAAATGTTTGTTTTTTTCAGAACATAAATGGGGTATGATGTATATAGATTTATATATAAAGAAAAAGTTTGAAGGTGGCGTCTTAATGGAAGTTCTACACAATACACCCTTAGTCTTAGCTTTATTCGCAGTTGTTTTTGCACAATTGATCAAAATTCCGATTCATTTTATTGCGGATAAAAAAATTGATGTTTCTCTAGCGTTTAGTACTGGTGGTATGCCTAGTAGTCATTCGGCTGCGGTAGCTGCACTCACCACTTCTGTCGGAATTGAGCACGGCCTCGATTCACCTTACTTTGCTATTGCCTGTGTTTTAAGCATTATCGTTATGTATGATGCGACAGGCGTTAGACGACATGCAGGGCAGCATGCCACGATTTTAAATCAACTTGTGAAAGATTTTCAGCGATTTGTTGATGAGGCTAAGCATTGGCAAGAAAAAGAAGAGCAAGACAAGCAGAGAGAATTAAAAGAGCTACTCGGGCATCAGCCGATTGAAGTCTTTTTCGGTGCATTAACAGGAATATTGATTTCAGTTATTTTCTATTCATTATTATAATGTAAAAGCCGTTGCGATCGTTCGCAACGGCTTTCGTATGAAATAAGCTTGTCCCTTATTCATCATTAAAAACAGGTAAAGCTTCAGATTGTACTTGTTCTTCCCAATAGACTAAATCATCTTCTGTCACCGAACCATCACCCATTTCAATGACATATACATCAGTACTCTTCTTACCCCATTCATTGTAAACTTCATCAACGGTTTCATAATATAAGTCTATTTTATTACCTTTAATCGCTCCGCCAGTATCCATCACAATGCCATAACCATAATCAGGTACATATAATACTGTCCCTAACGGAAAAACGTTCGGGTCTGCAGCAACGGTAGAAATAACATCTCTTTGAACTGTTAGACCAGAATATGTGATCCCATATTGCGGATGCTCTTTCGTCTTGCCAGTAGATTCATAACCTGCCGTATACCCTGTTGCCACAACTGTTTTTGCAGGGAATTGTTTAAAGGCTACTTCCGCTGACATAGAAGCTTGCTCCACATTCTCAACATCTTCTTCCGAATCTACAACTTCTTCTTCTTCTTTTGGACTTTCATCCTTTACAGTTTCTTCCTCTTCACTCTCTTGATTATTTTCGTTAGATTTACTTTCTTCTTGTTGACTCACTTCAGTCGTTTGAACCTCTTCCCCATCTTCTAGTTCTTCAAGTTCCTCTGCCTCTTCCCATTCATTAGATTTATGAGCTAAAGAGACTTGATGTTCTCTAAAATCTTGAGGTTGAATAGATGGTGTGTCTTCATCTGCTGTTGTAGAAGATAGATTTGCGATTAACAGCAGTGATGTCATGCTCGCTAGTAAAATCACGAAAAAGAAAAAGCTTCTTAATTGATTACGCATGTTTAACACCTCTTTGTCATGAAGCGTAACCAAATTAAGAAGCTTTTATACATTTGCCTGAATTTTTAAAACATTTGATAACCTTTTTGTCTTAAAATCTTGATCACATATCCTGCTACAATCGTTCCTGCAAGACCTGAAATAAGGATAATTAAGTCAAATGCCTCTAAATTTATCACTCGTTCAGGTAAAGCCGAGAACGAATCTATTGGAGAAGTAAAATAACTCCAAAATGAAACGTTATCAATTATTAAAATCACAATGATCGGATAAACCAAGGCCATTAACCAAGTGGCACGTAACAACATGTTGACAATAAATGCAATTCCAAAAAATAATATAAAAAACAATAAAGCTGCAACAAAACCAAATAAAATACCCACAACAATTCCCTACCTTTTATTCGTTCGTTAAACCTCTATCAGTTTAACATAAAAGAAAAGCAAAGACCTATGCCTTTGCTTTTCAAATCGTTACAATTTAGTGATACATATCTAATTTACCTTTTTTAAGAACAAGGCCGACTCCGCCAAGTTTTAATAGGTAACGGTTGTCAATCGCTTTCTTCATTACGGAAGCTGAGCGACCGAATAATTTTTTATCATCAAATACAACTCCGATTGCATCTGTGTGACCTAAGGAAGCAACTGTACCTTGAATATTCGGTGTGAAACCTTCAAGTTTATCACTTCCGCTTACAAGTTGTTTTAAGTTATGTGCAACTGTATCAGCCATTTGAATCGCAATCTGTGCAGTTGGTGGATAAGGACGTTCTGTATCAGGGTTCATAATCACAGCACAGTCACCTACAACAAATACATCGTCATAATCTGGTGTGCGCAAATCGTCACGAACTGGTACACGGCCACGGTTTGTTTCGAATCCTGATTCTTGAACGATTGAGTTACCAGTTACACCAGCAGCCCAAATCACGTTCTTAGATTTAATTTCTTCTTGTTCTTCATCTTTTTCAACGATAATGCCTTCTTCATTTACTTTCTTAATCATCGTTCCAAGCTTGAATTCTACACCTTTTTCTTCTAAACGGTTCATCGCATATTCAACTAGTTCAGGATCAAAACCAGCTAATGCTGTTGGTCCAGCTTCAACGTTGATCAGACGTACTTTATCTTTCGGTACATCATATTCTTGGCAAAGCTCTGGGATACGATTAGCAAGTTCTGCCACAAATTCAATACCAGTGAATCCAGCTCCACCAACAATAATCGTGATTAAATCTTGACGTTCTTCTTTTTCAAGATTGTATTGAGCAAAGTTGTACTCAATATGATCACGGATTAAACGAGCACTATTAATGTTTTGAATAGAAAAAGCGTGTTCTTTAAGTCCTTCAATACCAAATGTTGCAGATTCAAAGCCTAACCCGACCACTAAATAATCGTAAGACAGTTCCCCATCTTCTAATTTAACCGTCTTACTTTTTGGATCAATTGATTGAACCGTATCTTGCACGAAATTAACCTTGTTAAAATCTACAACATCTTTGATTGAAATACGTGTGCGATCATGGTGTAGTGTACCTGCAGCGTTTTCGTGTAACCAAGTTGTTTGATAGTGATAATCATGCTTGTTTACCAATGTAATATTGGCTTCCTCAGCTGACATCTTCTTTTGGAGGTTAACTGCCGTCATAATGCCGCCGTAACCTGCACCCAAAATGACAATGTTTGGTCTGTTCATACTAATCCCTTCCATCTTTAAAAATTTTTAACATAGGAAAACCCCATCACAAAATCTACATTGTGATTTGCTTCACAGATTAAAATAAAAAATTGTCATAATTTCGTTAAACATTACCTAAAATCCATCATAGAACTTTTTCAAATCATTTTCAACCCTCTCATTATTTTCGAATGTTTCTGATAATTTATAAGATAAAAAAGTTATCATATACCCCTTTATAATGTTATAATGTTCAATGGTGCGAATTGAATTCATAAAAGGTGGAGGAATATTTATGAGTGATCATGTTAGAGACATAACGATCATTGGCGCCGGCCCGGTTGGTCTTTTCACTGCATTTTACGGCGGCTTACGTCAAGCTGACGTCCAAATCATTGAAAGCCTTCCTCACATCGGTGGTCAATTATCTGCATTATATCCTGAAAAATACATTTTTGATGTGGCTGGATTTCCAAAAATCCGCGCTCAAGAATTAGTTGATAATTTATACGAGCAAGTAAAACCGTTCAACCCTGAAATTACTCTGGACCACGCCGTTCAAGAAGTAGAAAAGGTTGATGAAAACTTATTTAAATTAACAACGGATAAAGATACATTTTATACAAAAACCATCATTATCACTGCTGGTAATGGTGCTTTTGAACCTCGTAAGCTTAAAGTAGAAGGTTCGGAAAAATATGAAAGTACTAACCTACATTATTATATTAAAGACTTAGAAGCTTTTAGAAATAAAAAAGTATTAATATGTGGTGGTGGTGACTCAGCTGTCGACTGGTCCTTAATGTTAGAGCCAATCGCTGAAAAAGTAACAATCGTTCACCGTCGTGATCAGTTCAGAGCTCACGAACACAGTGTTGAACAGTTAAAAGAGTCATCGGTCGACATTTTAACACCATATGTACCACAAGAACTTCACGGTGAAGAAAATGTTAACAAAATCGTGCTTCAAAAGGTTAAATCTGACGAAACGGTAGAAGTTGAAGTCGATGATCTTATTGTGAACTATGGTTTTATTTCTTCTCTAGGACCTATTAAAGATTGGGGCTTAGAATTAGAGAAAAACAGCATCGTCGTTAATTCTAGAATGGAGACAAACATCCCTGGTATTTATGCAGCTGGTGATATTTGTACGTACCCAGGAAAAGTTAAATTAATTGCTTCTGGATTTGGGGAAGGACCTACAGCCGTTAATAACGCTAAAGTCCGCATCGACCCTAATTCAAAAGTTCAGCCAAAACACTCGACTTCAATGAAAGTATTCGAAGATAAGTAATATTGACTTTTCACAAAAGCTAGGATAAGATGTGTTTGATAATCAAAGGGGAGTAGCTTTTACAATAAAAGTCGTCATTTCAGGGGTTTCGTCCTCTCGGCTTTATTGGCAGTTCGTTTAATTGTTAGCGAGACCTTTGCTTACCTTTTATTAGGTGAGCAAAGGTCTTTTTTATATCTACATACAAGGGGGGAGTTACGATGGATTTATTTACAGTTGAATTCTTTTCAGCTTTATTAGCTATTATCTTAATTGATTTAGTATTAGCTGGTGACAATGCGGTTGTCATTGCGCTTGCAGCAAGAAATTTACCTAAACAACATCAAAAGAGAGCCATTATATGGGGGACATTCGGCGCTATATTTATTAGAGCGATCGCCACTATTTTTGTTGTTTGGCTATTAAAAGTTCCAGGCCTTCTCTTAGTAGGTGGAGTCGTCTTAATTTGGATCGCTTATAAATTATTAACCGAGGATGAAGAAGTTGACGTTAAAGCAGGTGGAAGCTTATGGGCAGCCATCAAAACCATTATTATCGCAGATGCCATGATGGGATTAGATAATGTCCTAGCAGTTGCTGGTGCAGCACACGGAAGTATTTTATTAGTCGTAATCGGTCTCCTGATTTCGATTCCGATTATTGTTTTTGGAAGTCAACTGGTCTTAAAACTCATGGAACGTTTCCCGATTATTATCACTCTTGGTGGCGCCGTTCTTGCTTGGACAGCCTCTAAAATGATTGTCAAAGAACCAATTATTGCTCAGTTCTTTACAAATGAATTTTTGAAATATGGATTTGAAGCGATTGTCGTCATTGCGGTTATTGGATTAGGCTACTTGAAGAAAAAATCTATTGAAAGCACACAGGTGACGGGACAAGCATAAAAAGAGGCTGGGACAAAACCCAGTAAAATAAAAAATCGTGGAAGACATCAAAATTGATGTTCTCCACGATTTTTTTATACTCTTTTTTAATTTTAGATAAACAAAAAGGATCCCCTTTGATAGAATTAAAGTAACTACACCATAACCCCAAAGGAGGATCCTTATGTTTAAACATTATAACATGAATCAAGTGGTTTTGCCTTTAGATTTAGAAATAAAATTAGACAAAGATGATATGGCTTTTGTTGTGAATGATTTAGTCGAACAAATTCCGGAAGAAGCTTTCGCAAGCTTTTCACGCGACACCGGCT
>NZ_FOES01000066.1 GCF_900110685.1 Piscibacillus halophilus
CATCTTTCAACCTCGGATCATGCGATCCGATGAGTTATCCGGTATTAGCCCCGGTTTCCCGGAGTTATCCCAGTCTTACAGGCAGGTTGCCCACGTGTTACTCACCCGTCCGCCGCTCGTTCCACAAACGTCCTCCCGAAGGATTCAGTTTGCTTCCCGCGCTCGACTTGCATGTATTAGGCACGCCGCCAGCGTTCGTCCTGAGCCAGGATCAAACTCTCCATAAAAGTAGTTTGATTGGCTAATGTCGTTCATTTCCTTCCGCCAATCCAGAAAGAAATAAGAAATTGACTACAGGCTATTTTGTTTAGTTTTCAAGGTTCAAATGTCTGTCGCCTCAAAAATGCGACTTTAATAATTTAACACGGAAGCAAAAGTAATGTCGACAACTTTTTTGTAAAAGTTTAATTAAGTTTGTCTTCCATATCTGTCAGTAACAATAAATATATCATATTTTGATGATAGAAGTCAATATATTTGTTAACTGATTTTGTTTGCCGCTTCAAAAGCGACAAGTAATATAATAATATGCATGCAATCATAAGTCAATGGTTAATTCGATATTTTTTTATTTAATTATATTACTTGCCGTTATAGCGGTCATTAAAAGTAATATTCGCTTAATAATTAAGCAATCACTTCACCTGTCCATTCAAGCATTCCGCCTTTTAGGTTATGAACCTTGTAACCTTGTTCTTGTAGATAAAGTGATGCATTATAGCTGCGACGTCCTGATCGACAAACCATTACATACTCTTTATCTTTGTTTAGTTCATCTATTCTTTCTGGAATTGTGTTTAATGCAATATGTGTAGCTCCTGGAATCATACCATTTGCTACTTCATCATCTTCTCGTACGTCAACGATTTCATATTTTCCTGAGTTAAGTTCTTGTTCTAATTCTTCTGGGGTAATTTCATTAATTTCGTCACTCATAACTTATTCCCTCGCTTTCTTCAATTATATTCCCATCTTATATAAGTATTTAAACATCTGTCAATTCAGAAAAACTAAAACAAAACGCCCCCAAACGATTTCGTTTGAGGACGTTAATATAGTTTATTTAAATATATTATTAATTAGCTACAATGTTGACTAATTTTCCTGGAACAACGATAACTTTTCTAATGGTTTTTCCTTCAACCCATTCTTGAACACGTTCATCATTTAGAGCTAATTCTTCAAGTTCTTCTTTCGATGCTTCTTTCGGTACTTGTGCACGGCCTCGTACTTTACCCATAACTTGTAGAACGATTTCTACTTGATCTTCTACGAGTTTAGATTCATCATATGTTGGCCATGCTTCATAAGCTATTGTGCCATCATGACCAAGAAGTGACCAAATCTCTTCTGCAATATGCGGTGCAACTGGTGAGAGTAATTTAATGAAACCTTCAGCATAATCACGAGGTACAACATCATTCTTATAACACTCATTAACGAACACCATCATTTGAGAGATTCCGGTATTAAAGTGTAGTTGCTCAAAGTCTTCGGTTACTTTCTTAACTGTTTCATGGTAAACCTTCTCAAGATTTTGATTGGATTCGTCTTTAATTCGTGGCGATAATTTATGATCATCATCTACATATAGTCTCCAAACACGGTCTAGAAAACGTCGCGCTCCATCCAAACCATTAGTACTCCAAGCAACAGAGGCATCTAATGGTCCCATAAACATTTCATATAGACGTAGCGTATCAGCACCATGTGAGTCAATGATATCATCTGGGTTTACAACATTCCCTTTTGATTTACTCATTTTTTCATTACCTTCACCAAGAATCATGCCTTGGTTAAAGAGTTTTTGGAATGGTTCTTTTGTCGGTACAACGCCTAAGTCATAAAGGACTTTGTGCCAAAAGCGAGCATAGAGTAAATGAAGAACCGCATGCTCTGCTCCACCGATGTAAAGGTCGACTGGGAGCCACTTTTTCAATTTTTCTGGATCGGCTAGCATGTCATCATTGTCTGGATCGATATATCGTAAATAGTACCAACAGCTTCCTGCCCATTGAGGCATCGTGTTTGTTTCAAGTCGACCTTTTTTACCTGTTTTCGGATCGGTATATTCTAGCCACTCTGGAATATTCGCAAGGGGTGATTCACCTGTTCCAGATGGTTTAATTTGATCAGTCTCAGGTAGTTCTAATGGCAATTCGCTTTCATCAAGTGGGGACATCGTGCCATCTTCCCAATGAACAATTGGAATGGGTTCACCCCAGTAACGTTGACGACTAAATAACCAGTCACGTAGACGATAAGTGGTTTGACGAACGCCGTGACCATTTTCTTCAAACCAGTCAATTGCTTTTTCAATTGCTTCATCTTTGTTAAGGCCGTTTAAGAAGTCAGAGTTTACATGTGGCCCATCTTCTGTATAAGCTTCTTTATCAATGTCTCCACCCGATACAACTTCTACAATTGGAAGCTCAAACTTCTTCGCGAATTCATAGTCACGCTCATCATGTGCAGGTACAGCCATAATGGCTCCAGTACCATAAGACATAAGGACGTAATCAGCTATCCAAATTGGCATTTTTTCTCCATTAGCTGGGTTAACTGCGTATGCTCCCGTGAATACACCCGTTTTATCTTTTGCTAAATCAGTACGTTCAAGTTCACTTTTCGTCTGTACTTCATTGATATAATTTTCAACTGAAGGGCGCTGCTCATCCGTTGTAATGACATTGACTAATGGATGTTCAGGTGATAATACCGCATACGTTGCCCCAAAGATGGTATCAGGGCGAGTCGTAAAGGCTTTAAATGTATGTTCAGTATCAGCTATTTGGAATGTAATCTCAGCACCTTCTGACTTACCAATCCAGTTGCGCTGCATATCTTTTAGGCTTTCTGGCCAATCCAATTCTTCTAAATCTTCTAGTAGGCGGTCTGCATACTCTGTAATTTTAAGGACCCATTGACGCATCGGTTTACGAACAACTGGATGTCCTCCTCGTTCACTTTTTCCATCAATCACTTCTTCGTTCGCAAGTACGGTCCCAAGTGCTGGACACCAGTTAACCGCTACTTCATCCATATATGCGAGGCCTTTTTCATACATTTTGACAAAAATCCACTGAGTCCATTTGTAATATTTCGGATCAGTCGTGTTAATCTCTCGGTCCCAATCATATGAAAAGCCAAGTGATTTAATTTGTCGTTTGAAGGTTGCGATGTTTTGGTTCGTAAATTCTGCTGGACTGTTTCCAGTATCAATCGCATATTGTTCAGCTGGTAAACCAAATGCATCCCACCCCATTGGATGCAACACTTCATAGCCTTGCATTCGCTTCATACGTGAAACGATATCGGTTGCTGTATATCCTTCAGGATGTCCTACGTGTAACCCTGCTCCTGATGGATACGGGAACATATCTAACGCATAAAATTTTGGTTTATCGGTTTCGGTATTGGATTTAAACGTTTTATGGTTTTCCCAATACGTTTGCCATTTCTGTTCAATACTCTGATGATCGTACGCCATAATAACTCCTCCTAATAAAATAGATTCCACTTTCTATATAAACTAAAAAAACTCCCACCCCAACATAAGTTGGGACGAGAGTTTACCCGTGGTACCACCCAAATTAGTACTTATCAAAGTACTCACTTGAATTCCTTAACGCGGATGAATCGGCACATCTTACTTTAGTTCGGATGTACAACTGCGAAGGCGAGTTCAAAAGTTGTAAGGATAGCTCGCACCAACCGCTACCTCTCTGAAAAGCTTACAGAGCTTTTTACTACTCCTTCATCAACGTCGTTCTTTTTTAATTTAATACATATTTTATGCAAAGGGGAAGTAATTGTCAACTATATTTTTATCAATATTATTAACCAATTAACCATGATATTATAATAAAGAATCAAACATTAAAGGAAGATGAACATGAAACAAATCATCCCATTCGCACATGATCTATTATCACAGTCGGTCACAAAAGGCTCCGTTGTGGTGGACGCTACCCTAGGTAATGGCCACGACAGCCTCTTTTTAAGTCGAATAGTCGGTGAACATGGTAACGTGTATTCATTTGATGTCCAACAAGAAGCCATCGATCAATCTTATAAGCTTTTTAATGAACAGGGGATACATAATGTGACATCCATTTTAACCGGACATGAAAACGCGAAAGACCAACTAACCAAAAGAGGCATTCACGAAATTGACGGTTGTATTTTTAACTTAGGATTTCTACCTGGTAGCGATCATTCTGTCACAACTAGTAGTTATACAACAATTGAAGCGATTAACCAAATTTTTTCTTTATTAAAGCCCGAGCGTTATATTGTCATTGTCGTTTACCCGGGACATGAAGAAGGTCGAATTGAGAAGGAAAAGCTCATCACATTTCTAAAAAGTTTTCCAGCTAAACGAGCAGACATCGCTCAATATCGCATGGTAAACCGAAGTGACAAAGCTCCATTCGTGGTTGCACTTTATAAAAAATAGGCAAGGTTTGTTTAACACTTGCCTATTATTCCCCTAATCCTTTTTTCTTCTTCCACTTTCGGTAAGCTCGTCCGTTTAAGTAAATCCATTTCGCACTAAGCCCACTATGTCGAAGCAGCTCCTTTTTATATTCCTCACCTGATTTTAATTCGTCTGCTTTAAAATCAGATAAATACAAACCAACTAATCCTGAAACAATCAATTGGTGAAAAGCTGAATCAGGTAATCCTCTCGTAGATTTCCGACTACCATTAATAAAGAACTTAAGCCGTTCAATTGTTTTATGTTCATCTCCATAATAATGACAGAAATTCAAATCTCCTTCTTCTTGATCTTCTTGTTGGTCAATGTAATAATCTAACAAAATATGTAGCCCTTGCATGTAAGGAAAATAAGCTTTCATAATTTGTCCGCTATAATTCAGTCCATTTAATCCATATGAAACAATGGAAAAAATCCCGATTGTTGAACCCGTTACAGCAGAAAATTCATTCCATAAAATAAAGTCATGTTCATTCTCTTTTTCAAACCATGTCGTTAACCTTGGCACTCGCTCATCAAGGCTAACATGCTTATGAACTTGTAAATCAATATAAAGTTGAGCTAGACGTTTGATAGAGGGATAAATTCGTTCATAGTTAGGAATCGATTGGACAACAGATTGACAGGTTTCAACGAGTGATTGTAGATAACCACCATCATCTTGATCATCTCTTAACTCGTAATAATTTTCATCATTTGAAATTGAATCATTTGAGATCGCATGTAACATGGAATCATGAAGACGCCTAAAATCATCTGGGTCCATCGATGTACTACGGTCACACAAATTATCTAAGTAATCACTAATCGTTTGATAAGCAACGATAAATTTAATAGCATCTTTCCAGCTTTCTTCAGCCAGTGTTGCGTAAATCGCCCCACCTTCACAGTGGAATGTTTTACTTCCAATGCTCGCTTTAGCCTGTACTCTTAATTCATCATTTGGTATGCGTTCAGAAAAAGCTTCCCATTTAGCTAACTGCTTTCTTACTTCGGGAAAGATATTTTTATAACATGTTAAAAGTAATGTCGGTAACGTCTTTGGGACACTTAGTGTCAACCTGAACCCTCCTACACTTTATCCTATTTTAGATGCTTCTCCATAAAAGTTATAACTTCTTCAAGTACGGTTTCACGTTCTGGTTCATTTAAAATTTCATGGTAAAGGCCGTCATATATTTTTATTGTTTTTTCATATGTGTCAATTCCATTAAACCATTCTTTAACCGCCTCAACCTCCACTAAATGATCAACTCCACCTTGGAGTAATAATGTTGGAATGTTTGGATATTCGTCCATCTCCTTAAAAGCTGCCGATATTGCTTTTTCAAACTCATGATACCATCGAACAGACACTTTCCTTATATGTAGAGGGTCCGATACATCATGAGCATTATACCCTTCATTCCTTGTTGCTATATTCGTTCTAATATTGGTACTAAACCGCAAAGATGGAGTCGCGAGATTTAATAATTTGGATGCATAATAAACTGGACGAGCTAATCCATTTTTCATGCCTAACGCTGGAGAAGATAAAATAATACCTGACACTTCTGTTTTATGTTGTTGAACCGTTCGAATAGCTGTTAATCCACCCATACTATGACCAAATAAGAAGACAGGTAAATCAAATTTTTTCGCTTCATCGATCCAAGATAATACGGTGACGATATATTCTGTAAAAGAACGTATGTGGCCTCTTTTACCTTTTGTCTTACCTTGGCCAGGTAAATCTCCAGCAACAACATGGAAACCAAAATAATTAAATCGATCAAATAACCATTCGTAACGCCCTGAATGCTCAAATGCACCGTGTATAGCTACGATAACACCTTTTGCATTTTCTGCACGTTTAATGATCATCCTCAACCCCTCCAATTCATCTAGAACCATCGCTATTATCATATTAGCACAACAAAGTCAGAATCAATAATTATATCTCGATTAAAAAACATTGAATTTATGTATCTACGAAAGTGCCTTTAATATGGCCGGAAATACTTTTAAATCACATATAAAATCGAAGTTTGCCAATCGTTCTAGTCACACTTTTACAATTGTAAACAAATTTTTCTGTATTACATCAAAATGATTGGTTTTTATCTAAAAAACTATGATAATGACAAAATGTGTCACCCCATAAAGAAGGGAGGTGTACTTCGTATATATGTCTACAAAAACCCAGGAAAATTTGACCCTAAAAATTGAATCAGTTAGACAAGAAATGCTTGAAGCTGGCATGAAATTAGGTTTAAATCACCCTAATACAATTGATTTAAGCCATAAGCTTGATCAACTGCTCAATAAATACCAAGGTTTAAAATAAGAGATAAAACACAAAACATTGTCGTTTTATAACCCTTTTAACATTACTGGGTAGTCTTAACTGTCATCAACAGAATATCAACTTGATGACTGCCTTTTGAATAATGTGGGGTGGCATACAATAAATGACTCAATATTTAAGAATGTATATACGAAGAATTACCAAGATTTGATAAAATTATTACTTTTTAAAAGATGACGTACAATAGTTTGTGTAAAACTCTTGAAGACAAAAAAAGAGGCAGGGTATCCTCAGAGTAAACAACGAAATCAACTCATGAAAGGAGATGCCCTACCTCATGTTTACAAGTATAGGACAAAACAACCTCGAAAATCAACTGGACGAATTAGTCCGCTCTTTCGTCCAAGAGAAGCTAGAAACAATTATGAAGGAAGAAATGAATCAATTTTTCGAAGAAAATCCTGAGCTAAAAAACTATAAGAACGGCAGTTACGGTCGTCAATTGGATACGAAATACGGTCGCATCCAAGACCTTCAGGTGCCACGAGATCGAGAAAACGC
>NZ_FOES01000061.1 GCF_900110685.1 Piscibacillus halophilus
TTACATGGAAGATGTTGAATCAGTTAATAAATGGAGGAGGTATGAGTTTGTCCCAGAAAAAAGATCAGGATAATTTGTTCGGAGACATCGATGAATGGTTAGAAGATGATCCTTTCGGATTGGATGAAGAAATCAAAATAGTTATATTTAAATGTCTTGACTGTAATGGAACTGATGAAGTACCTGATTATATCATCGGAGAGTTTAGTGTGGATAAAAATAATGATGAAGAGGTTGAGCTTCATTGCCCTCACTGTAATGGCACTATGATTAGAGCGAAGAATGTCCCAAGTGATTAGCACTCACTTGGGACGTAGTAAGTCGCGTTAGCGATTTTGTTCGTTGACTTTTTAAAATGAATCACATAAAATCGTTCTGTGACCATTGAGTCATAAAGTGTGACCGACTAGTTTGGAGTGTTGAGATGGATTATAAAGATATCCTCATAACTAAAGCGACAGAGCTTTTTTCTAAAAAAGGTTTCCATCAAACGTCCGTTCAAGAATTAGCGACAACAACAGGGATTTCAAAAGGTGCCTTTTACAAATATTATTCTTCCAAAGAAAGCTTGTTAGTAGAGATTTTAAGACAGAATCATTTAGAAATTGTTAAGCAAGCTAGCATTGAATCGTTAGAAGGGGCACAAGGAGAAGACCTTTTAACTAAGCAAATTATGAATGAACTTAATCAATGGATGAAGAAGCGAGATTTTTATAATGTGTTATTTCGTGATTTTCCACCACAAGAAAATGAACAAATCAAAGAGGTCATGAATCACTTTAGAGAATCGATGATGCAATCACATAAAGATGTATTGATTCAGTCGTTCGGCAACAGTGTAAGACCTTATTTGTTAGACATTGTGACAATATTGGAAGGGATTTTAAAAGAATATGTTTTTACGATTATTTTCGATCAACACCAAGTCAATATACCAAGACTTGCACAGTTAATCTCAAATTCTATTGCATCGATGGTAAGCTCAATCAATCAGGTTGAACCGGTTTTAGGTAAAGGTGATTTAAGCTTAAAAGATGAATTGAACCTGAAATTAGAAACGATTCGTCGTCAAACAAGTCAAACAAGATTAACTTTAGATGAAGAAAAAATACACTCCTCGCTTGATTTGATTGAAAAAGAAATTTTCTCCGACAAACCTCAATTTATTATGATTGAGGCTTTCATTCATTATTTAAAACAAGAGGAATCATTATTAGGAGATATTCAAATTTTAGAAAGAATTATAGAAAGTTACATGAGAGAGGCATGATAAATATGACAGAAGTAGATTTAAAACAGATTAGAAAAGGTCCGATGGTTGCCATCATGCTTGTCGGAGCGTTTTTTGCAATATTGAACGAAACATTACTAGCTACAGCTCTTCCAACTATCATGGATGACTTTGGAATTACAGAAAATAAAGTTCAATGGTTAACGACGGCATTTTTACTAACTAATGGGGTGATGATCCCCATTTCAGCTTTCTTAATAGAACGATTTTCAACTAGGAAAATCTTTTTTACAGCGATTAGTGTGTTTATATTAGGTACATTTATAGCCAGTATTTCACACACCTTTGAACTTCTATTAGCAGCTCGAGTTGTTCAAGCAGCTGGTTCAGGAATCATGTTACCACTATTAATGACGGTGACCTTAACGATTTTCCCTAAAGAAAAAAGAGGGACGGCAATGGGGTTTGCTGGATTGGTTATTTCATTTGCTCCCGCAATCGGGCCAACTTTATCTGGTTGGTTGCTTGAATACTTTTCATGGCGTGGTTTATTTTACGTTGTGTTACCAATCGCGATTACGGCTTTAATTTTTGCATTCTATGTTGTGCAAAATGTAACTCGGGTAACAAAACCTAAAATCGATATTATTTCAATTATCTTGTCTTCATTTGGATTTGGAGGACTATTATTTGGATTTAGTAGTGCCGGTGAGAATGGATGGGGAAGCCCGATTGTGTTGATTAGCATTATTGCCGGGGCTATTATAATTGCTTTATTTGTTTGGAGACAATTGAAAATGAAGACCCCAATGCTCGAATTTAGAGTCTTTAAGTTTCCTATTTTCAGTATATCATTAATTATTACGATGATTGTGTTAATGGCGATGATTGGGGCAGAGACCTTGTTACCACTTTATATGCAAAATGTTCGCGGTTTTACCCCTTTTGAATCTGGATTAATGTTACTGCCAGGAGCAATTGTCATGGGGATTATGTCACCTATTACAGGTCGACTGTTTGACAGTTTAGGTGCAAGGAAGCTTGCCATTCCAGGTCTGTTGATTGTGAGTATCACGACATTTTTATTTACAAATCTATCAATGGATACATCATTTGTTTATCTAACTGTCATCTACGCTATTCGCATGTTTGGATTATCATTAGCGATGATGCCAGTTATGACAAATGGTTTAAACCAATTACCACTTGAATGGAATGCGCATGGATCCGCGATGGCAAATACTTTACAACAAGTCTCCGCATCCATTGGAACGGCAATCTTAGTGACTGTGATGACCACAACGACGTCTCATTTTGAACCAAACACAGATCAACTTCAAGGACTATCACAAGCAGAAATAGTCGACCAAGCGTTAATTAGTGGTTATAATATGGCCTTTGTTGTAGCCACGGTTTTATCTTTTGTTGGAATGTTACTAGCCTTTTTACTACAAAAACAAAAACCAGCCAATTAATTCAGAAAGGACTCTGGAATTCTCCAGAGTCTTTTTTTGATAGGTTCCGTATAGGGATTGATTTTAACACCATTTACTTATATAATAAATACGAACATATATTCGGTTAGAGGTGAAAAAATGACTCTAGAAAACGTCACATTAGACTTTTATCAAGAAGAATATCGGCCAAAATTAAAAGACTACCATTTATCTGAAGATCAAAGTCGATATACTTCAATGCCCTTGGAAGCAGTGGAGGTCTGTCAGAAAGATAATACCAGATATCCAGTTGTGGTTTTATATAACGGAGATCCTGCTGGTTTTTTTGTGCTCCATGGTTGGGAAGGGGTTAAGGCGTATAGTCAGAACCGTCAAGCGATATTAATGAGAGGCTTTTCCGTTAATTCGAGCTTTCAAGGAAAAGGGATTGCCAAAAAGTCTTTATCAATATTGGATTCATTTGTTACAAAACATTTTCCAGATAAAAATGAAATCATTCTCGCTGTGAATCATCAAAACACCTTAGCACAGCAAGTATACATAAAAAGTGGGTACATCGACCGTGGAGTTAGAGTGATGGGTAGAAAAGGTGAGCTACTTATATTGCATAAAGCATTATAGAAGGGACTTGGAGAAATCCAAGTCCCATTTATTAAGACATCGCTATCTTTTTCTTAGTAAAGTCAAAAGCTTTCGGTTCAATCGGTTTGACATTCGTACGATTTGCAATAAATTCTGGTCTTGGTGATGTGTTCGCAAATGGCTCAACTAGTTTATTCTCTATGCTGTTAAAGACAAAGAACACATTACTTCGTGGCATTGGTGAGATATTACTATTTGAACCATGCATCGTATTACATTCAAAGAATAAAACGGACCCCGCAGGACCAGTTGCACTATCGATTTTCCCGCCTTTTTCTAATAACCAGTTAATGCTGTCATGATCTGGGACACCGATATTCTGCATCTTTAATGACTGTTCGAAATGATTATCTGGTGTTTCACCGACACACTGTACGTACCAACGATGTGAACCCGGTATTAATAGAAGCGGCCCATTATAATGATAATTATCCGTTAAAATGATACTGCAGCTCACCGCGCGCATTCTGGGCATACCGTCTTCCATATGCCACGTTTCAAAATCCGAATGCCAATAAAAATCTTTCCCTTTAAAGCCAGGCTTAAAGTTAATCCGTGATTGATTTATGTAAACCTGGCTTCCAAGTAATTGTTGCGCAATATTGACAATTCGTTCATGTGACGATAAATCTTGAAAAAACTCATCATTATTGTGCACATCAAAAACAGAACGAATCTCATCACTTTGGGCTTCTTTTACTACATGTGGTGCATCTGAGCCTTGGTTGTCTTCCATATTACGCTTCAATTCTTTTTGTAGAACCTCAACCTCTGCTTCTGAAAACAGATTAGGTATAAACAGATACCCATTATCTTCATAAAAATCTAATTCCTTCTGATTTAATGGTCCATCTTGTTCTGTGGAGTCGTGAATGACTGGATCCATTCTTTCAAAAATCTTAGGGTTTCCTTTGATTCTAGAAGGATACAAATCTTTCATGAAACATCCACTCCTTTATATAGAATTAGATTTTTTCACTTACAGTATATTCATTTAAACATTGTTAAACAAATCTCATCATTACGAATGTAAGGTGATGACATGGAGTAAATACTTTCTGATTCAAAATATGAAATTCTTGCTATGTCTTGCGTTAGTTTTCTCCAAATATCAAAGTTAGTTGATTTTTATGTTATCGTTCTTGCATGTTATACAAGGAATAATACCGGTCATTCGATAATTAATATAAAAGGCTTAAATTACCGATATAGTATGTATTGAAAGGGGGAGCCAATTTGAAAGTCAATATCGATATTGATGAAAAATATGATGGAACGTATATCACGATTCATGCTAAAGAATGGTCCCAAGAAGTAGAGGAGTTGGTCAAAAACTTAAATAATGATCACCATAAAAAAATTGTTGGAAGAGAAGAGGATCAATCTATACTTCTGTCACCTAATGAAATTGAATATGTGTATGCTCAAAGCCGAAAAGTTTATGCCGTCATTCATAAACGTTCAATTGAGCTCAATATGAAATTGTATGAGGTGGAAGAAATATTAAGCAGTCACCACTTTAATCGTTTTTCAAAATCGGTTATTGGTAACTTGAATCACATTAAATCTTTTGAATTAGCTTTTAATGGGAACTTGTGTGTTTATTTTCACTCTGGAGGTAAGGAATATGTGTCGAGAAAATATGTAAATGAGATTAAGCAAAAATTAATTATGGGAGGTTAGAAGATGATTCTTGAATTGTTAAGAAGAAGTTTAATTGGTTTAGGTTTTGCAGCGATTATAACGTTTATCGCTTTAACGATCATGATGGTGTATGATGTTGAAACAACTGTATCAATAATTTGGAAAAATATGTCGGCCAGTCTTCTGATGGGGATCTATTTTTCAGTAGCATCTTTAATTTTTGAAATAGACAATTGGAGTCCATTAAAACAAACCGTCGTTCATTTTTTGCTGTCTGTTGGTATTTGGTTACCGATTGCGTTTATCGCTGGGTGGGTTCCAATAGGAGTTTTAGAAATATTAATTGCCGTAGGTATATTTGTAATAGTTTACACGATATTTTGGTTGTGTGCTCGAGCATACTTCTTAAGAGTAGAAAAAGAAATGAACCGTGTGGTTAGTCATAAAACAGAGTAGAAAATTTTAAACGCCTTCTTTTCTTAATAAGGATTGAAGGCGTTATTCATTAAAAAATAAATTTTTAGGAAATGAATGGACAAACTACCAGTAGGATTCATCACAGGAGGGTTATAAATGAGTTTAGACCTTTTATGGAAAGCTGTATTAATCGTTTTAGTTGGTACCATGCTTTTAAGAATTGCTGGTAGAAAAACAATTTCGCAGATGACATTAGCTGAAACAGTTATTATGATCGCGATTGGTTCCCTTCTTATTCAACCTGTATCTGGAAACAATCTTGGAGTTACCTTTATAATTGGAGATTCTAGTCGCGACTCTAATTCTTATAGAGTATGTACAGATTAAATCTGATTGGATTGAAAAGCTGATTACTGGGAAATCAAAGGTTTTAATCGAAAATGGCACGATCAATGAGAAAGAATTAGCTAAAGTTAGAATGTCAGTTGACCAACTCGAAATGAATTTAAGGCAGAAAAACGTTCTTAAGCTAGACGATGTAAAATACGCCACGATTGAACCGAATGGCCAAGTTGGATACCTATTAAAAGATGAAGCTCAACCTGTTACAAAAAAAGAGTTTAATCAATTAATGAAATTACTAACGAACAATCAGACTCAGTTAAACCAAATAAATCAACAAATGAACCAAATGAGTGAAGATAATCTTTTCAAAGAAGTAAGTAAAAAATCTCATAATAATGAACCTCCGAAGCACTTACAATGATTCTAAGACAAACTCATAAAACATATAATGTTATTTCGTGAGAGAAAAAATCCCCATTTAAAGAAGTGGGGATTTTTAATGCTTTAATTATTAGGAAAATTAATCCAAAAATTATGTTGAAAATTTAGTGTAAATAAAAGGAAACGTACATCAAAAAATCTGCATTATTTTACAAAAGAGTACTATTGTGAGAAATGGATTCATTAATAAAAGAGGGGGGACTACGAAGATTTATTTGGTCTTAATTGATAAGTGTTATTGGGTTTATTAACCGAAAGAGTTAAATGTAAAATGTAAACAATAACTAGGCTGGTGAACACATGAAAAACCAGATTTTGATCCATGTTTCAAAAATGAATAAAACCATTAAGATTTATTCAAGTCTTTTTGGGATTAAGGTTTTTGTTAAGTTTAGGTGAGAGAAGTTTATATAGTATTATTTAAAATTAAAGTGTATAGAGCAAATCTATGCACTTTAATTTTTGAGATTATATTTCTTTTTAACTAGTAATATGTTACTGACAGTAAATTTATAATATTCAAAAAATAATGATTTATACTCTATTAACCCTCTCTATCAACAGATATACTATTGATAGATTCATATAATAGGAGGGTTATATTTGAGAGTAAAGAGAATTACTATAGGTATTATATTCTTAACGGTTATCACTGTCATAAATTCTTCTCTTAACTTTGAAGTATCAGCAGAAACTGATACGAAGGAACATCAATTGAAAGATGGAGTGACAGATGCGATCTATTCTTATGAAGATGCCATCAAAGAAACCATCTATATAGAGTCAAGTTTAGACAGTGATAATGATGGAGAGAAAGATATTATTGCTGCAGATGTGATTCGTCCAAAGGAAACAGAGGAAGGGCTTGAGGTGCCGATTATCATGGATGCTAGCCCGTATTATGAATGGCTTGGTCGAGGAAATGAATCGGAAATTAAAGACCCTGATGGTGATGGCATCAATGAAATGTTTCCATTATTCTATGATAACTATTTTGTTCCAAGAGGATATGCAGTTGTTCTAGTCGATATGGTTGGAACCAATAACTCAATGGGATGCCCAACAACTGGCGGGCATGAAGAAATTGAAAGTGCTAAAGTTGTTATTGATTGGCTAAACGGAAAAGGTAAGGCGTGGAATGAGGATGGTGAAGAAATTACAGCAGATTGGTCAACTGGTAAAGTTGGCATGATTGGAAAATCCTATGACGGAACCATCGCTAATGGAGTTGCGGCCACAGGAGTTGAAGGGCTTGAGACAATTGTACCAATTGGAGCAATTAGTAGTTGGTATGATTATTATAGGTATGGTGGGATTCCTTTTTATCTAAATGGTCCTGCTGGATTATCGAGAACCGTAACGAATACAGAACGAATTGCTGAATGTGCACCGATAAGAGAGGATATATCATCAAGGTCCGATGATGAGACGGGAAACTATAATGAATTTTGGGACGAGCGTAATTTTGTTAAAGATTCGGATAATGTGGAAGCAAGTGTTTTTGTCATTCATGGTTTGAACGATTATAATGTTAAAGCAAATCATTTCTCCAATTGGTGGGAAGAATTGGACAACCATGATGTACCAAGAAAACTATGGTTAACCCAAACAGGACACGTAGATCCATTTGATTTTCGTCGCGCGGAATGGGTATCTACTCTTCATAAATGGTTTGACCACTGGTTACTTGATATAGAAAACGGAATTATGGATGAACCAATGGTGGACATTGAACGTGAACCGAATGAATGGGAAACTTATGAAACTTGGCCAGTAAAAGACACAAAATCAGTTAAGTTAAGGTTAGCCCCTGCGGATGGGGAATTGCCAGGGACCTTAACAACAGGTCCAGTAAAAGGAAACTTTAATCAATCATTTACAGATAATCCAGATCAAACGGAACAAGAAATGGTTGAGGATGAATTTGAGGAAAAAGACAATCGACTCATCTATTTAACACCTGAATTAGAAGAAGACATTCATTTAAGTGGTGTCCCTGAAGTCGACATTCGTGCTTCATTAGATCGAGATCATGCATACTTATCGGCAATGATTGTTGATTATGGTACGGATGAACGAGTCAATCACCGTGACCGTGGTGAAGGAATCCGTACATTAGAGTCAGAATCTTGTTGGGGTGAAAGTAGTGAAGTAGATGATGCCTGTTACAAAGATACCGAAAGAACTGTTCATACTGCACCGTATGAAATTGTTACACACGGCTGGCTTGATGCGCAAAACTGGAAATCATTAGAGATAACAGATATCTTAAAACCAGGTAAAAACTATCGTTTCCAGTGGAACACACTACCAGAAGACTATGTTTTTAAGAAAGGTCACAGAATCGGAATCGTTATTACAGGAAGTCATGACAGATGGTTAATGCCAAGCGATAGCCAAGCAACGTTCGACATATCTCTTGGTCAGAGTGTCGTGCATTTACCTGTAGTTGGAGGAAAAAGTGCCTTTGAACGTGCTGTGGGAGAGTAGAGACGATCAGTATCTAAATAGAGGCTCTCAAATATCGATTGATAATGTACAAAAGTGCATAGATTAGCTCTATGCACTTTTGTTTTGGTTTTATTTATTTTTAAATAAATCAACGAACGCGTGAAAAATCTCTACACCTTGGAACGACATTAAACTCATCGCTGTAAAAGAAAATAAACCAATCATTAGAAACCTTAAGAACATCATATTTTGTACCTCCTAGTTTAATAAAAAATACTTAGTAACTAGAAGGGGTGAACTAAATAATCACTTCCATAAAAAACAGGTGTTAGTCTTTTCCTTCGTAAACTGTGGTACCACGTTGGAATTAAGTAATAAGTAAAACAAACGATTGGAACCAATATGATAAGTGATGTTATAAATGTTACAAACTTTAGTAAATCATTATTATTAGAACCTAATGGTGTGTAATGATATTCACTATGTTCGGTTATATTCGTTGGTGTATCAATCGGAAGATCCGTTGTAATTGTCCCACTAACATTGCAAATTAAATAAATCGTTAAAATGGTTAAAAAGACAAGTCGGAAGGCATAACGGTGTTTCATGATGCCATCTCCTTTTTATGGTTAATACACATTATATATGTATTAAGAAAGATATATACCAGTTTATCATTAAAATTATTTTTCTAAAAGTATGTTAAGTGGTATTTGAATAATTCAATAAGTGATTACTAAAACTATTCAAGATAACATTAATTATGAAACAGGAGACTAAACTTACATGCAACTATCACCAATTGTTTACGATTCATTCGTCCGGCAAAGATGGCTAACCAAAAAATATATACATCAATACATTATGGATCATTGTGAATTAGAATCTAAACATGTGTTAGATTTTGGATCTGGCACAGGTGCCAATTGCACCCTAGTGTCTCCAGAATATTATATAGGGTTGGATCCCGATGAAAAAAGGGTCAATTTTGCTAACAAAAAATATCCTGATCATCGTTTTAATGTCATGGCCCAAGACCAGATCCCAATACCGAATCACTCTATTGATTTGATCATGATTATTGCCGTTTTACATCACATTCCATTAAACAAACTAGAACTTTATATAGATTTTTGCATATTCCATATCCCAGTTAGGATTATAATATTGACCATAACGGAGTACGTCTTCAACTTTCCAAATAATACTAAATGGATGTTCTTCTTGCATATAACATAAATATTGTTTTATGCCTGAATGATTATAAGGTTCTAAACCCATGATATTAATCGAACCTTTTTGGGGTTGGAAATGACCTGCGAGTAATTTCATAAGGATGGTCTTTCCAGTTCCATTTCGGCCCCATATTCCCGTAATCATAGGTTCATTAATACTTAATGAAAAATCTTTAATCACGTCATTCTTCTTATAACTGTAGTTACTTTATAATTGAATAGAAAGGTGTGGGGAAAATGGGGAAGGTGATTTTTAGATATTTCAATGTCTCTTGATGGGTTCGTAGCAGGTGTGGATGATAACCAAAATCAACCACTAGGTGAGGGAGGAGAAGCTATTCAAGGATGGCTGTTTAGTGGCGATCAACCAAGTCGTTACAACGATTTTTTTAAGATGTCTGAATCGAATAGAGAAGTTTTTGATGAGTTTATTCCCAACACTGGAGCCATGGTTTTTGGTCGAAGAACATTTGATATTGTAAACGGTTGGGGAGGAAGTCATCCCATTTCTGGTATTCCGATTTTTGTTGTAACACATGAACAGCCTGAACATTTTCAAGAGAATGACACACCGTTTACATTTGTAACGGATGGTGTTGAGAGTGCATTGAAACAGGCTATTGAAGTTGCTGACGGGAAAAATGTTGTCATTGGAACACCTAGTATTGCCCAACAATGTATGAAGGCTGGTCTTCTTGATGTAATCCAACTTCATGTTTCACCCCTTGTGCTAGGAAACGGCGTTCGGTTGTTTGATTATATTGGAGATGCGCCAATTAAGTTGGAAAGTCAACAAGTGACGGATGGAACGGATGTCGTTCACCTTCAATATAAGGTTTTATATTGAAGTAGGTAACATATTCCATAATACAATATGTAGGCATTAATGATTTCCTATGATAATGATACCTAAAAACAAAAAAGTCCATCACTTAAGGTGATGGACTTTTTTGCAGGCTGTCGAGAAAGTCTCGACAGCCTATATTTTTTGCCTAAACTTTAACAATTCACCGCGTTAATTTGTTATAATATAGTTAGATTAATAAAAGGCGGTGTTCCCATGTTTAATAGTAATAAAGAGCGTCAAATGGAAATAGAAATGGTTACAATTGATGAGCTTGTCCCTGATGATCATTTATTAAGAAAAATAGATCGATACATAGACTTTTCTTTCATTCCAGAAAAAGTTCGTTCATATTACTCTGAAGATAATGGTCGACCTTCGCTCGACCCACTCGTATTATTCAAGAT
>NZ_FOES01000003.1 GCF_900110685.1 Piscibacillus halophilus
AAAATTAAAAAAGAGTATAAAAAAATCGTGGAGAACATCAATTTTGATGTCTTCCACGATTTTTTATTTTACTGGGTTTTGTCCCAGCCTCTAACCACTTATCAAAACCTTCCTTTTATTTACAAAAAACAGTCTAACCGATAATGCAATGGCACCAAATCCTAATCCAGTTATGAGGCCAACCCAATAACCATATGGACCTAGCGCGGTAAAATTAGCCGCGACATATCCAGCTGGAAGTCCTAGCACCCAAAAAGAGACTAGCGCAATTACGGATGTGACATTGACATCTTTATACCCACGCAACGCTCCTTGGATTGGGGTCCCAATTCCGTCCGATAATTGGAAAAAGATAGCATAAATTAAAAAGTGCTGCATCAGTCCAATGACTACAGGGTCATTACTGTATAACATGGCGACATGCTCACGGAACATATAAATCAAAATCCCGCTAACTAACGAAAAGATCACTCCAGAACTAATCCCAATCTTGGCATAAGCCGTCGCTTCCCTTAATCGATTAGCTCCTACTTCAAAACCGACCGCAATGGTAAGCGCCATGGCAATTGCCAATGGCAGCATGTAAAACAACGTCGCAAAATTAATCGCGGCTTGGTGGGCAGCTATGGTTTCAGTATTATAAACACTCATCAATAATGTAATGGCTGCAAAAATACTTGTTTCAAAGAAAATCGTTATCCCAATTGGAATACCAATCTTCAATTGTTCCTTCCACGCCGTAAAAGATGGCCGTTCAATTGCTGAAAAAACTTGATAGCGATTAAAAGGAGCTCTCTTTTGTACAATCCAAACAGATATACTCGCGGAAATTAAGTAAGTGATGGCAGATGCCATTCCTGCCCCAATTCCACCAAAAGCAGGAACTCCCCACTTACCGAAAATAAATAGGTAATTAAAGAAAACATTCAAGGGCAAAGCTAATAATATAATCAGCATAGAAATCTTTGTCTGCCCCAGCGCATCAATAAATGACCTTAATAAATTAAATAAGAATAGTGGAACCATTCCAATGCCAAGACTCACTAAATAGTATTTAGCAATATGACTTACTTCTTCCTCTAAAGATAATGCGTTTAGAACAGGTGTCAACACAAATATTCCGATTATAAAAATGAGTACAGCAATGCAAACAGACAGGTAGACCCCTTGCCTTATTACATGTGTAATCTGATTGGTTTTCTGAGCACCCATTAATTGAGAGACAATCGGTGGGATTGCCATTAAAATTCCTGTTACACCAGTAAGAATGGGAACCCAAATGGACGACCCGATCGCAACACCTGCTAAATCATTCGCGCCTGCTCGCCCCGCCATAATCGTATCAAAAAAATTCATTAAATAGAGGCCGACTTGAGTGACCAAGATCGGAATTAATATTTTAATAAATAGTGACAGTTTTTCTGAAATCCCATGAGTTTCGTACATTATTCAACCTCGCTCCTATTCAAAACGAACGACATTTGTTAATATGACATTATACTTGATTTTACTTGATAAGAATAGAAGGGAAGACATGTATGAGTCAAAAATCGATCGTCTTTACCGGTGGAGGTACAGCAGGCCATGTAGTCGTGAACTTGGCTCTAATACCTGAATTTTTAAAGGAAGGTTATGATGTTCATTACATCGGTTCATATAATGGAATTGAAAAAGATTTAATTAGCCACTTAGATGGGGTAACGTATCACGGAATTGCAACGGGGAAGTTAAGAAGGTATCTATCTAAAGAAAATATAAAAGATCCGTTCCGTGTTTTAAAAGGTATTTTTCAAGCAAGAAAAATACTTAAACAAGTTAAGCCTTCCATTGTGTTTTCAAAAGGTGGGTTTGTATCTGTTCCCGTAGTAATGGCTTCGAAAATGACGGGTGTTCCATCTATTATTCATGAATCTGATTATACACCTGGTTTAGCTAATAAAATTGCGACGAAATTTAGCTCATATATCTTAACTACTTTTCCAGAAACAACAAAGCATTTACCTGAAGAAAAAGTTAAGCATATGGGTGCAATTATTAGAGAAGAACTGTTTGAAGGTGACGCTAAAAAGGCTTATCAGTTCACAGGTTTAACAGAAGATAAACCGATTATCCTTGTGATGGGTGGAAGTGCTGGTGCACAGAAAATTAATGAATCTGTTCGGTTGGCATTACCAACTTTATTAAAAGACTTCCAAGTTATTCATTTATGCGGAAAAGGGAAAATCGACCCATCCGTTCAACAGGCTGGATATGTCCAATATGAGTACATTTCGGAGGAATTAAAAGATTTATTTGCGATTACAGATGTGGTGATTTCGCGTGCTGGTTCGAATGCTATCTTTGAATTTTTAGCCTTAAGAATTCCGATGTTACTGATTCCTCTTTCAAAACAATCGAGCCGTGGTGATCAAATTTTAAATGCGAACTCATTTAAAAAACAAAATTATGCGGAAGTGATTGAAGAAGAGGAATTAACAAGAGAACATCTAGTTCAAAAAACAGAGGACTTGTATCAAAACCGTGATACTTATAAATATAAAATGATGCAATATCAACCTCAAGAAGTAAAGCAAGATGTCGTAGAACTGATTAAACAAACCATGAAATAAAAAAGCTCAAGGGAGATTACCTCTCTTGAGCTAAATTATTATTCAATAATTCCATAACTACGTATAGTAGTTGATACATTCACTTGAACATCAATATCTTGAAACATGTCACGCCATTGTTCTTTCGTGATATTTTTCCCCTCTTTTTTAGATTTATATTCTTTTCCAAAACCATAGAAATCAGCATTGGCTTCTTTAGACTTCTCAATTAATTCTTCAATTTTAGTTTCTATTTGCTTATTGATTGTTTTTTCAAGCAGATCTAATGCTTCTCTGTTACTTAAGTCAATTCGTTCGGTTAGTTCAACGAGTCTACCTTCAAGATTTATATCTACTCTGTATTTTAAGTTCTCAATATCTGTGATTTTTACGTCAGTCTTATTACTGATTTTTTCTAAGACAACAAAGACTTGATCAGAATCGGGTTTTTCGTAACCCTCCATATAATTAAGAAACGACTCTATAGGGAAGTTTAGTTCAACTTTACCTTCTTTTAATTGTTTCGTCATTAATAACACATAAAAAATATCGTCTAATGGAAGTTCATCTACATAACGATCATCTTGAAATATAGCTAGCCCAGTTAATTGAGCTTTATCATTATGATTTTCAATAATAGGTACTAATGGATCCTGTCCAATTGTAAAAAATGCTCGTGTAAATTCATGCAAAGTATTACTATTTAATTGCTCGTCTTCGATTGCTGTCTCAATCAACCGTTGAATGTAAGTCCCAATATTGGGTAACTGTTCATAGTTTGTAGCACTTAGAACGTGTTGAGTTGGCTGATTAGAAACGGCTATATACACCATATCAGATATAGCAGCGTCACGTTCTAAAGTATCAATATAAGGGAAAATGCCTCCTCTAGCTAATTCAGGTCCATACAAGATGGTTCTAAGTTGGCGAGAAACGATTTTATATCCCGATTTTTTATTCGCATTTTTCTTTAACTCTCTAAATGTATGTCCCTCACTATAAATAATTTGAGAAGCATCTGTAATATCTGGGTTAAATTGAAATAACACTGTTGTCAATTGAAGCATGTCGTTACCATTTGCTTTATCGAACCCATAAGCGGTTACGATTCCTAATTGTTCTAGGACATTCTTTTCGACACAACCTGCCAGTAGAGTAAGTGACATTAAGTTAATGAGTATAAACTTAAGAACTTTTTGCATTCTTTTTCTTCCCTTTCATTCGTTGTCTAATCGCAAATGGAAGGAGCACAAAAGGAAATCCAAAACCTAAAAATAACCCAACTCTACCTGTGAAATCCGTTAATTTATTTACAAGTTCTCGGTCATCAAAGATTGAGACAAATAAGAGAGAAAATATAATCATGACAGCTAGACAATATTTTTGTTTCCAGCCATGAACACGCTTGCAAGTGAAACTAACCATCCAAGCGAGTAAAATCAGGTTTGGTAATATAACTAGAATCCATAACGCAACGGCTAATATATCAAAACGTTCAAACATTGGAAAAGAAATAACTTTAAACAATGTTAGAAGTGGCCAAACTTTTTCCTCCAATTGCCTAGGGGAAAAATACCCAATTGCAACCATGGTCGTTAATAAATACATAGCAACAGTAAACACGATGGCAAATTGGCTATAACGTCCCACTCTTTTCTTATCGTTAATGAATGGATATACCATCCATAACAATTCAAACCCTAAAAACGTGTAAGAGGAAATTAACACGCCTTGGTAAATTTCATCTAATCCAACTTGAAACATAGGAAAATAGTTTCTCGAATCAATTTGAGTGATGGGTTTGTGTAATAATCCAACCATCCATATTGAAGATAGAAAGAATACAAAGCTAGATCCAATGGCTACTCTTATTCCTCCATAGACGGCATACCAAACCAATGTCAGAAGGAGTAATCCAATGAACCAAGATTTCATTTGTGGGAAAATAAATACTTGGACAAATTCGATATAGTTTGCGATGACACTTAGAAATAGGAGTAAAAAGTATATGACAAATAGTGAACTGACAACTAGGCCAACATATTTCCCCATCGATTTTGTTAAGATCCCGGGTAAATCTTCTTTTTCAAATGAATTTAAAACAAATACCATACAAGCAATGACTAAATGTAAAATTAACCCTGTTATAATAATGGGGATCCAACTGTCTTGTCGGGCTTCCATAAATACTAATCTAGGGTATCCAGCCATACCAACACCGACTTGCATGGTGTGTAGAATAATAAATAAATACCAGGCTTTTATTTGATTTTCTTTTGGTATAGATAGACTTTTCATAGCTATTCCTCAATATCCCGTTTTTTAGTATTGGATGGTTCCTCAAAACGTTTTTTATCTTTTGGCATATTTGAAGCGGCACGATAATTACTCTGGAGAAATGGAAGTCGCAAAATCGAATTATCTAAGTCCTTGTAACGAAATGGATAAATTGGTGAAAAATATGGACGTTTTAAAGATTGCAGTTTTACGACATGAATTAAGATTAGGGCATAGCTGTAGAAAATACCGATAACCCCCCAAAGGCCTGCCATAATGATTAATGGGAAACGCATGATTCGGATGGCAGTACCCATTAAATAACTAGGAATTGTAAATGAAGCGAGAGCACTAAGTGCCACTATAATAATTAAAATATTACTCGTAAAACCTGCTTGTACAATGGCCTGTCCAATTACGATACCGCCTACGATACCCATTGTCTGACCGACTTTGGTTGGTAACCGTGCTCCGGCCTCACGAATTAATTCTATTAAGAACTCAAGTATTAGAGCCTCGAGCAATGGCGGAAATGGTACTCGAGAGCGCGAGTGACCTAGTGATACAAGTAAAGCTGTTGGTATAATTTCGTAGTGAAACGTTATTGCAGCAACATAAAACGGCGTTAATGTAATCGATAGAAACATGGCAATCAAACGCATGAAACGAATGAACGTCCCCATGTTCCAACGAGTATATAAATCCTCAGTTGATTCAAAGAAGCTAAAGAAGTTTGTAGGTGCAATGACCCCGCTAGGACTTTTATCAACCATAACACCTATTTTTCCTTCTTTAATTTCATAACAGAAACGATCAGGTAATTCTGTCACATAAAGCTGTGGAAAAATAGAATATGAGTTATCTTCAATATATTGCGTTAAAACAGAGCTTTCTAGTACATCGTCTGTTTGAAGTTTGTTTAGTCTTCTACGCATTTCTTTGACATTTTCGTCATCAGCGATACTCTTAAGATAAACGAGACGTACCTCGGTTGGAATCTCATTCCCAACAATGAATTTTTCAGTTACTAATGAAGGATTATCTAATCGCCAATGAATGATATTTAGATTAGTTTGTATCGATTCTGTAAAAGCAATTTGGGGTCCAAAGATCAGAGATTCAGTTTCAGCTCTCTCAGGCTCTCTTTGTTCTAGTTGTGGGACGCCATATGTAATGCAGTGCTCCTGCCCCTCTATATAAATAGCAACTGAACCCATCATTAAGTCTTCTCCAATTTCTTTAAGAGAGGATCTTAGTTCTCCGCCTGAGATAGGGATCTTGTTCATTAATGATTCTGTGTTCCATTCTTCATCAGATTGCTGCATGACATGGATAATGTGCTTGTAAATATTCTCTTTTTTAACCATGTAATTAATGAAAATAACAATTATCTTTTGACCTTGATGTTCGAATTGTTTGCTAGAGACATCTGGTGACGATTGAAAAAAATCCTTTATGTCCGTCGCAAATTTATCAATTTCACATGGGAAATAGCTTGATGAAGTCTTTTTTCTGCTTCTCCGTCTCATGTTGATCTCCTTCAAATGTTTTATGAATAGTATGTGATTGTTAAACGAAAATATGTAAATACTAATGCTCATACAATATAGATTTACAGTGGGTGAGGTCGTTTGAATTTACAATTAGTAGAAGTATATGTGCCGAAGAAGAACTACCATTTTGTCGTAGAAAAGTTAAGAAGCTTTTCAAGAGAAGGGACTTGGAAAGAGGAAGAGTCTCATGATGAGAGAATTTTAATTAGGATGATTATTTCATCTGATTATGTTGAAGAAGTTTTAAACTATTTAGAAACCGTCTCAAGATCTTCCGAAGGATTTGAAACTATTCTGTTCCCAGTGCATACGTACTTTTCTCATTTAACCATTCAGAAGGAAGAACAACCAAAAGAGGAACTACCAGAGGAAGAAGAAGAGGAAGAAGAAAAAAGAAAGTTTCTTCGGGCGAGTCGTCAAGAGTTAAAACATACAGTGGAAGAAAAAAGCGATTTAACTTTGAATTACACATTGTTAGTCATATTTTCTGCAATCGTGGCGACAGCTGGTTTTATGAAAGATGACACAGCCGTTGTCATTGGGGCGATGGCAATTGCTCCATTAATCGGTCCAGCTATATCAATGGGATTTGCGACCGTTTTAGGAGATTTAAAGCATTTAGGAAAAGCTGCGTTTACCCTGTTTGCAGGGGTATTTGTAATTGTTTTGATTTCGGCTATTTTTGGTTTCTTTTTTGTGAATGGCACGGAATCTAGTCAGTATATAAACCGAACAGAAGTGACGCTAGCCGATTTCTTTTTAGCCTTAGCAGCTGGAGCAGCGGGGGCTATGTCAATCTTAAATCGATTATCTAGCAATTTGGTCGGGGTCATGGTCGCAGTTGCCTTACTCCCGCCCGTAATTACCTTCGGGATGTCTATAGGGCAAGCATTATGGACGGATACGTACGGAGCATTTTTATTAATTATGACGAATATTACATGCATAGTTCTGAGTGCTGTGATCATATTCTTTATAAGTGGAGTCCGACCAGTCAGGTGGAAAGATGAATCCATGATTAGTGTATCGAGACTTGTATCAATCTTTTTTATTTCAATTATTGCAGCGATTATTTTTGTCATTATTTTCATAGGCTTTTGATGCAATTTCAAAAACTTTTCGAAATTGTGTTGCTTTTTTGATTTTAACAGTATATAATCTTTAAAGTAATTAGAAAAAACAGGTAAAGGAGGTCACGAAAATGATAAGAGTACAAATCAATGGACAGCATGCAGTAGAAGTATTAAAAATTCAATATTTAAATATCGTGACCAAACCTATAGATACCTGGAATAGCTCTTTATAGGGTTATATCGTTGTCTTTATATTTATTGTTAAAAATCAGGTGAATTAACGTCGCGATTATATGATGATCGCGGCGTTTTTGTTGTTTATAAAGCACATTTGGCCACGGTCAAGTGTGCTTTATTTATATAGACTTTGTTTTTATGAGCAACAGAGTCATTATGTTTCAAAATTCAAAAGGAGAGTGAAGAAATTGTTTAAGATTTCATTTGAGATTTACCGTAATGGAATTCGCAAACGAATTAACATTGAATTTCATTTATTTAGTAGGCAGCATAGGCTGGATGACGGTTAGTTAACATCAAAAATTGAATTAAAAGGGGGAATCATAAATGATTAGCGTATTTAAAAAATTATCATGGTATTTTAAAGAGCAATGGATCCGGTACACATTGGCTATTACGGCTTTAATCATCGTAAATGTTCTCGTAGTTATTCCACCAACTCTTTTGGGTGAAATCATTGATTCCATACAAATGAATCAATTAACGAATGAACGTTTTACACAGTTAGTTGCATTTTTTATAACTTTAGTCATCGTAAGTTATTTAATCTCTTTTTTCTGGGACTACACATTGTTTGGAAGAGCAATCCTATTAGAGAAGAAAATGCGCTCGCTCTTGATGGGTCATTTTATGAAAATGACACCGTCTTTCTTTGGGAAATACCGCACAGGCGACTTGATGGCTCGTGCAACGAACGATTTAAAAGCAATCATGATGACAGCAGGATTCGGAATTCTTACATTAGTTGATTCAACGGTTTTTATGGCATTTATTATTGCGATTATGTTGTTTACGATTGATGTGAAATTAACTTTAGCGGCTCTGATTCCATTACCAATTATGGCGTTCATTATGCAAAAATACGGAAAAGCCATTCATGAGCGGTTCATGAAAGCTCAAGCATCCTTTAGCGAGTTGAACAACGACACACTTGAATCAATTCAAGGAGTTCGAGTTATTCGCGCTTTTGTTCAAGAAAAGCAGGATGAAAAAAGATTTAATGATAAAACAGAAGAAGTCTTTCAAAAGAATATTGATGTAGCAAAACTAGATGCTTTATTTGAGCCGACAATCAAAGTGTTAGTGGGGTTAGCTTATACGATTGGTTTAGGGTTTGGCTCATATTTAGTGATTCGCGGGGATATTACAATTGGTAAACTAGTCTCGTTTAATGTTTACTTAGGAATGTTGATTTGGCCAATGTTTGCAGTTGGAGAATTGATTAATGTGATGCAACGAGGTAATGCATCATTGGATCGAATAGATCAAATTTTATCCCACAAACCAGATGTGTCAACTCCTGAAAAACCTAAGTTAGTCGAACGTCCAGAATCGATTATTTTTAAAGACTTATGGTTTAAATATCCTGACGTATCACAATATGATTTAAAAAATATCAATTTGAATATTCAACGAGGAGAAACAATCGGTATTGTAGGGATGACAGGGGCAGGAAAAACAACCGTGTTTAGACAGTTATTAAGGGAATATCCACCTGCTGAAAAAGGTGCCTTATATATTAACAACGTTCCAATTCAAGAGATATCGTTAGAACAAACCCGTGATTGGATCAGTCATGTACCACAAGATCATATTTTATTTTCAAAAACAGTGAGAGAAAATATTTTATTTGGTAATCCAAATGCTTCGGATGATTTAATTTATGAAATATTAGAAACGGCATCTCTACGTGAGGATATAGAAAATTTACCAGAAGGTCTCGATACATTAGTAGGAGAAAGTGGAGTGACGTTATCAGGCGGTCAGAAGCAAAGGGTATCCTTAGCTCGAGCTTTAATTAAAAATCCAGAAATTTTAATTCTTGATGATTCATTGTCTGCAGTTGACGGTAAGACAGAGTCTAAAATTATTGAACACCTAAAGAGAGTTCGTTCTAATAAAACCACATTGATAGCAGCACACAGATTGTCAGCTGTGCAACATGCCGATCAAATCATCGTTCTTGAAAACGGTGAAATTGTTGAACATGGTACACATGAAGAACTTATGAAACATCAAGGTTGGTATTATACGCAATTCGTTATTCAACAGATGGAGGGAGGGAATTAATATGGATCAACCATCAACCGAGAAGCGTTTATTTCAATATGCGTGGTCTTTTAAAAAAAGTATCTTTATCGGTCTGCTATGTTTGATGGTTTCGGTAGCCTTAGAACTATCGGGACCATTCATAGCTAAACATTTAATTGATCAGCATATTGTCGGTGTTGCAAACCATTATGTCGTAAGTGAAAATAATGAAGGGGTTCATTTTAACGGAATGACTTATGAAAGGATCGATCGGACAGAACAACCATCAGATGAACAAGTCACCCTATATCAAGATGGGATCTCGTTTTATTTATTTGATGAAAAGGTTCCATTGAATGCTTCTATAGTTGAATCGAACTCAGATCGTTTCGTTTTGGATGATCAAGGAGAGTCCATTGAAACGACTGGTCAAAGATTATCAGCAGGCGAAGTTTATACTTTTTTTGAAGGTGAAATCGGCTCGATCATGTGGTTGCTAGCCTTATACATGGGATTAATCTTAATCGCATCCTATTTCTTATATTACAAGACGTATTTATTACAATTTGCCTCGAATCGAATTATTCAAAAAATGCGTCGAGATGTATTTGAACACATTCAAAGCTTACCGATTAAGTATTTCGTTGATCAACCAGCTGGTAAAATTTTGGCAAGAGTTACGAATGATACTGAGGCGATTCGTGAGCTGTATGTAAAAGTATTAGAGGTGTTTGCCTCTGGTGCAATTTATATATTTGGTATATTTGTAGCGCTGTTCATTCTTGATCCAAAACTGGCAGCGATCTGTTTATTTTTAATTCCAATATTGTTTATTTGGATGAAATCATATAAAAAAGTCGGTGGTCGTTATAATCGAATCATTCGAGAAACAAATAGCCAAATCAATGCGAATATAAATGAGTCAATCCAAGGTATGTCAATTATTCAAGCTTATAATCAGACAGAACGAATGACAGGTGAGTTTGAAGAGCTCAATGAAAAACATCGTGTTTATCAAACGAAAATGAATACTTTTACAGCATGGACATCATTTAATTTAGTCGATGTAATGCGAAATGTTGCCTTCGTTGTCTTCATACTTTATTTCGGTGGAGCGGCATTAGATGGAACTACACTCGCTTCAGCTGGTCTACTTTACGCTTTAGTTGATTTATTAACACGTCTATTTGAACCAGTTGATCAAATTGTCAGCCAATTAGCTCAGCTAGAACAAGCAAGGGTATCAGGAGGTCGTGTTTTCGAGTTAATGGACGAAAAAGGTGAAGAAGTGAATTATAGCTCTATTCCTCGATATGAAGGTCACGTCTCTTTCAACGATGTATCATTTGCTTATGAGAAAGATGACTACGTTCTAAATGGAATTAATTTTGAAATTACACCTGGTCAAACAGCCGCATTCGTTGGTCATACTGGTTCAGGTAAAAGCACCATTATGAATTTGCTGTTTCGATTTTATGATCCCACCCATGGGAAAATATTAATTGATGGTCAAGATACAAAAGAGTTTTCAAAACAACAAGTGCGAAAACATATTGGTATTGTGTTGCAAGACCCATTTATTTTTACTGGTACCATCATTTCAAATATCACGATGGATGACCCATCTATTTCAAGAGAGCAAGCCATTGAGGCGTTAAAAGCTGTTGGTGCTGATAAATTCATTGAAAAGCTACCTAATCAATATGATGAACCCGTTAAGGAGAAGGGAAATGAATTTTCCACTGGTCAACGTCAGTTGTTGTCATTCGCGAGAGCTTTAGCCTTTAATCCAGCTATATTAATCTTGGATGAAGCAACAGCTAATATTGATACCGAAACAGAAGGGCTGATTCAAGAAGCCTTAAATGTACTCAAAAAAGGCCGTACGACACTCGTGATTGCTCACCGATTATCAACCATTCAACAAGCTGACCAAATTTTCGTTTTAAAACATGGTAAAATATTAGAAAAAGGAAACCATGAAAGCCTCTTGAAAGAACGTGGCGAATATTTTAATATGTATGAAATGCAACTTGGTCGAAATCGAATGAATGTCTCTTAAGTAGGTGAGCGAGATGACTGATGATAAACGTCCAGATATCATCGATGAGGATCTTTATGAAAATATAGATGAAGAAGAAATGTATGAAATATTACAAGAAAAAAAGAGAGAATTACGTGAAAGAGACAAAGAAGAAGAGCAAAAGCCAAAACGCCCATTTCCTAAATGGGTATTTTGGCTTATTGCTGTTTTTATGGTCATCAATATTGGTGCAGCTATCCCCAATTTCTTTTCGTTAGCCGCGATTGATTTCGTCAAAACATCCGCTCAGCTCATGATGGATGAGGATATTCAGGAATATAAAGAATCCATTGCATTAATCGATACAGGTGAAAGTAAGGGGACGGGTTTTACTTTTACCGAAGAAGGACAAATATTAACGAATTATCACGTGATTGATCGATCAGGACAATTACTTGTTTACTTACCAGAAGATGGCCCATATACAGCCACAATAGTAGAAACTTATCCTGATATAGATTTGGCTGTCCTTAAAATAGAAGGAGAGGAATTTCCTTATCTCGATTTAGCAGACCAAGCAACGTTTAAAAAGGATGAGCCGTTTTACTTTATTGGTAATCCCTTAAGATTTAGTGGAATTGCTAATGAAGGTGAAATTATTGGCCTTTCTGATTCCTCACTGGACACTGATGTATTAATGCTTCAAGCTCCAGTTTATCGAGGGAATAGCGGAAGTCCTGTAATTAATGAACAAGGTGAGGTTATTGGTGTTATTTATGCTACGCGTCAAAGTGAGGAACATGGAAAAGTCGGTTTAGCCATTCCAATCGAATCGTTTCATGAGCGATATGAATAAAGGTGTATAACACCCATAAAGGGAAATGTGGAACCGAACAATTATAGTACGTTGGGGGTGATGAGGGGTGTTAAAGCGTCCAAAAATAGATGACGTATCCCTCGAGGAACACGTGAAGGCCGTACAATCAGGAGATGAGGAGACCCGTCATCATCTATTAGCGGATTATCAACCTTTTATTGCAACATGTGTTTCTAAAGTGTGTAAAAGGTATATAAATCCAGAAAGAGATGATGAGTTTAGCATTGGATTAATGGCTTTTAATGAAGCGATTGATGCTTATTCGGTGGAAAAAGGTAGTTCTTTTTTATCTTTTGCCAAATTAGTCATTACACGAAAGGTTATTGATTACATAAGATCAGAAAAAAATGACTTTTCGACCATTTCACTTGATCAGTCAGATAGTGATGAAGATAGTCATTCACAAGATTGGCAAATTGCTGATGCATCAAAAAAGGTTTTTTATGACGATGAATTAGCATGGCATCGTCAAATTGAAATAGATGAATATAATGAGAAGTTAAAAGAATATAAGTTATCATTTTCAGAATTAGCAAGAGTCTCTCCTAAACATCAAGATGCAAAGAAAACGTCTCAGCATATCGCTAAAATCATATATGAACATGAAGAGATTAAAGAATACATTTTAAAGAAAAAGAGATTGCCTATTAAAAAAATCGTCCCAATCGTTAATGTCAGTAAGAAAACCATTGAGCGAAATCGTAAATATATTTTAGCTATTTTTATATTAATAAATGAAGACTTTACATTTTTAAAAGATTATATTAAGGGGGTGTAATCATGAAAAAAGGACTCATCGTTGAACAAAAAAGAACAAGCACGTTAATGATGACAGCTGACGGCTCTTTTTATAAAGCGCGTAAGATTGAGGGGTCGATAGGGGAAGAGTTGCCTTTTGAACCGTTAGAAAGCCCCAGTCTTATTTTTGACTCAATTATTCATTGGTTTCGTTCACTAGCCTTCATGAAACCTGCCATGGCCGCAATTATAGCATTATTATTTATTATTCCTTTCTATTCATGGTTAGGTGAAGATGAGGTTCATGCTTACGTGAGTATTGATATTAATCCAAGTGTTGAACTGTCTTTAAATGATCATTATGAAGTGATTGATATAGTAGGATTAAATGATGATGGAAACCGACTTATAGAACAATTAACCGATTGGGAAGGTGAACCGGTTGATCAAGTTTCATCTAAAATACTAAGTTTAAGTGATCAACTAGGTTATTTAGATCATGACCATCAAGTGTTATTCGGAATTAGTTATGTTGAGCAATTAACCAATAGTCATGATGTTTTACAAGAAGTATCTCAAGAAATGCAGTCAGCATTTGACTCGATTGACGTCGCCTTATTTGAAATACCATCACAAGTAAGAACAGAAGCTCACAATCAGAAGACTTCAATGAATTTAATGTATGCATCTAATTTATTAGATGAAATGGATCAACAATTAGAAACATCAGAAAAAGAGATAGAGACAAATACAGATAGGTCTAAACAATCCTCAAAAGATATAGATTTAAAGAACTTGGAAGTGGTTGAGAAGTTTGTGGAAAAATCCAACTCTGATCAAATACCACCAGGGTTAAAGAAAAAAGTCGAAAAGTATCACGAAAAACAAGAACAACAGAAAGAAAAGACAAAACAAAAACCTGATAAACAAGAGAGTCAAAAAGAGGAAAAATCCAAAAACAAAGAGAAGTCTAAAAAAGAAAATAATAACTCTAACGAAACAGATGAGTCAGACCATCCTTCACAAAAAAATAATCCACCTTCACAAAAAGATAAATCTAAAAAAGATAAACAAAAGGGCAAACAAAAAGATCAAGAAAAAAAGCAAAACCATGGAGGCCCAAAGAAGGATCAAGGTGATGGGTCTCCTCCCGGTTTGGACCGAAAGGACAACCTTAAGCAACCCAACAACAAAGGTCAAAACAATCAAAAAAAATCTAATAATAACGAAAAAAAAGGTGGTCCTAAATCCAAAGGGTTAGATAAGAAAAATGATGAACATCCAGGTAAGAAAAAAGGAAATGATAAAGATAATAATAAACCGAATTAACTTAAAGACTACAGAGTTCATTCTGTAGTCTTTTTTTGTTGAATTAATGACCAAACCTTGAAAAAATATGAAATTAAATGCATGATAGAATACATGTTGAATTCTGGAAATGTAGATTTTATTATAATGGTCTTCTTAACGGACAACCTGTATCATAAGATATATCATCAATAGTTCGTGTAAATGAGGTCTTATCATGCGTGAAAGCTTAGTAAAATATAAAAAAACTTTTATCCTAATCGGTGTGGTTCTTTTAGTGGTAGTAGGATTTTTTATTTACCGAATGGTTACACATTCGGTCATTCAGTATGCTGATATTGAAAAGAATACAATTCAAACGATTCTAAGTCATACTGAAGACTATACGGAGCATTCAAGATCATTAGCAAAGCGTTTAGCTAATGAGGAAAACCGACAAAAAATGATTTTAAGTGGCAATGTAAATTTAGGTGAGTTTAGTCAAAAGTCCGTTATAGCTCGATCTATTCTCGCAAATTCAAGAATCGTAATAGATTCTCAGCATCAACCTCAGAATGAAGAGATGTCAGCCAATGTTAATGTACAATTACAAAGGACGAGTTTATTAAAAGCTCAACTTTATCAAGATTCGTTATATACAGCTGTAAAACTACCTTTTGTACAAAAGGCATTCGGAATTAAAAATGATCGTTTAGGAGAATGGATGTCAACACATCACGATCAACAAGTGATCGAGGAAGTACCAAGCCAATTAGAGCAATCCTTTAGTTTAAGAGGAATGGATTACATAAAGTTATTTCAAATTCTACAAGAAACTGATTTGGAAGAAGAATCAAATGTATCTTTTAAAGATGGTAAATATCAAAAGCTGTCGATGAATGTTTCAGCAGAACAAGCTGAAACGTTCAAGGAGATATTAATTGATGAAGTTAATTCAAATAACGATAGTGAATATACACAAAAAGTTATGAAGTATGTCGAGCAAATTAGCTTTCCAGACGGATTTAGCTATGATGTCTATTACACAGAGGATTTTGTAAGATACCGTCAACTCGAGGGAACTTATCGTTATGAAGAGGAAGAGCACAATTTTAATATTAACTTAGATACGAAAATAGAAGAGGATCAATACCGTGTAGAATTTGTTTCTAATATAGGTCATCATGACGGACCTATTAAGATTGATTATCAAGCTATTGGCGAACCCGGTTCGGATAGTTATAATATAAAAAGAGACCTAAACATACAAAAACAACAGAACGATCAGGCTGAGCTTAAGTGGAATACGCGATACAGCAGCAATCTACAGGAGATTCAATTTAACATCAATGTCTCGTCTTTTTTACCTAGAGTAGAAGGAAATGTCGATATAAAAACGAATATAGATAAAGATGAAGGTCAAAAGACTTATCAAGGAGATCTATCCATAAGCAATATTAAGACTTCTTTTGATATAACTCGAGAAATCGATTTTAGTCAAGAGACCGATATCGAAAAAATAGATGCCCAAGATGTTCGATTCATACATCAAATGTCTATAGATGAATATAATCATTGGTTTAATGGATTAAAAGAACAATTTAATGATTATATAAAACAAATAATTGAAAAGTTTAATCCTTTTTAATATATGAAAGGGGGCAGGTCTGTGATTTTTCATCTTTGGAAGTATGAGTGGAAGCGGATGCTTAAACGGCCTGGCCTTTTTTTATTTACTCTTTTATTTCCAATTGCCGTTATAGGATTAATTTCACTCTTCTTATATACAACTGCTAGTGATGAGTTAGAATCAGTTCATTTACTGGTTTTAGATGAAGACCAAACTTTTGAGACAAATGCTTTAATTAAGCAATTACAAGATGATCAAACCATTGATGGTGAGGTTTTCTTTAATCAAGGTAAAGAAGATTTATCTTATTATCTTGAACAACCTGATGGATACGCAGCAATCGTTCAAATACCTGAAGGCTTTACAGAACAATTAAGTAATGGTGTAAATGAATCTATTAATGTTTATTTAAATGAAAACTTGCCCATTGCATCAAACTTAGCTTATTTATTATTAGAAAGTGGACAAGATTACATATCGGCTGCTCAAACTGGGGTTAATACGGTTAATCATTTTCATATAAAATCAATGGAAGATACAGATGAACGACAACAATTTCTTCAACAATCCATTGTTCACTTTACAACTTATTCACTCGGGCGCAATTCGTTCTTTGAAGAAGTATCATCAGAAGGAATGATGCTTAGTTGGTCTATGCAAGCCTTTATTATACTAACGACTTTATTAATCCTATTTACATATTGGTTGTTGGTCATACTTAATCAGCCAAAGCATCAACCTATTATTCAAAAACGTCTTAATTTAATATCTGTTACACGTTTCGATCAATTAATTGCTCAATGGTTATATCAGTTGACATATTTAATGCTTTATATAATCGTAATGGTTTTATCACTGTCATATTTCGTCTTTCCAACAGTTGAGATTGACCTTAATCTAATCACTCACTGGTTAACAATTGGAGTGGGATTGACTCTGCTCTATACGCTAATCAGGTTACTGATTCCAACTTTTATATTAAGCATTATAATCTTTACTGTGGGCAGTTTAATTTTAATGATGATAAGTGGTTTATTATTACCACCTATCTATCTACCTGAACATTTGAGTATTCTTTCATTTATTTATGAAGGGTTCGAGAAAATTTGGCTACAGGATAATATACCGATGGTTTATTGGATTGGAGTAGGTATAGCGACGTTAATTGGATTATTAGTATTATTCATCGTCCGTAAGATTGGGGTGGTGTTAAAATGATATTTAAAATCTTACTGCAACAGAAATGGACGTTAATTTTATTAATATCCGCCCCAATCTTGTTTATAATTATAGGTTACCAATTCATTGATCGAACAACTGACGATATCAAAGTACCAGTTGCTTTAGTAGATCCATATGAACAAAATATTACTGAACAATTGTTATCAGATATGTCTACAGATGAGTCGTTTAATATCACCCATGCTACGTCAATCCCAGAAGAGGTATTAGAACGTGGCGAAGTTGAAGCCATTTTTGTTTTACCTGAAGATTTAGAAGGAAAAATAAGAGCTGGAGAGTTAGAAGGCACCATTCAATGGTATCGTCACGAACGAAGTGTATTTGATGGATTATTTAAAGAACAATTAGCTTCAGCCATTATGACGAGGGCTATTCGATCTGAAGCTGCAAACTTAGTCCAACGTTATCAAAGTGATGCGGACTGGAATGAAATATATGAATATGGGCTTCGATACTTAGAGCCTGAACCGATTTTTCAAATTCAATTTGAATCCGTTCAGCAACAAATCTCGCAAGTTAATCATGATTCCGAAGATTGGTTGTTGTTCCGTTGGTTGTTCTGGATATTTATTTGGAGTATTTTGGCTTTCTTAACGCAATTATTATTAAACTGGAAAGAACAGAACATATTTGAACGTTTATCAACCATCGGACATGCCAATTCTTTACGTAAAGCATGGTTTTTTACATTTTTAGTTTTATTAGCAATTTTAACGGTCTTTACTTCAGTTGGAATTCAAACCTTGTGGTTGTCTTCATATAACTGGATGACTGTTGCAATCGATGTTGGGATTGTCATTTTTTCATTATTGATCTATTATCTTTTATCATTTGTCATTCAAAAACGAGAAACGTTATGGACAATTGCTTTAACTTATGGTGTCTCAGCATCTGTAGTCTTTTTTTTGATTCAATATAACCTATTATCGTTTAACTGGTGGTTTTCCATCTTCCTTCCAAGCTGGATATTAGTATAAACAGGAGAGATCGTTATGTTAACTCTTGAAAACATCACATATAAAAAAAGAGGACAAACCTTATTGTCTCAAATTAATGGTGAGATTAACCGAGGAGATTGTGTGACGTTATTTGGACCAAATGGAGCTGGAAAATCAACTCTAATAAAGATTATGGCGGGATTAGTAAAGCCTTCAAAAGGTAAAAGATCCATTCAACCCGAACACAAAAACCCAATTGGCTATGTTCCACAGCAAACAGCTTTATTTAAAGGGTTAACGGTTCGTGACCAAATAAAGTATTATCAAAAATTAACTAAACCTAAATCGAATGAATTTATAGACGATATGATTCTCTCGTTAGGCTTAAGTCAAATTTTAAATAAAAGAATCGAACAATTAAGCGGCGGGATGAAGCGTAAAGTGAACTTAGCTGTAGGAATGGTGCATCAGCCGGAGTTATTGTTGTTGGATGAAGCGTTCGTAGGAGTTGATTTAGCTGCCAAACATGATATGTTAACGTGGTTAAGAAAATTAAACAATCAAGGGACAACCATCGTTTTTATTACTCACGATTGGTACGTTATCCAACACTTACAGCCCACAATGTGGGTTTTAGACCATGGGGTTATGATTGATCAAGTCGAATGGGATTCCGTTCCATATTTAAATCTTAATCGACAATCCCAGGCTCTTCAAAAAATGTTTGATGTCAATATGGGCAGTGTAAGGTGATTGAATGGAAGATTATAATAAGGTTTTTACTTTAAAAACCATAGCTGAGGTCCTAAACCAATCTAACGAAAGGAAGCCAATGCTTCAAAGTGTACTTGAATCATTTTTAAATATTACACACTTTGAGGCAGGGTGGATCTTTCTAGGAGAACATGAAATGGAGCTTGTGGCGGATTACGGTTTACCTGAAGCCTTGATCGTCAATGATAAAGAACCAATGTGTGGCAGTGATATGTGCTATTGTTTATCAAGTTATAAACAGGGGCGATTGGAACAGGCTTTTAGTATTTTAACTTGCAAAAGGTTAGAACAGGCAAATCGAGAAAGTAAATATCATACAGGTGGTTTTACTCATCACGCCACTGTCGCATTACAAGATCAGAACAAAAAGTATGGGGTGTTTAATGTCACAGCTCCTAATCGAACACAGTTTCATCAAGATGAACTGGATTTATTACAATCCATTGCAGAACAAATCACCTATGCCCTTATAAGAATCGAATTATTTGAAGCGGAAGAAAAACGGGTAAAGCTATTAGAATCCTTACATCATATCTCAACTGAGCTTCGTCAAATCGAAAGCTATGACGATTTAAAACATTTGATCGATCTTACGGTTATTAACTCTTGGATTTTAGGATGTGAGATCCATGTACATGAGGCTAACCTTAGGTGTGGCAATAAAACCTCATACCAAATCCATATAGATTTACCTACGTTATCAGGAGAAATAATCTTTTTCAGCAATCAAAATGTAGATGAACAAGAAACTGAATTCCTTAACTTATTAGCTCAATATATAGAACTAACCATTAAATCAATTCAATTGAAGGAACGGGAACGAAATATCATCCAAATTCAAGAGCGTGAAGCATTGGCTCAAGATTTACATGACACTGTTAACCAATTATTATATTCTATGACAGCTACGTCCAGTGCTTTAAAAACGATGAATCAAGACGAATCATTAAATGAACCGATTCAACTTATTCATTCGTTATCCCAACAAGCGCTTAACGAAATGCGACAATTGATTGAAGACAAACAATCGAATTTTATTAAAAAAGGATTAGTTTCAGCTCTTAATCAATATGCTACTCAAATTGGGCTCACTTTAAACTGGTCGACTAAAGGTGTTAAAGACATCCCGGTGCAAATGGAAGAGGCTTTATATAAAGTAGGTCGAGAAGCGATTCATAACATTTATAAACACGCAAGTGTCCAAAAAGCGAGCTTAAAACTAATTCGAGACCAAGAGCATATCCAATTTCAAATTCAAGACCATGGTCTTGGTTTTGACACAGACCAAGTTAAAACATCATTTGGATTAGTGGGGATAAAAGATCGAGTTAATAAATTAGGTGGAAAGTGTGAAATTCTTTCAAAACCTGAACGAGGAACAAAGATAGACATTACGATTCCTGTTTAAAGTCGAGGGGAAAAATATGATAAAAGTATTACTGGTTGATGATCATGAAGTGGTTCGAAAAGGACTTATTTATTTTTTAAATACAAAAGATGATATTGAAATAATTGGCGAGGCATCAAACGGTCAAGAGGCACTAGATATATTAGAACACGATCAGGTTGATGTTTGTGTATTAGACATTCAAATGCCTGAACTGGATGGAATCGACACCATTAAGGAAATTCAGAAAAAGTCTTCAAAGGTACATATTTTGGTTCTAACAAGCTTTTTAAATGATCAATATGTGATCTCAGCCATTCAAAATGGTGCAAGTGGATATTTATTAAAAGACTCAGGACCTGAAAAATTACATACTGCTATCCAAAAAGTTTATCACAATGAAGAAATGATTGATGAAAAAGCAGCTGTTCACTTGCTTAAACATGTAAAAAAACAGCCGTCTATGTCACAAGAAAAAGAATTATTAAACAGTTTAACGAGACGCGAGACAGAAGTGTTGAAGGAAATCATGAAGGGACATTCCAATAAAGAAATTGCAACCCATCTTTTTATAACTGAGAAAACAGTCAAAACACATATATCGAACATATTATCAAAGCTAGACGTTCATGATCGTACCCAAGCCGCGTTATTCGCAGTTAAGCATTTAGATAACGATTAGCACATTTTCCCAACGTTCACTAAGCATATTCGATGCCTTATTTTTTCATACTAAGGATAAATTCATGAAGAAAGGAGGCGTCGAATGTGCGTTTTTTATTCTGGATAACTTTAGCCGCGATGCTAACGTTTTTAGGTGCTTGTCAGGGATTGGATGATCAAGGCTTAAATAACGGAAACAATAATAACGGTGATAATGTTGAGATGATTGACACTGATCGTAATAACGATGGAAATCAGAGACAATATCGTGAGTTATACCGTCAAGATAATGAAGACAGAATGCGAGAACGTGATAACCGTTTAGATATGATTGATGTTGAGGAAGATCGTGATCAAAGACCAAATGATCGTAATGGTCAAAATAATTATGAAGTAGCAAATGAAGCTGCTGAAAAAATTTCAGATGATATGGATGAAATTGATGAAGCTTATGTATTAGCTGGTGAAAACAATGCTTATGTAGCCGTTACATTAGCAGGTAATAATACAGACGACGAAGTAAGTGATGACATTAAAAAGCAAGTATCAGAAAAAGTAAAAGAAGCAAATGATGATATTGAAAATGTGTATGTATCAGCAAACCCTCAATTCTTCGATATGGTAAATAACTATGCTGAAGATGTACGTAATGGCGATCCAGTGGAAGGGTTCTTTGAAGAGTTTAACTCAATGATCGACAGAATCTTCCCTGACTTAGAACGATAATATGAATGATAATCAAAACTCAGATAAGGTTTTAGCCTTATCTGAGTTTTTTTATGATAAAGACATCATATTCTGTATTGAAGGGGGGAGGTTTGTATGGATTATCGTAAGAAATTAGTAACTAAGGAAGAGCTATTAGACATTCACCATAAAGGATACCGCAATCGTTATAGCACTTCCCGCGTTACAAATATACAGGTATTAGAAATGTTTGAGCTGGACCAACCACCGACCATTTACTTAAATCAGGAAAACTCTAAAATTGAAAATGAATATGTCATGGCTCACTGCATGGGGCATATTGAGTTTGTGCAGAACAATTCAATTTTGAAAGGCTTAAGGAAACCACGGCTAACCTATGATATGTTGTTTCCATATATACAATTTGATCAATTCGATTTATTTTTAGCAACCATGAGAACACTAGGTTCAACCACTCAAAGCCTTGATTCACGCTTCATTGCTCCAGTCGATTATTTTCTTTCTAATAAAAAGAATTGGTTTTTAGATTGGCAAAAATGGTTGTTAAAGCTCATAAAGGAAGAAGTGCAGTATTTTAATGCCATTAAACAAACAAAGTTAATGAATGAAGGTTGGGCTACGTTTATGCAGGCAAATGCACTGCAAAAAATGAATTTAACTTTAAGGGAGAAACTTGAGGTTGCTCAGTTAGAAGCTCAGTTGCATTATAAGCCTGAAGAGGGTTTGAACTACTACTCACTGGGTCAGGCATTATGGAATGAAGTTCCTAAAGAAGAACGAATGCGAGTCGTGAAGGAATTTGATGATGTTGGACTTATTGAAAAATATTATACTGAAGCGGTACATCAAGCAGAAAAAATAACTGTTGCGGCAAATCGAAAGGTGACGGATGATTATCGGGAGGTTAAAAGGGAATTAATATTATACTTTAAACATCAATCTCCCATTTTTTATGTAGATCAAGAAGTTACCGATGAAACAGGTTACGTGACCCTTCGATATCAAAATTCTCCATACCAAATTGAAGCCAATCAAATAAACAAAATTAAAGGCGCACTAGAACAGATTCTCAAACTGCCGATTTATATAAAACCACTATACGCACAAAGAGTTTCTAACTAATGTTTAGAAAATTATGTTAATATGAAGGTAACTAATGACTTTAGGAAGTGTGTGTCGTGATAAATCGTTTGAAATCAGACTGTCAAAACTGTTTTGCGTTATGTTGTGTAGCCTTACCATATGAAAAATCAGCTGATTTTCCTTTAAATAAGAATGCTGGAGACGCTTGCCCAAACTTATGTTCAAACAACCTGTGCTCTATTCATGATCAATTAAGAGATCGAGGATTTAGAGGCTGTGTCACCTATGAATGTTTTGGGGCTGGCCAGCATGTTTCACAAGTCATTTATAAAGGCAACGATTGGCGAGATGACACCACTAGGGCTGAAGAGATGTTTGCTGGCTTTCCTATTGTTCAACAGCTTCATGAAATGCTTTGGTATCTAGAACAAGCCATCACGTTAACAGAAACCGAACCATTTAAAGAGAGTTTAAGAGAAGTTTATGAACAAACCGTTGAGCTAACAAAAGAACAGCCTGAAGATATTTTAAACATAGATATTAACTCACATAGAAGTACCGTTAACTCATTATTAATCAAGACAAGTCAAGTGTATAGAGCAGAATTCACTAATCAAGTCAAAATTAATGAACAAGATTACTTAGGAGCTAATTTAAAAGGGTTAAATTTACAAGGGCAAGATTTTCGTGGAACATTAATGATGGCTTCAGATTTGAGCCATTCTGATTTGAGTAAATCAGATTTTATTGGTGCTGATTTAAGAGATGCTAAACTATATGGCGCCAAAATAGGAGATGCACTTTTTCTAACCCAGTCACAAATTAATTCAGCTATCGGTGATCAATCTACTGAGATTCCAAGTTATTTGAAGAGACTAAGACATTGGTTATAGATGAAGTTTTCTAGGAAAGAAATAACAGTGGAAAAAACATTTAGGAGTGACCGTGTGAATCAACCTTTACTAAGGGCTGAAGGAATTATAACAACCGAAGGCCATACAAAAATACTTGTACAATGTGATTTAGACAAGTTAATTGCAAGAAGGTGATTTCTACTTGCAAGAATGACAGTTTTATTTGGATAAATATTCTTTTAATTTGTAAGAAGTAAAAGTCTGTTTGCGAGAATCAAGTTTTTATTTGTAAAAATGTCATACCTACTTACAACAATTAAAAGTGAGACACACAAAAGGTATGAACTAGACATTTATTACAATTTATAAAAGTAAAAAGATCATCAACTACAAAGCATTTAGCTGATGATCCCTCTAAAATACAATCATTTTTGATTACTTATAATTTCTTTCGCGAACTCCTTAGCTTCTTCTTCAATATCATTTTCTTCTGCTAAGTATTGAATCATATAGCTAATGCCATCAAAATTTATTCGTATGATGACGGCCTCTGTATTTCTTTCAATAAATTGATATTGAACTTCATGTCCATCAATTTCAATAAGATCAGCATCTTTGATTTCCCCACCATCACCTTTAAAAATAGTGACCATAATAGCGGCTCCATCCATATATAAATCACCATAGATGACTTCTTGACGATTACTTTCTTCCCACTCTTCCAAGGATTTCTCATCAACTTTTTCATCTTGAGAGATATTATATTCAACTTGAGCATTTATAGGTTCACCTTTAGTAGGTCCGTCATCTTCCGCTTTAGGGTTTGGACCATATTCTATGGATACATGACCAATTGGATAGTCTGTTTCAGGTAGATAAGGAGTCACTCCTAAATATTCATTGATCTCTTCACTAATGTCTCCCGATCCACTTGTACTTTGACCACACCCAACTAATAAAAATAACATGACAATGAGTATGTACTTCTTCAGAAAGATCCCCCCCTTGATAAAAATACTTTCACTCTTTTTAATAAATATTTTAAAAATTTTTACGACATGCTCATCATACCAAAAAATATCCATTTTTGATTAAAATCCAAATTTATTTTGCCAAAAATTTAAAAAGAACTTTTCTAGTATATTGTTTCCTGTTGGACATACCATTTATTAGGGGGAATCTCTGTGAAGAAATTTATAATAGGGTCAACAGTGTTGATAAGCTTTATAGTTATATTGCCATTTACAGGTGTTGATTCTACTGATGAAACAGAATCATCTCAAAATACTGAACCTATTACATTTGAAGAAGGTGAGACAGAGAAATTAAACGCCATGATTGTTGATATTCATAATGAAATACAGAAATTCGATGTTGTAGAAGATATGAGGATAGGGGATATCAAGGAAAACACAAGCGCTATAATTCTAGAAATTAATGTATCAACCACCTTAAATAGGGAAAATAGTAGCGAAATGATCTTAGCACAGGAGATCGAAAGAACAATTAAAGATGTGCTGATACAACACGATGAACAATTACCCACAATCGATACATATAAAATCTTTTTAAAAGACAAGAACGGGAAAAATTTGATCAATTGATTAATAGGTTAAAAAACGGACTTAAATATATAAGTCCGTTTTTTAGATAAAGTCAGTAAAAATCCACTTATGATAAAATTACCTAATATAAAAGTTTTAGGATAATACAACAGAGGTGAAAGAAATATGTTAATGTTATTCGTCATAATTATATTAATAGTGTTCCTGTTCGATCTTTCTAAAATAAGAAACCAAAATGATCGATTGATTGAGCAAAATGAAAAGATTATCTCATTATTAGATGATATTAAAAACAGTTCTTCAACTGACAAGCTTAAATGAAGTTAAGACTTAGATAGTTTCTAAGTCTTTTTTATTGTATAAAAGGTTTAAAAATAATGTTTAGAAAATTATGTTAAAATAGAGTAAGACTTAATAAAAAAGGAATTTGTATAAAATATTAATTATATTGGTGGTAGTCAAAGTGGAAATTACAATTGAATCATTACAATACAAAGATGCTGGGCCACTATTTGAATTTGAACTAAAGAACAGACACTATTTCGAGAAGATGGTACCAAGTCGTGGAGAGGAATACTATAATTATGAATCTTTTTTAAAAAGACATGAATCTTTGTTGAAAGAACAGTCCGAAGACTTATCATATTTTTATTTGATAAAAGATCAAAATAGCAATATTCTCGGAAGAATAAACTTAGTAGATATAACTAAGAATGGTGGGGATGTTGGTTATAGAATTGGCGAAGAAAATATCGGGAAAGGAATTGCTCAAAAAGCCTTAACAATGCTCATTCAAACAGCAAAAAATAAAGGAATCAAACAGATTTCAGCAAAGACAACAAATAATAATATAGCGTCACAGAAAGTATTAGAGAAAAAAGGTTTTAGGTCAATCTTGCTCAGGGGCATGGAGATTATTTGGAAATGGTTTTTAAAGAGCGTCCCTAATTTATACACCAAAAAAGCAGATAAGAAATAAAGTTAGCGTTATTCCTAGGAGGACTATTCTGAAAAATGATTGTTAAGTACAGATATAGCAATCTGAAAATGTATCAACAGAAAACAATGTTCGCCTATTAGATATTATAAATAGTTTTGAATAGGAAGGTCATATATGAATTTTAACTATGTCAAAATCGAAGTTTTAGTACCAGAAGAATACATAGAAAAACTTAGAAATAATTTAAACGATCAAGGTTTTTTAAAAGTCGGAAACTATGATCATGTCATTTCATTTACAGAGGTTAAAGGATATTGGAGACCTCTTGAAAATTCGAATCCATACAATGGAGACATTGGTGACATTTCTTTTGGAACGGAATGTAAAATGGAATTTAAGTGCTTATATGAAAATATGGAACAGGCTAAACAGATTATTAAGAGTGTTCATCCTTATGAAGAACCTGTCATTAACATATTGCCTCTTTTGAACTAACTTGAAGAAGTATAGGGGTGATTTTATGGACTATATGATCAGACTAGCAAATGAAAAAGATGCTGAAGAACTATCTCGTCTTAATCAAGAATTTAACGGTGGAGAAAGGCAACCTACAACTAGAATTATTGAGAGTTTTAATAATAATAATGAGTTAGTGACTGTGGCGTTTTTGAAAGATAAGTTGGTAGGTTTTGCTTGTGGTCAAATTTATAGATCATTTTGTTACTCAGTTGCTCAAGGCGAGATTACTGAACTCTATATTGAGGATCATGCACGAAGACATGGCATCGCCTCATCATTAATTGATGAATATCATCTCGTTCCATTTTGCGTAATTTCAACCTTTTTGCTGAGAACATCATGACATCCCCTTAAATAATTTTTAGATTTGTTTCCCCAGTAATCTTTCTCCCCTATATCAATAATACATTCAGCATTTTGATTTTTATAATCAATATTGATTAATGATGTAACCATTTAATGGAAGAGCAATTAACTTATATCAAAAACTTGGGTTTATAGAAGAAGGTATAAGCAGGCAATGCTTATACAGAGACGGCAAATGGCATGATATCGTTCATAAAAGCAAATTGCGTTTGCGGCATCAGTATCGTTACTTAATCCCCAAAGTGGCATCCAATTATTCAAGAAGCCATAAACATTCGTAAAAATGTAAAGGAAGATGTTTTAAATACGAGTGAAGAAAAATTAAAGCAAACACTCGATTTTTCTTATTTTATAATTTGTCATTGTAATGAGCTATTGAATGAATATTGATTTTTAGATTAAAAGAAAAGGAAGATGTATGGAAACATTAAATCTTAATCGCTCGGAAGTTCAAAACTCAAATAACCATTTATAGTATGGTTCGATTACCATTTCAAGATTTAGTGGGAGCCTGGAGTATATAGGAAAGCTAAGGAATCCATTATAGGATAAACGTTTAACTTTTTAGAATAGTTATTAGAAAATTATGTACATTGATTTTATACAAGAATAGAAGAACTGCGTTACCCAATATTATAGGGAATTTTGATTTAATACTTAATAATTTTGCATTCACATAAGGGGGCTTTTAACTATGAAATTTGTTTTTGATTTAGATGGAACCATTTGTTTTAAAGGACAACCAGTCTCTCAACACATTATCAATGCACTATTAGAAATAACTAAAGGTGGGCATGAAGTCATTTTTGCATCAGCCAGGCCAATTAGAGATATGTTACCTGTGATTGATCAAAACTTGCATCATTATAAGATGATAGGTGGAAATGGCTCAATCATTTCAAAAGATGGTGAAATCATTTATACAGAAGCTTTCTCACCTAACTTAATTGATGATATCAAAAAACTTATTGAAAAATATAACGCAACATACTTAATAGATGGTCATTGGGATTACGCTTATACTGGACCTAGTGACCATCGGATATTACAAAATGTTGATCCTAATAAGTTAGCACATTTAGTTAACGTAGAAGAATTAGATCCTGTAATCAAGATATTAATCTTAACTTCCAATGACTTTGAACAATTGGAAAATGAAATATCTCAATTGGAGGTATTTGTAAATAAACACAAAAATGAAAAGATCCTTGATATTAGCCCTAAAGGTATAAATAAATGGCGTGCATTAAGAGGATTGGGTGTACAAAAAAACGATTATATCGCTTTTGGAAATGATTCAAATGATATTCCAATATTTGAAAATGCATTGTATTCTGTCATGATTGGTGATCATGAGGACTTATCTCAATATGCAAATGATCAAATTGTAAATAAAGATGGTCTTGAAGATGAAATTATTGATAGAATACAAGATTTAACAAAGCAATATAAAATAAAATAATTATGATATTTTAGGCGTTTTGAGGTGGATTGAATGAAGAAATGGGAAAGTGCTTTAGAAGAAGTGTGTCAATTATATTCACAGTCTAATGAAAATATTGACTGGATTTTGGTGGGTTCAGTAGGGTCCGTTTTGCAAGGTTGTCAGATGGTACCAGGTGACATTGATCTTTATGTTAAACATAAGGAAGGCGTTTCACAATTTTCGGATTTACTAAATAAGTATTCCCTTCCAGACAAAAGCATCGATCGAAACAGTAATGAGTGGCTATCTTCTATAGAAGAACCTATCTTCCATCAGACATTTCCTTCAGGTTTTGAATGGACAAAAGCACGATGGGAGATAGAGGGATTTAAAGTAGAAGTGATTCATATTACTAATTCAGCCGGTATTCCTGACAATTTAACAGGGGATGGGATATGGGAAGGTGGCAAGTATATTTGGGACTATTATAAAAACGTTACGTTCAGGGAGTACACCATACCTGTTGTTCCCTTAGAGATACAATTGGAGTCAAATTTAAGAAGAAAAAGACAAGATAGAGTAAATTTAATATTAGAAGCTCTGAATAATAACGGATATGATCAAGAATTAATAAATAAAGCACTCTCTTTAAAGCACTTATCTTATTTTAATACTGCAGTAAAAATATAATTTAAGGGAGATATAAAATGTCACAATCATTTATCTTTGATATGGACGGAACACTATTTCAAACAGACAAGATTCTAGAGTTATCATTAGAAGATACATTTAATCATTTAAGGTCATTAAATCAATGGGATACCGACACACCAATTGATCACTATCGTGAGATTATGGGGGTCCCTTTACCAAAAGTTTGGGAAACGTTATTACCTCATCATTCACAAGAATTAAGAGAATATACGGATACTTATTTCCTTGAAAGATTAATAGAAAATATTAAAAGTGGTAAAGGGGATTTATACCCTAGTGTAAAAGAGGTTTTTAGTTACTTAAAAGATCGTAACTGTTCGATTTACATAGCAAGTAATGGATTAAAAGAATATTTAAAAGCTATTGTGAATTACTATGGCTTGGATGAGTGGGTAACGGAAACCTTTAGTATCGAACAAATTGATTCTTTGAATAAAGCCGATTTAGTTAAGAGGATTATTGAAAAATATGATATATCCAAGGGTACAGTAGTAGGAGATCGTCTATCAGATATTAAGGCAGCTAAAGAAAACGGTTTAGTCTCTATAGGATGTCATTTTGATTTTGCACAAGAGGAAGAGCTAGCCCAAGCTAATATTGTTATAGATGATCTAACGGAATTAAAAACCATATTTATAGATAAATTGAAGGTGTGAACATGAGGAAATTCTTTGAGTATAACTGGCAAGTCAGAGATGAATGGTTTGCTTGGTGCCAACCATTAACGGCGGATAAATTATTAAGAGAACGAATAGGTGGAGTCGGCAGTATTTTATATACTCTTTTTCATATTATTGATGTGGAATACAGTTGGATTCGCGCTATCCAAGGAAAAGAAGATCTAATCGTCAATTTTAATGAGTATAATTCTTTAGAACAGGTTAAAAGGTTATCCGATAAATATCGAGTTGAGATAAATGAGTTCTTAAATACAGACGTTGATCGAATAAAGAGCCAATCGATCAAGGTTCCTTGGGATCAAGCTGAATATACCGTAGATGATATTTTGCATCATATCATTGCTCATGAAATCCATCACATCGGTCAACTGTCTATTTGGTCAAGGGAATTAAACCTCGAAACTATACCTGTTAATTTTGTTGGAAGAAAAATTTAAAATACATACTTGGAGGAAAAATGGTTTATTTAAGAGAAGCTTTAGTTAAAGATGCTGCAAAATTAAGTGAGATTGCCATTCGATCTAAAGCTCATTGGGGTTATGATCAACGTTTTATTCAGCAATGTAAACAGGATTTAACGATTACGGTGGATTATATTAATCAACATCATGTTTTCGTTTTAGATAGTGGTGAACAGATAATAGGGTTCTTTACATTCGTAAGAGATAAAGAAGATTGTTTAGATTTTTTTAATATCGAACCAAACTTTATCGGAAGATGTTATGGTCAGTTGTTATGGCAATACGTCATTGAAAAGGCTCGTGAATTGGGAATAAAACGTTTCACCATTGATAGTGACCCTCATGCCAAAGGCTTTTATGAAAAGATGGGAGCCATCCAGATTGCTGAAGTTCCTTCAACGGTTTTTGAAAATCGAATGCTGCCATTGATGGAATATACTTTGGAAACCTGACTTCTTTAAAAAATACAATTATGTTCAAAATAAAAATAAAGTAGTTGTCATTAATAATTCAAAAGAATTATTTATTCATTTAGAAAGTTAGTTCACACATGAAAAAGACCTCTCAATCAAATTTGAGAGGTCTTTTTCGGTGGGTGGGTTAATACGATGAAAGCTTTGATTTTTACTTGATATGTAGGTTTCTCTGTTACATTATGAACATAGCTTAGAATCAATGGTTTGGTATTTGTTCAACAGCTTATCTAGGTCTTGACTAATTTTTACAGTGTGTGGGTGATTAAACCCTTTTGCATACGCTGTTGAAATCATGTACTGCTTCAAATCCTTAATTTTTCCCTCTAGTTTTGTGACAGGTACTTCAACATTCTCCATAATAAGTCGTCCTTCCTAATTTTTTTATTTCTCAAACACACACAAGAAATATCATAAATGACTTTTCTACTATTGTTAATAGATTAGACAAAGGTTCTAATAACTCGACAAAATTCAATGTGGTTTACTATAGTTTGAAAAGTTTTGTCAAAATTTAAATTATTCGTATTGCGAATTGTTTGAAATAGTGGTACTTTTTATCTATAAGTTTTGGAAAAAGGTGGGGGAAAATTTGAAAAAGCTCTTTCGACGAAAATCTAAAAGTATTAGTCAAGATAAACCATTAGATTTTAAAGAGAAAAAGAAAGTGTCAATATGGCGCAACTTAAGTATTGGTAAAAAATATGGTTTAGTTTCGATCTTATCTATTTTATTATTTCTTATTGCCTCAGGTGTTGTTTTTCTAAGTTTACATACGGCTAACGATCAATTAGATGCTCAAGATAGAAGAAGTGAGAGGGCCATCTTAATTGATGAGATTAATTCCATCGTTTTAGAAAAAGATTTGGTTGTGGTTGATTTTGTAGAATATAAAACGAATACATATCGTGATGAATACGAGAGCTTAATGGAGCGTTTTAATGAGTTAATCAATGAAGTTAAGCCTCGTTTAAGTAGTAGTCAAACTGAATTGATGGATCAAATTGAAGTGAATAATGAACAGATGGATGGCATTTTCTTCGATGAAGTGACACCTGCTGTAACCGCTCGAGATGATAATAGCGCCACATCGGCTCGTTCCCAGTTCGCTGCCATGAGAGCTGAGACTCAAGACCTATCCAGTCAGTTAAGAGAGTCTATTGTGGATGATTATGACGCTGCGTATCAAAATACTAAATCAGCCTTTGCGTCAGTATTAACTGCTTTAGGTATTGGAATCGCCGTAGTTGTCATAATAGCAATGGTATTATTATTCTTCATTAGTCGTTATGTACGTAAAAATATTAATCAGGCTGTTGAAATGGCAGATGAGATCTCAAAAGGTAACTTAGAGGTTAAACATCTTGAATATCATGGCAAAGATGAAATTGGACAATTGTCTCAGTCATTAAATACGATGAAGGACAATTTAACGAAGATTTTATCAGATGTGTCCTTAGCATCAGAGTCTGTATCTGCTCAAAGTCATCAATTAACACAAGCGTCACATGAAGTTCAAGAGGGCAGTGAACAAATTGCATCCACTATGCAAGAGCTCTCATCAGGAGCAGAGAGTCAAGCTCAGAGTGCATCTAGTATTAATGAGATGATGGAATCATTTTTACAAAAAGTTCAAGCCTCTTATCAAAATGGTGAGAATGTATCATATGAATCAGATTCTGTGTTAACGTTAGCAGAAAAAGGACGGAATCAAATGGTCGCCTCAACGGACCAAATGAGACGAATTCACCATATTGTTGAAGGCGCTGTACAGAAAGTTAAGGGATTGGATGAACAGTCTCAGGAAATTTCAAAGCTAGTCGAAGTGATCCAATCCATTGCTGAACAGACAAACTTACTAGCTCTGAACGCAGCTATAGAAGCAGCGCGTGCGGGTGAAAATGGGAAAGGATTCGCAGTTGTAGCAGATGAAGTAAGGAAATTAGCTGAACAAGTAGCTGATTCAGTTGGTGATATCACAAAGATCGTCCATAATATACAGGAAGAATCAACAAGCGTGACTGAACAACTAGAATCAGGTTATTCTGAAGTTGAGCAAGGTACTAAACAAATGGAAAACACCCAACAAACATTTGATCACATCAATGAATCCATTAACCAAGTGACCGGGAAAGTCCAAGAAATTTCATCTAATTTAAAAGGTGTTTTAGATGACAGTGTACAAATGAATCAAGCGATTGAAGAGATTGCTTCTATTTCAGAAGAATCGGCAGCAGGAGTTGAGGAAACAGCTGCAACAGTAGAGCAAGCTCATAATTCAATGGAAGAGGTATCCCACTCAGCAAAAGAATTGAGTCAATTAGCAGAAAAATTAAACCATCAAGTTAACCGATTTAAAATATAATATGCTAAAATATAAGAGGCTACTTATATAAGTGGTCTCTTATATTTATAGAAATTATTATATTGGGGTGTCCATTTTGAATTCAGTGAAAACTTATTTGGAGATTTTATTTGTCGCAACGCGATTGGGACTAACCTCTTTTGGAGGACCTGTTGCGCACCTAGCCTATTTCCAAGAAGAATATATAAAAAGGAAAAAGTGGCTAGATGATAAGACTTATGCGGATCTCATTGCGTTGTGTCAGTTTCTACCTGGTCCCGCAAGTTCTCAAGTTGGAATATCGATTGGAATGATTCGGGGTGGTGTTTTAGGTGGTATATTAGCCTGGATTGGTTTTACACTGCCTTCAGTTGTTGCTCTAATTTTATTTGCCATGTATGTCGTTCAAGCTGATTTAATGGATTCAACGTTTATTGCAGCCTTGAAAGTGGTCGCTGTAGCAGTAGTGGCTCATGCGATCTTAAATATGGGAAAAAAATTAACACCTGATTTACCTAGAATCGCTTTTGCAATTATTGCGGCTGGTTTACTTTTATTAGTTCCTTTGGCTTCTATGCAATTAGTTGTGATTGGGGTCGCTGCCTTAGTTGGTTATATACTTTTTAGGCATAAGGAGTTAGATACTCAAACAAGTTTAAATATTAACTTATCGAAAATAACTGGTGCTGTAAGTTTATCGCTATTCTTCCTTTTATTAATTGCTTTACCTTTGATTAGTCAATCAGTCACGAATGTTTATGTACAATTGTTTGATATCTTTTATCGTGTTGGTTCTCTTGTATTTGGTGGAGGACATGTCGTATTACCGTTATTAGAGCGTGAATTAGTTCCAAACGGTTTCTTATCGGAAGAAATGTTTTTATCTGGTTATGGTGCTGCTCAAGCTATACCAGGACCATTATTTACGTTTTCTAGTTATCTTGGTCAAGTAGCTTCTGGCCTAACAGGGGCTATAGTGGCAACGATTGGAATCTTTTTACCATCATTCTTATTATTAATTGGAATCTTACCTTTTTGGAAATCCATTAGCCAATTTAAGGCTGTACGTGCAGCATTAATTGGTGTTAATGCATCCGTCGTTGGAATATTATTAGCAGCATTTTATGATCCGATATTTACGAGTGCTGTAGCGGATAGTGTAGATTTTGCTGTTGCTTTAGTTGGTTTTAGTTTATTACAATTTTGGAAAAAGCCTGCTTGGCTAGTCGTAATTCTGACGGTTGTCCTATATATATTAGTAAGAGAATTGGTATAAGGGAGTGCTTGGATGAGAATTGTATCTTTATGTCCTAGTAATACTGAGCTATTGGCATATTTAGATTTAATGGATCAAGTGGTGGGTGTTGATCATGATTCAGACTGGCCGGAAGTGGTACAAGAATTACCAAGGGTTGGTCGTGATTTAAACATTGACGTGAATCGTGTACGTGAGTTAGAGCCAGATTTAATTCTGGCTTCATTGAGCGTCCCAGGAATGGAGAAAAACATTGAGAAACTTGATGAGGCAAAGCTTCCTTATATTATTTTAAATCCCAATTCTTTAGATGAAATAGCCGAGGATATTTTAACAGTCGGAGAACATACAGGATATAAGGAAAAAGCAAAGGAAGTATATGATTGGTATTATGGTGTTTTACAACAGTATCAAGAGCTTTCTAAGCAAGTTTCCACTCCAAAGCGAATATATTGGGAATGGTGGCCAAAACCCATTTTCACACCCGGGAAATTAAATTGGTTAAGTTATATTAGTGAATTAGCGGGAGCGGTTAATGTTTTTAGTGATGTGGATCAAGCCAGTGTACAAACTGAATGGGAAGAAGTAATAAAACGTAACCCAGATGAAATTTGCATGGTTTGGGTTGGGGTTCAAGAGAAAAAAATGAATCCAGATTTAGTTAGAAAACGTCCAAATTCTAATGAAATTAAAGCAATCCAAGAAGATCAAATTCATGTGCTTGAAGAATATTTATACTGCCGACCTTCACCGAGATTGTTAGAAGGGTTAAAAAAATTAGCCAAAATTTTGCATCCAGATATTTATAAATAACTTGTGAAAGAAGGTAGAACATGGAGCAAGTTCATTCATATAGTTCAACTAATGATTTTAGTAGAAAATCTGTGATAAAAAGAGGTGCTGTAGCAGGGTTTCCTATTTTCCTCGGATATTTACCAATAGCGATTGCTTATGGGGTTTTGGCAAAAGAATCAGGGCTTTCAACATTTGAAACAACTATGATGAGTGTACTGGTCTTTGCCGGAGCTGCTCAATTAATGACTGCTGGTATGTTTGCGGCTGGGACCATGTTTATAGAAATTGTGATTGCAACCTTTGTATTGAACTTTCGACATTTTATTATGAGTATGTCTTTTATGAATACAACGAAACGTTTTCCATTAAAATGGCGTTTTCCTTTATCGTTAGGATTAACGGATGAAACCTTTGCCGTTTCGTCATTACATAAAGAAGAAGCAGAGCAAAAGAATGGGACGTATTTTTATGCAACTTTAATTTTAATGGCTTATATTGGTTGGATCTTTGGAAGTTTAGCTGGTGCTTTACTCGGTGATGTTCTACCAGAGACTTTAAGTACTAGTATGGGGATAGCTTTATATGCGATGTTTATCGGTTTATTAGTACCATCAATTAAGAAAGAATGGCGAATTGGACTTATTGCAGCTTTTAGTATGGTTTTAAATTATGTTTTTAATGTCATATGGTCGATTTCTAGTGGCTGGTCAATTGTCTTAGCGACTGTTGTAGGCAGTTTTTTAGGCGTGATTTTACTGAAGGAGGAAGAAAACTCATGATTATGATGACAATTATTGGTATGGCTATTGTAACAGCTGTTCCTCGTTTTATTCCAGCCTTCTTTATGGGTCAGACAACTTTTAAGCCATGGGTCAATCGTTGGTTAAATGCTATTCCTTTTGCAGCGCTTGGTGCTCTTATTTTTCCGGGTGTTATGAATGTGATTGAGGATCGTCCTCTCATTGGAATCGCTGGTGGTTTGATCGCAGCCGTCATTGCATTATTTAATGTAAATGTTATATTTGCAGTGTTAGGAGCAATCTTGACTGTCTTTTTATTAACGATGTAAAGAAAGTAGGGATTCTATGTTAACCATAAGAAAAGCAACGCCGAATGATGCGGAACAAATTGCTAGAATTCATGATGAAACATGGAAGTTAACATATGGTCCGCTTATTGCTAATGAAGATCTTGAACAAGTGATCACATACAATCATCGTAAAATTATTTGGGAGACAACGTTATCATCTAAAAAAGTTCAACAGTTTGTTTACGTAGCTGAAAAAGATGGAGAACTGTTAGGGTTTATATCAGGTGGAAAACAACGTGCTGAACATTTTAGTTTTGATGCAGAGATTTATGATATTTACGTTCTAAAAGATGCACAAGGTCAAAGGGTTGGTTATGAATTATTGAAGCGATTTGTGGAGCAGTGTGTCGATCATGGCTATCAATCATTGCTAGTTTGGATTTTAACGGTTAATCCGTACGGACGATTTTATGTACGTTATGGTGCTACTAAAGTTGAGGCAGAAAACACTACTATAGGCTCAGGTACATATGAAGAAACAGCTTATGGTTGGAAAGATTTAAACGAGTTAAATGGTCAATTAATGGAGATATCGTTATAAGCCCGCACGCTAACCTACTTAGCGTGTTTTTTTATTGAATCACAAAGTTTGATGAAGGCGTATCTTTTTTAAATTTTAAAATAATTTTATATAAACCCCCAAAAATGATTATCTCTGGTTCGTAAATTATGAGTGAAAATAGCGAAGAGGTGATTAAATGAAACGTCGCAAGATTATTCATTCGTTATCTGCTGCAACATTAACAGCTTCTATGGTGTTAGCACCTATGAGTATTTCAGCAGATAATCACGAAGAAAAGAATGAAGACAAGGACCAACCAGTTGTTGAGGTCAAAGAAGAAACAACACTTGAAGAAAAACTATTTACTTATTATGGAAAAGTGAATAATCAGCTTTCATTGGCTTTAGAAAATGAGGATCTTGAGAGAGTCGGACTTATTTTAGACTGGTCATTACAACAAATCGAAGAAGCTGAAGCATTATTTGCTGATGGTCTTGAAGAGGACGCTAACATATTACTAGAAGAAGCTTTAAAGCTTCTAGAAGAAGCGGAATCTGAAGACGAAGATTCAGAAGAAGAGAATGAAGAACAAGAAGAGCCTACAGAAGATGAAGAAAGTGCAGATGAAAATGAAGATGAGCAAACTGACGAAGATGTAGAAGAAGATGAAGATGAGGAAACAGTCATCGGACAAAACGTTATTTCTTTAGCTCTATCTATAGAAAAAGTTAATAATCCAGTTGCAAAAGCAGCATTAAAACGAAATGTTGAAAAATCACTAGCTCGTTTAGAAGCTAAGTATGGTGAAGATGAACTAACGGCTCTTTACGAGAGTTTAAATGATATTACTGATGAATTTGTAGAAGAAGAGACTGAAGAAGCGCCTGAAGAATCGCAGGAGGAAGAAACAACTGAAGAAGTATCTGAGGAAGAACCAGTTGTTGAAGTTGAAGAAGAAGTTGAAACAGATCGTGAAGAAAACTTTAAAGTGAAATCTTCAGAAAAACAACAATCAAAAGCTAAAGCTGGCAAAGAAAAAGCTGAAGACAATGCTAAAGCTGGTAAAGCCAAAGCTGAAGAAAAGTCAGCAGAAGCTAAAAACAAATCCAAAGGTCCAAAACCTGAAAAAGCAAATAAAGGCAAAGGCAAGGATCAAAAACCAAAGGGCAAAGGAAATGGTAAAGGCCCAAAAAATTAATTAAATATCGTTGAACTCTTCGCTACATGTTAGCGAGGTTCATATACACCTCTCTCCCAACAGAGGCTTTTCCCTGACAAAAGTAATTGTCAGGGATTTTTTTAACTATGTTGCGTTCGCACAATTATTAAAAAAATTCGCATATTTTCTGAATATTGTTGCAATTTTTTAGGGTTTTTTATTATAATAGAAAAAAGGGAGTAAGGGGGAGAAAAAGATGAAAAAACAAGTGACCTCTTATGTGCTCATTAGATATCAATTTCCTAAACGGGTAGCAATTAAAGCTAAAAGGGAAGTCCCGTATGAAATCAAATTAGCTGCACGCTTAGTGTTAGATGAATTAGTATTTATGTGGAATAAGAATGCTTTAGAAGAGCAAATTAACCTAGCAATAGATCAAGAAGATTATGACGCATTCAATGAGTTGAGTAAAAAATATGCTAAATATTTATAATTTGAGCAAAGAAGCTACCTCTTACAGTGAGGTGGCTTTTTTCTCAAGGTTTAAATGATTAAAAAGGCTTTGTCGAATAATCACATCACATGTTAATATGAATAAAGACAACTTGAGAGAAAAGATAGGGGATTATATGAAGAAGATTTTAATATGGACGAGTTTGTTTATCGTTTTAGCAGGATGTACACAAGATGATCAGGGTGCTTCATTGAATGCCAAGTCTGCAGATGGAGTCCAATTTGGTATTAAAACAAAATCACCGTTAGAGCTAGTAGTTGAATCGGATGACAATGAACAAGAACAAGAAAAAGAAAAAGAGTCCGAGCAAAATGGTTCGGAAGCTGATGTTATAACAGTGGATAATCCTCATGAAACAGATGTTATTGTGAATAAACAACGTCGTTTACCTGAAGGGTTTGAACCTAAAGATTTAGTGGAACCCAATGTTTCTTTTAATGCTCCAGAAGGAAACCCGAAACGTTTAATGAAAAAGGAAGCTGCTCAAGCATTAGAGGATCTATTTGAAGGTGCAAAAAATGCAGGCTTTGATTTATATGCTCAATCAGGATATCGCTCAATAGAGACACAAACTTGGATTTATAATAATAATGTTGAAACCAAAGGGCAAGAACATGCTGATAAATACTCTGCAGTACCTGGCCACAGTGAGCACCATACTGGTTTAGCGATGGATATTACCATTCCATTGGAAACAGGTGGATTTTTAGGACTAGAAGAGGCCTTAGGTGAAACTGACGCTGGACAATGGGTAGCAGAGCATGCTCATGAATATGGATTTGTTATTCGTTATCCTGAAGGCAAAAGCCATATTACTGGTTATGAATATGAACCTTGGCATTTAAGATACTTCGGTATAGAGTTAGCAACAGAAATTCACGAATCACGTTTAACAGTAGAAGAGTTTTTTGATTTATATTAAGGTGTGGATATTTTCCGCATCTTTTTTATGTGTATCATTAGTTAAATTAATCAGTACTTTTTCTTTATTTTACGACCAGTTATTCGTTTTTATAATGGATTTTTGATATTATAGTAAAGGATGATATACAAGCTTTAAGGAGGATGTTTCATGGATTATCGTATTGAAAAAGATACTTTAGGTGAGATCAAAGTTCCAAGTGATAAATACTGGGGAGCGCAGACTCAGCGTAGTAGACAAAACTTCCCAATTGGTAATGAAGAAATGCCAAGAGAAATTGTAGAAGGATTTGCGATCCTTAAGAAAAGTGCCGCACGCGCTAATGAAGAATTAGGTTTATTGGAATCTGACAAAGCCGACGCTATCGCGTATGCAGCAGATGAAATTTTAGCTGGAAATCTTCATGATCACTTCCCGCTCGTTGTATGGCAAACAGGTAGTGGTACACAATCTAACATGAATGTTAACGAAGTCATTGCTTTTGTTGGTAATCAATGGTTAGAGAAAAAAGGCAAAGAAACACGCCTGCATCCTAACGACGATGTAAATAAATCTCAAAGTTCTAACGATACGTTCCCAACAGCATTACATATTGCATCTGTAAAGAAAGTAGAAGAGCATGTATTACCTTCATTAGCAAAAATGAAGCAAACTTTAAAAGAAAAATCTGATGCATATAGTGAAATAGTTAAGATTGGACGTACACACTTACAAGATGCTACTCCGTTAACACTTGGTCAAGAAATTAGCGGATGGCATCGTATGTTAGAAAAAACAGAATCCATGATTAAAGATACTTTGAAATATGTTCGAGAAATCGCGTTAGGTGGAACGGCAGTCGGTACAGGCATTAATGCTCATCCTGACTTTGCTGAAACGGTTGCGAAAAAAATCAATGATGAAACAAATGGAACATTTATCTCTGCTCCAAATAAGTTCCATGCTTTAACAAGTCATGATGAGTTAGTTCATACTCATGGCGCATTAAAAGGTTTAGCGGCTGACCTTATGAAAATTGCTAACGATGTACGTTGGTTAGCAAGTGGTCCTCGTTGTGGAATTGGTGAAATTACAATTCCAGCTAACGAACCGGGTAGCTCTATTATGCCAGGTAAAGTGAATCCGACTCAAAGTGAGGCCATTACAATGGTTGCGGCTCATGTAATGGGTAATGATGCAGCAATTGGTTTCGCAGCAAGTCAAGGAAACTTTGAATTAAATGTCTTTAAACCAATGATAGCTTATAACTTCTTGCAATCTTGTCAGCTACTAGGTGACAGCATGGAATCATTTACAGATCGTTGTTTAGTTGGTTTAGAGCCAGATGAAGAAAAAATTGACCAATATCTAAATGATTCATTAATGCTTGTAACAGCATTAAACCCTCATATTGGTTATGAAAATGCAGCAAAAATTGCGAAATATGCCCACGAAAATCGCTTAACATTACGTGAAGCTGCTGAAGAAACTGGTCTTCTTTCTGGTGAAGAATTCGACAAACTTGTGGTGCCTAAAGAAATGACTAAACCAAATGCTAAAAAGTAAGATTTAAAAGTAGCAAAAATTACCGTTAATAAGATTTCGCCTCCTGTAGAAAATATGGATACACAGGAGGTGAGATACAATGGCACAGAACAACAACTCAAACCAATTAGTAGTACCAGGTGTTGCTCAAGCTTTAGACCAAATGAAAACTGAAATCGCACAAGAATTTGGTGTTCAGCTTGGCCCAGACACAACTTCACGCGCTAACGGTTCTGTTGGTGGTGAAATCACTAAACGTCTAGTACAAATGGCAGAACAACAATTAGGTGGAGCTAAGTAACACAGCGTCATTTGATAACCTCTAAAAAACAATCAAAGACGAAAATCACATGGCAGGTAAGAGCAAATCAATCAAACTCTTGCCTGCACCATAAACAAAGAGGGTCCTTGATGGCCCTCTTTTCTTTTGCCATCATAAACATGTAGATATTTATAAAGCCTAGTTAGTAGGTATAAAAAACGACCTTCCATCCAAGGAAGGCCCATTTGTATTTACTCATCATCAGGAGTTTCTCTATATGGAGTAAAAGGTTCGTCATTTGGTTTTATTTCATGAACCTCTTCAATTTGTGATCGATTATAGGTTGGTCTAACATAACCGCCAGCCAAGCCTTCATTTAACATACGATCCACATCTAAATCGTATTCGTTTCTGCTGTCTTTATCTCTTTTTCTTGATTTGGCCAAGCTTAACCCTCCCTTCACTTTATAGTTAGTTTGTACTTTGCAATGGACGTCAATACTGGTAAATAATCGTTATTCATGCTAAAAATATAGTGTTAACATTAAGCTACAAAGGGTGAGACAATGAACACAGGACTATTACTAATTTTTATGGTTTTAATCGGTGCCTTAATTGGTGGCATGACCAACTTTTTAGCGATAAAAATGCTGTTTAGACCTTATGAAGCAGTATATATTGGTAAATTTAAGTTGCCATTTACTCCTGGATTAATTCCAAAGCGCAGAGCAGAACTTGCTGAACAACTAGGACGAGTTGTGACAGACTATTTAGTCACCAGTGATGCGCTTGAACAAAAAGTTTTAGAGCCAGATTTTCAACAAAAAATATCGGTGATGATTAACCAACAAATTGATCAAATGATTGATCATGGTTATACTCTCCAAGATTTAATTTTGAAAATAAATCCAAACTTTAAGGCATCAGATTTAGAACAAGAATTAGAACAAACTTTTGAAAAGAAAATTAAACGAATTTATGAAAAGAATAAACATTTAACAATTAGTGAAGTTTTACCTAATGAATTACATGAAGTCATTGAATCGCAATTACCTGAGTTTACATCGTATGTTATTCAACAAATTGACCAATACTTAACAAGTGAAGAAGGGCAGAGGAAAATTTCTGAAAGTGCATCGAAGTTTTTACAGACTCAAGGTTTTTTAGGAAACATGGTGTCTTCATATTTAGGTGAAGATGGTTTAGCTGAAAAAATTACACCAGCTATTAAAATGTTTTTAAGCTCAAATGAAACTCATGAATCTATTCAAAAGCTACTCGAAAAAGAATGGATTAAATTTAAGGAAAAAGATTTGGAATCCATTAGAGAATTAGCTATCAATATTGATTTAGAAGAGAGGATTGCTCATTACATATCAAATGAACTTAACATTAAAAATTATCTAGAGCAGCCAATTGGGGAATTATTTGAAGATCAAATGGCTAAGCTGAAAGAAGAGTGGGTACCGAAAGTAGTCGAATTTGCATTTCAAAAGCTATCCTTACAAATGTCTACGTTACTCGAACAACTCAATCTATTTGATTTAGTTAAACAAGAAGTGGAAACGTTTGATGTTTCAAGAATAGAACGATTAGTGTTGGAGATTACGAAGCGAGAAATGAATATGATTACCTATCTAGGTGCGTTATTGGGTGGTTTCATTGGTTTAATTCAAGGTGTTTTAGTTTTGTTGATTACTTAAAATAGTGGTTTGCTGTAATAGAATTAAATGACTATACAGTGAGTTTAATCTTTGGTACAGTAGGAAAGTAATGAATTTTTAGGAGGTATATTGTGGCTAATATTTATGACTTAGCTTATGATCTTGAGAAAGGTTTACGCAATAGTGACGAATTTCAAGATTTAAAACAAGCATATGAAAAAGTAATGAACGATCCTCAAACGAAAAAAATGTTTGATGATTTCCGTGACACTCAACTAAATTTACAACAGAAACAAATGCAAGGACAAGAAATCACGGAAGAAGAAGTTAACAAAGCGAAACAAGTTGTAGAACTTGTTCAACAACAAGAAGATATTGCTAAGCTTATGGAAGAAGAACAGCGCTTAAATACGCTAATTTCTGACGTTAGCAAAATCATTACGAAACCATTAGAAGAACTATATGGTGAAGAAGAGCAGTAAGAACAAACCCGAGTCAAGCTGAATAAGCTAACTCGGGTTTAGTTTTATTTTTCAAGAAAGATTAATTTTGTTAATCATTTAAAGTTTTTCTCATCGGTGAAATAACAGTAGACGTGCATCTGGAGATACTAAACGATGAGTTGTATCTTTATAATCGTTTTCTTCAAGTTTTTGTGTCGCAATAGTCTTAGCTTCATCTTCGCTATTAGCTTCGATTTGTTCATCTAATAATGCTTCACCCTTATTTGAATATACGGTTAAAAAATATGTTTTCATCTTACATTCCTCCCACTCAATCTCTATCTTAACTATATGGATTTATTTGATTTTTGTAAATAGATAATGAATTATAAATTTTTTCTTAGAGAACATAACTAGAACGTGCGTTCGCACCCTGATTTTGATAAAATAAAGGTAACAGGAATTAATGGAGGAATAACATGTTAAAACCAGTTGTGCGTTTTTTACATAGTGCGGATTTACATTTGGATAGTCCATTAAAAGGGTTGAGCAATTTACCGAAGGCGATCTATGATGACTTAAGTAGAAGTACAATCAATGCTTTTCATAAAATGGTTGATGTCGCGATTAATGAAAAGGTTGATTTTGTCTTAATCATAGGAGACCTTTTTGATCAAGAATCCTCATCCATAAAATCTTCCCTTGAATTAAAAAAAGGTTTAGAACGCCTTAACTCCAATTTTATTAAAGCGTATATTAGCTTTGGAAATCACGATTATATGATGCAACAGAAAGCTAAGCTAAACTTTCCTGAAAATACATTTGTTTTCCCATCTAATGGTGTAATCAATACGACTTATGAAAAAGATGGACGAGTCTTAGCTGAGATTAGCGGTTTTAGTTATCAACAAAGGGCCGTTATAGAAAATATGGTTGAACAGTATCAGAAAACAACAGAAGCTCCTTATCATATTGCGACGTTACATGGAAGTTTAAAAACGAATCAGGAACATGACACATATGCTCCTTTTTTACTGGAAGATTTAAAGAGCGTGAATGCTGACTACTGGGCTTTAGGACATATACATAAACGTGAGATTCTTCATCAACAGCCATTAGTAGTGTATTCGGGTAATATACAAGGACGTCATATGAAAGAATCGGGAGAGAAAGGTTGTTATTTAGTTGAGTTAAATGGGCAAGAACCTCATATGTCCTTTCATCAATTACACGATGTCTTATTCAGTGAAGAAGAGGTTGCAATCGAGAATGTTAAAAGTCCTGAAGACATCGTGAACAAGCTAGAGCAATTTAAAGGTACGTTACGCAAAGAAAAACATAAAACAATTGTTCGCTTAACCGTTCACTTATCAGGATCTGATGATCTATCTATTGGTCCTGATTTCGTAGATGAAGTATTAGAAATTGTAAATGAAACCGAGGAAGAGGAGAATACGTGGATTTGGATTAATGAAATGAGATTGATGAAGCACCAACAGTATGATCGGGAAGAGTTAAAAGAATCGAATCCGTTTATAAACGAAATCCTCAAAACAATTGACCAGACAGAAGAGCTTGATGCCTATATCGATGAATTACAGCTCCATCCGTTATTTAAAAAATACACCAATATTGAAATGAACGATTTAAAAGATGAGATCAAGCAGGAAGCAGAAGATATCATTTTACGGAATTTGATGAAAGAGGGATGATCCAATGCGTATAAAAGAACTAGATATTGTGTCCTTCGGTAAATGGAATCGTAAAAAAATGCCCCTTTTTGATGAACTAAATTATTTTTATGGACCTAATGAAGCGGGGAAATCAACTATTAGAATGTTTATCATTTACATCTTATTTGGACTAAAAGCTGATGAGCGTGAACAATATATATCAAAAGTTGACGGCCAGTTAGGCGGACGCCTCGTCGTTGAAATCGAAAAGCAATTATACGTTTTCGAACGATTTTTACATAAACAAAAGGGGCAATTATCTGTAACAAAAGATGGGGAGGAATTAGAACGAGCCGATGTTAAAAGGTTATTGAAAGGGTTAAACCGCCCTTTATTTGAAGCGGTTTTTTCATTCGAGGACCGTGATTTACAAACCATTCGTCAATATAAAAGAGAAGATGTTGGTAAAGTTTTATTTAACTTAGGATTAACGGGTTCTGATCTTATTACTCAACTTGAATCTCAATTAATCAAAAACACGGATGAGATTTTCAAAAAACAAGGTAAAAAACCTCCTTTAAATGAAAAGTTATTGGAATTAAAGAAACTACAACAAGATATACAAGAGGCCGAACAAAAAGAATTTAAGCACCAACAGTTATATCAAGAGTTAGATCAACTTGATCAATCTCTCCAAAAGCTGAAGACCGATGAACAACGTTTAATGAATGAAATATCATATTTCGAAAAGCTAAAACAAGTGAAGTCGCCTATAATTAAATACCAGCTATTATTGGATGAAGTTCAATCACTATCAGATGTAAAAGATTTTCCGAAAGACGGATTAGAACAATTTAATGAATTACAGAAAGAAATTAAACTTCAAAATGAACAAATCAACAACTTAAATACGACGATTCAAAATATAGAGGACGATCTTTTAAAAGTTAGCAGCAAGAGTCAACTTAACAATTGGTCAATTTCACTGACGGAAGCACAACATCTCATACAAAAAATCACCAAACAACAAGATGAAGTTGAACGGTTAAAAGAACATTTAAAAGTGTTGGAACATGAATTTAAACAGGTTCAGGGTGATTTAGGGGTTGAGATGGAAATAAAGGATTTAAAAGGAATAACCGTGAACCATTATACTAATGAGAATTGGAAACGATTAGCTAGTCAATGGGATCAACTTAAAAACCATATTCAATCTTTAAAATTAAAAATTCAACATAAAAACGAAGATCTTGAAAGGCATCAGCATCAGAAACAAAGTATTGAACTACAAATGTTAAGCAATGCAGAAGAACACTCACTCCAAGAGCGATTTGATGATTTAAAACTAAATGAACAAAAACAATTGCTAGAAGAACAATATCGTAATCAAATGAAATCACAACAAAATACAATCAAAAAAGTCAATGGCTTTGTTTCTGTTTCCAAATGGATTCTCCCAATCATGATTTTGGTTGTCACTTATATGCTTATGTTTCGAGAAGGTTTAGACTTCTTAACTGTTTATGGAGGTCTCGCAGTAGGAGTCGTCTTATCAATTATTGTTTTTTATATTCTTCATCAACAACATAAAAATACGAGGCGCACAATTAAAAGGTTGAACTCAAAACCTAGTAATACAATGAATCATGAAGAGGAATTAAATGATCTTCGTCAACAATTAAATTTTCAACAAGATTTAAAACAACAGGTACAGCAAATGGATCATTACATTAAAGGAGTTAGAAGTCATTTAGAAGAGTTAGATAAGGAGCTTAATTATGCTCAAAAGCAATTTGGGTCAGTTGAACAAAGCATTGAAGAAGAAATTAACTCATTTCCATTTATGAAACGATTTGAATTATTTCATTGGCCAAATGTCTATGATCAGTTGCGTAAAGGTAAGGAAACCGCGACATCTTATATAAAAGTAAAAAAACAAATTCATGAACTAATGAAGTATATAGAAAACCATATTAAAGAGCTAATAACGATTGTCCATCTGTATGAGCCTGAAAAATATGTAGAAGACCCAAATTTAATTTGTAACATGGCTTTAAATTATGTTGAACAAGAAAAGTCTTGGCAGCATGAGATTAAACAGAAAAATGACTGGTTAAGTGAACAAAAAACTGAACGTCATAAGTTAGTAACTAAAAAAGAACAGAAAGACGATGAGTTAACTCAATTATTATCTTCTGTAGGGGTTTCTTCCGAAGAAGAGTTCAAACAGAAAGCCGACCGTCATCTAGAACTAATTGAAAAAAACAAGCACCTCAATGATTTATATGAAATGATTTTTGAAGTTTTTAATCAAGAAACGGAACTAGTTATTCATAAGAATTATGATTGGTTGGATATTGAATCACGTTTGAATGATATAACTCATAGGCTTAATGACCTTCGAGAAAACATTGAGGAAACCCGAAATCAGATATCCGAAACACAAGCTGAATTGAAGCAACTTGAGGAAAATGGTGTACTATCAGATTTAGTGCATCAAAAATCGATTCTTGAAGCGGAAATATTAAAGCTCGCTAAAGAATTTGCCATTATGAAAACAGCCTATGGATTTTTGAAAGACACAAAAAATCGATATCAAAATGTTTATTTACCTGGTATTATGAATAAAACGTCTGATTATTTCAGTAAATTGTCTGACGGTAGATATATGGAGTTAAAATTTAATGAAGATGAAACTATATTAGTTAAAACCACAGAAGGACAATGGTTTAACGTGCAACAGCTCTCAGAAGGAACGGCTGATCAATTATATATTGCTTTAAGATTTGCATTAAATGATTCGCTTAAAGATTATATAGATCTTCCGTTTATTTTAGATGATGCGTTTGTGCATTTTGATCAAAAACGCAAGAAGCAAGTTTTAGAAATCGTTAAAGATATATCAGACAAACAACAAGTTCTTTATTTAACTTGTCATCCAAGAGAGCAAGAATATATGAATGAAAGACCATTACAATTACACGTGAGTTAAAGGGGAGATGAGACATGAGTCAAGGGATTGCGAATGTATCTGTTGGGGAACAATTTGAAGGGTTTCTATTAATCAAGTCGGCGGATAAAGGTGTCGCAAGTAATGGTAAGCCTTTTTTAACGATTATTTTTAGAGATCGTTCAGGTGAAATTGACGCTAAGTTGTGGGAAGTTACAAAAGATGACGAAGAAGTATTTAAGCCTGAAAGTGTAGTGCACGTTCATGGAGAAATTAGGCAGTTTCGAGGAAAAGCACAACTCAATGTTCGACAAATTCGATTAGCTACTGCTGCTGATGGTATACAGCTTGAAGACTTTATGGAAAAGGCTCCTATACCAGTTGAAGAGATGCAAGAGTTTATGACTCAAATCATCTTTGAAATGCATAATCCAAATATTCAAAGAATTATTCGTTATTTTATAAAAAAATACGAAAATGAATTGTTCACTTACCCAGCTGCAACAAAGAACCATCATGAATATGCCGGAGGCCTCGCACACCATATAGTATCGATGCTGAAGTTAGGAAGACAATTAACTGAACTTTATCCTGACTTAAATCATGATCTGTTATATGCTGGAATCATCCTTCATGACATTGGAAAAGTGAAAGAGTTATCAAGTCCTATGTCTCCATCTTATACCGTACAAGGAAAATTATTAGGCCATATTACGATTATGGTTGATGAAGTGCAACAAGCTGCAAATGAACTTGGGATTGATGGAGAAGAAGTGATGTTACTTCAACATATGATTTTGTCCCACCACGGTAAAGCAGAGTGGGGGAGCCCAAAGCCTCCACAAATAAGAGAAGCAGAAGTACTACATTTAATTGATTTAGTAGATGCGAAAATGAATATGATGAATCGAGCACTAGAAAAAGTGAAACCGGGAGAGTTTTCTGAACGTATATATCCATTAGAGAATCGTTCTTTTTATAAGCCTGATATCGAATAGATTAATAGGGGGAGATGGGGTTAAATGAGTTTACAAGAGTTTGCTGATCAAATAAAGAAAGAAGTTGGTCGCGTCATTATTGGCCAAGGTGATTCAGTCGAATTGATTGCCAATGCTTTAGTTAATAAAGGACATATTTTGCTTGAAAGTGTTCCTGGAACTGGGAAAACCATGTTAGCTAAAAGTATTGCAAAATCAATTGAGGGAGATTTTAAACGTATTCAGTTTACACCTGATGTATTACCGTCAGATATTACAGGGATTCACTTTTTTAATCCAAAAGATCAAAAGTTCGAACTGAGAGTTGGACCTGTTGTGACCAACGTGTTGTTAGCAGATGAAATAAACCGTGCGACCCCAAGAACTCAATCAGCGTTATTAGAAGTCATGGAAGAGAAACAAGTAACAATCGATGGTACTACTGTACAGATCGATCAGCCGTTTATTGTTATGGCAACACAAAATCCTATCGAATCTCAGCAGGGTACCTTTGAATTACCAGAAGCACAGATGGACCGATTTTTCATGAAGATTAATATGGGTTACCCTTCATTTGAAGAAGAGCATCAAATCATGAAAACTTATAGATTATCAGAACCAATTGAAGAATTGTCGTCTTCTGTAACTAAAGAACAGTTGATTCAATATCAGCAAGAAGTGAAAAAAGTTTATTTAACAGAAGAAGTTGAGAAATATTTGCTATCGGTTATAAGAGCTACTCGTGATAGTGAATGGACGGATGTTGGTGTTAGTCCTAGAGGGACGTTAGCTTTAATGAAGGCTGTTCAAGCGAATGCTGCGATTTCAGGGAGAAATTATGTCATCCCAGAAGATGTTAAAAGGATGGCACCGTATGTACTCTCTCATCGTTTAGTACTAACTTTAGAAGCGTCAACCAAGAAATCACAACTAGAAGTAATGGAGGAGATTTTAAAATCGGTTGAAGTCCCGGTTGAAATTGGAGTCGAACGATGATGTTTAGAAAAAATATTCGAAGCTCTAACATATTTATATGGTTGACTATACCTGGTGGGATCTTTATATTATTTAGTTTTTTTCCTGCATTTGGAACGTTCCCTATATTAGCTTTTGTAGGTGGTTTACTCATATTTTTACATTTTTTTAGTCGATTCTATGAAAAACATGTTGATGATTATTTAACGATTGATAATCCAGATCATAAAGTAAGAAGTTATCCAGGTGATGAAGAACATATAAAGTTAGCGATTGCTCAAAAAGGTATTTTACCAATCATTAATGCGAAGTTAATGGTTACATATGATTTAGTTTTAGAATCTTCGTATGAAGGAATTAATAAAAATCGAAATAAAACGGTTGAAATACCTTTTACGTTATTAAGCTTTGAGAAAAAGGAAATCTCTCTTCCAGTTTTATCAAAACAAAGAGGAATAGGTAAAATTCGTGGCATCCATATCGTCGTTCCTAATTTATTGGGGTTCGGTGATATAGAGTTAATATTTAATCACTTCTATCGTCAGGAAATCATCATCTACCCTTCATTAAGAGAAGTTGAAGGGGTTCATTTACTAGAGGCTAGAAATAATGGGGACCAACAGGCAAAACATTCTATATATGAGCAGCCATTATTACAATACGGAACCAGACAGTATGTTAATGGGGATCCGTTTAACCGGATTCATTGGAAGGCGACTGCAAAACGTGATGAATTACAAACAAAGGTCGTAGAAAAAGTAAATCAATTATCTTGGTGCTTTGTCATTAATGTTAAGACAGAATATGGAGCTCCTATGATTCAACAAATTGAACGAGTACTTGAACATACTGCATATTTATGCCGCTTGGCGACACAGAAACAAATCCCCTATGAACTTTACATTAATGTACGAGGGTTTCAGGGAGTCCCATATCTTCACTTGCCACTAGGTAATGATCAAAAGCATCTAATGAATACGTTAGAATTATTAGCGAGAATTAATCCCTTAGATTTAACGGCTCCATATATCCAAGTATTAAAACACATTGATCAACAGAATAAACCACCTTATATCATTCATCTAGGAGAATTAGAGGATGAACATATATCAGTATTGAGTCGCTGGAAGCGTCAAGGAAGTTCAGTATATTACGTTGACGAAAATGATTATTCTGCAGAACTGATCCCTCTTACGAAGAAGGGAGGGGTTGAAACCCATGATTTATCAGGGTAAAGCCATCAAGATTTGGCAAAGAGTATTGGTAGAAACCATGACACTTTGGGTTATCATGTATTCACATAGCGTCCATAATCAGTATGAACCCAATACAATCGGATTCTTTTTATGGTTAATTTTTACTTTAGGTGGTTATTTCCTTCTTAACCGTTTATTAGGACAACAGTTAAAATTGATCCATTTCTTAGTCTTGGCAGTTCCGTTATTTCTAATTGCAATCATGCTTGGTTTTACGCTATTACAGGCAGCTGCATTAAGTGGTTTTATTATATGGCGAATCATTCGGCATGAGTATGATTCTTATTTGGAAACAGAAAGCCTGTTTATTGGGATTTCCGTCATAGTTGTATTTTTTACTTATTTTACAGGACATTATAATGGGCTAGAGAATTCAAATAGTATAGTGATTTTGCTGGTTATTCAACTTATTATCCTGATCATAGGTCGTTTATTACATAACTTAAACGCCGTTAAAGAATTACAGAATACGAGTAAAAAGATATGGACTGTAATAGGAGTATCGGCTATAACTTTAGGAGCAGCAGGTTTGGTGTTTGTGACCTTTCCTTTGATCCGGTCCGTTTATTACTTCGTAGTAAATAGTATTATTTCTGGATTTGTATTTCTACTAAGTCCTATATTGAATTATCTCGAAAATATCGAACCACCAGAGGGAGAAGGAGAAGTACAAGAATCGGATACCGATGGTGAAGGTCGTATGGAAGATCAATTTAGAGACCTTGAGAGTGAACCACTCATTACAAGTGAGCATATACTCATAGCGTTTATTATATTAGTGGCCATCATTGTCTTAATCATTCTGTTTAGAAATAAGAATAAGTTACTAAAGAATATATCATTTGTAAAAAGTCAAAACGATTTAGTCACAGAATCAGGGCGGACCAATGAGAGGAAAACTTGGAGGATTCATTCTTCCTCTAAGGCTCCTCATAATGATATTCGAAAAGCATTTTATAAATTAGAAAAATGGTCAAAGAAAAATGGAGTAGGTCGTTTTTTTGATGAGTCAATAGACGAATGGCTGTCTAGATACAATTTAAGTGAAATGATTGATGATGAGGCGGTCAAAATTTATCGTGATGTTAGGTACGGTCAATTTGAAATAGAGTCAGATCAAAAAAAGCGATATTATAAACAGCTTGATTCGATTAAGCAAACTTTAAAACAACATTATGTAAAAGAAAAATAAACAGCCTGGAGTTTTATTTACTCCAGGCTGATTTTTGGTTAAAACAGATCTTCGTAGTTTTCAAGTTTGATATCAACATTGGCTTCGTCTATTATATTTTGTACATTTTCGTTTAATGCTTGGTTATCAACTTGTGACATGGTTATCTCTTCTTTAATTTGATCTTTCATATCTTCAAAAGGTTCTAATTCTTCTTCTGATTCACGTTTATCATTCAGTAAGATAATATGGTATCCATATTGAGTTTCAACAGGCTCACTCACTTCCCCAACTTCAAGTGCATATGCAGCATCTTCAAACGGTTTAACCATTTGCCCTGTTGAGAAAAATCCTAAGTCTCCTCCGTCTTGTGCAGACCCGTCTGTAGAGTATTCACTCGCTAGTTCAGCAAAATCTTCACCATCGTTATATTTATCTAATACTTCTTGTGCTGTTTCTTCATCCTCAACTAAAATATGACTCGCATTTAGTTCAGTTTTCATTCGATCATATCGCTCTTGAACATCTTCCTCAGTTACTTCAATGTCTTGAGCCGCTAATTGATATTGCATTTTACTTAATAATAGTTCGTAACGGAATTCTTGTTCACTTTTAAAACCTTGTTGTTGTAAAGCCATGGCGAACTGTTGTTCATCCATGCCCTCTTTAATTTCAGCAATTTCATCGTCGATCTCATCTAACGTAACTTTATTTTCATCTTGAAGTTGATCATTAACTACTTTACGTGTCACCATATTTTTTAATACATCTTCACCATACATTTCCGCTAACTCATTATAAAACTCTTCCTTTGTAATGTTTCCTGCAGCTGTCTCAGCAATGACTTCTGAATCGTCTTCATCATTGCTACATGCTGCTAACACCATTAATATAACAGCTAGTCCGACTAATAATACTTTTTTCATCTGCGTATTCACCCCTAGATATGTAATATTCTTAAAATTAAATATACCATACTTCTTTCATTAAGTAACCATACATTTTACTTATATGCCTAGTCGGATTCAGGTCATATGTCATAGGATACTGTAGTTAAGTGACTAGGAGGTGAGATGTATGGGACACAAAGGTTATGGCGATGGTTTCGCGTTAATCGTAGTATTGTTCATATTATTAATCATTGTTGGTGCTACTTGGTACTAATAACAAAAAAAGGTTGTTCCTACCTTGGAACAACCTTTTTTTACATATACTATAAATAATTCACTTCATAATAAGATGAAATAAGCAAAATAAGCATTGAAACATTTATTGTTCTAAATACTTTGCTGCTTTTTTCTGAAGATAGTTCGGATTTTTCACAAAAACGTAGTGCTAGTGAATTAAATGCATATAAGACAAACAATGCAAAGGGTACGTAAACAAATAGCAAAGTATCGCCTCCTAATATATTACGGTGACTTGATCAGTATATCATAGTTTTCTTGTGATTTTTCTATAATACTATTGCGCGGGGCTTTGACAAAATAACCTAAAGCGATCAAATCTTGTAATGAAATCCCGATATTAAGTGCTAAACAAAGAATAATAATAGGGAAATACATAGGAAACCCTATTAAAGCTAACATTAGTGGCACTGTGATCTTCAAAGTTGGAGCTAGCATGGTTAGAATAGATGTCCTCTTTGATAAACTAGATTTCATTTGTATTCTTAAAATAGGAATATATTTATATTTAAAACCCCAACGAAAGTGGAATTCTTTATCTGTAAACATAATTGGAATTGCATGAGTAAGTTTATGCAATAAAGGTATTAGAATTAAACTACTTAACACAATATATATGCTAGGTGCTTTAATTGTAACACCTGAATAAATAATTGAAAATGGTACATACATAAATAAAAATGTTGTGAGTCCTAATAAGGTAGACAAAATGACTAACCTATTATAACCAAGCTCTTTCGACACGTTAATAGATTTCCAGCATGTCATAATAGGGCCTCCTTCATTGCAGTATTATTCTGTTGAAATCACTATTTCTTTTATAATAGCTCTCAACGAATAATACGCTGATTGAAGGAAAATTTCAACCCCTTTTTTAATAATTTTTTCTCGGTTTTTAAAAAAGGGCTTTAAGCACTACCATATCAGGCCTTGAGCCTATTGATTAAGATCTAGTTTCCTCACTTAAACTTTTTAATGAACGATCTAAAATTTCAAGATATTCATCTCCATATAAATGCTTCACAATAGATTCTAAATCTTGAAATTCTGGAAAACGTCCATAAATGCTTTTTAATGGTAGTGAAGCATTCATGACACTGTTTCGTTCTGAATCGTGAGCTTCCATCGTTTCTTCGAATAACTTAACTCCTTGATCCGTTAACTTCACATAAGTATTTCTCTTATCATCTTCTTTTTTTGAAAAAGTTAATAACCCTCTTTGTTCAAGTTTTTTTGAAAAGTTAAAAGCTGTTGATACGTGCATGACCCCGAACTTAGAAACTTCGGAAATGGTTGCTCCTTTAAGATGATAAGCGATCCATAGGACATGATGTTCATTGAGGTTTAAATCAAATGGTTTAACCCAATCTTGCCAATCTTTTTCAATGGCTTTCCATATGGCTTTAGTTAATTGAGCCATTTTATGTGAATATAGAATCGCTTCTTGTAAGGAATATGTTTCTTTATTATCCACCTAACCGACTCCTTGAAAGAAAATTATATGTTATTAATCTTAACATAATTTTCGAAAAAATAAGAGTTGGCAAAACGTTTATTGTTGCCAACTCTTAGTATTATTGGTCATATTGACTAATCTGTTTAAAAACTTCCTCTAAAGAACGGTGAAACTTAATGGCCTCCGACAATTTGTTAGTTAAAATATCGGAATCTGAATGAAGATCATTAACTTCATCCTGTATGGATTCTAAACTAGTAATTTGTAGTTCTAAAGCCTCGAGCCACCTCTTTACGTAAGTCTTCATAAATTTTTCATATAAATCTTTCTTAGCTTGATAGAGATCTTTACGAGCTCCTTTTATAAAAACTCGTTCAACTAAATTAAAATCTAATAATGTACGAATAGAATTACTCATGGCTGTTTTACTTTTTCCTAATGAGTCTTTCATATCATCTAGTGTCATTGGTTGATCATTGAGAAAGAGGATGACAAAGAGTTGCGATTCAGTTTTATTCAATGAGAACATTTCGAGTGTTTTGGAGAATTCAGATATCAACTGATTATTGATTTGCTCTTGTTTATCTTGATTCATGACTAGTGAAGTAGCCTCCTTTAAGAAGTCTAACTTTAACTCTACATTAAAACAGAAGTATTTCAACTTTACTAATTAGGAGTATAAACGAGTATTTTTAAGTAAATAAACCTATTTTTATTCTTAACTCTGTAAAGTTTGAACTTTACAGACTATATAAACGGATACAATTGTTTATAAAGTTTGAAAAAATGAAACAAAATCTTTATAGTTGAAAAGGTGATTTATTACACGATGATTACAAAGTATTACATACGTGTAGGATAAAAGTACGTCAAGAGAGGTGAAAAGTGTGCCAGTTATAAAGGTCAGTAATTTATCAAAAATTTTTGGTAAGAAAACCAAAGAGGCACAAAGATTATTAGATGAAGGATATTCTAAGGAAGAAATCCTTGAAAAAACAGGTTGTACCGTCGGGGTAAACCGTGCAAGTTTTGAAGTTGAAGAGGGCGAAGTATTCGTCATTATGGGTTTATCAGGTAGTGGTAAATCGACTCTTGTACGCTTACTCAATAGATTAATAGAACCTACAGAAGGGGACGTAGAAATTGACGGTGAGAACTTAGCAACGATGAACAAGGAAGATTTACGTAATATTCGTCGTCAAAAAATGAGTATGGTGTTTCAGAAGTTTGCTCTATTTCCATTCCGTACGGTTCTAGAGAATACGGAGTTTGGTTTAGAAGTACAAGGAGTTTCGAAAGAAGAACGTTCAGAAAAAGCTAGAGAAGCTTTGGAATTAGTTGGCTTAGGAAGCTTTGTTGATCAGTTGCCGAGTCAATTATCAGGTGGTATGCAGCAGCGTGTTGGATTAGCACGAGCTTTGGCTAATGATCCTGAAGTTTTATTAATGGACGAAGCTTTTTCAGCATTAGACCCATTAATTCGTAAAGATATGCAAGATGAATTATTAGATTTACAAGAAAAAATGCAGAAAACGATTATCTTTATTACACACGATTTAGATGAAGCTTTACGTATTGGTGATCGTATTGCATTAATGAAAGATGGCTCCATTGTTCAGATTGGATCGCCTGAAGAAATCTTAATTAATCCAGCTAACGATTACGTTGAGAAATTCGTTGAAGACGTGGATCGTTCCAAAGTTTTAACAGCTGAAAAGATTATGAAACGACCTGAAACGGTTAATATTGATAAACACGGCCCACGTGTGGCATTAGAGCGTATCCGTGAACAAGGTCTTTCTAGTATTTTTGTAACAGATCGTTCTCGTAATCTAAAAGGCTATGTGACTGCTGATGACGTGTCAGAAGCACGAAAACAAGGGAAAAGTGACCTTCGAGAGATCCTAAGAACCGATATGCCTAAGGTCGATAAAGAAACTTCTGTTCATGATTTATTTGATATTATTCATGATTCGCCGGTTCCAGTAACCGTAGTGGAAGATGGAAAATTACGTGGCATTATCGTCCGAGGCTCTATCATTGCAGCGTTGGCTAACGGAAGTGAGGTGGACGGAAATGATGCTTAGTATGACTAAGTTTACTTTACTAAGTTTTATAACATCGATGGAAGAGTTTTTTGGAAATACAATACCTGTTGCAGAAGGGGTTGACAGGTTTGTAGAATGGATTACTGAAACTTTTAATTGGTTTTTTGATCCAGTTAAGAACGACTTTGGAAATTTAATTGAAAATTTTGCAGAGTTATTAGCATCATTACCAGCAAGTATTGTTATTTTATTGGCTGTTGTATTGGCTTATTTCTTATCTGGTAGGAGATTTGCTTTACCAGTTTTTACATTGGTTGGCTTACTCTTTATATATAACCAACAACTATGGGAGCAACTGATGTTTACATTTACATTAGTGTTGGTTGCAAGTTTTATTTCAGTTATAGTAGGAATTCCGGTTGGTATTTTAATGTCTAAGAGTTCGTTGGCAGAAGCAATTATTAAGCCTATTTTAGACTTTATGCAGACGATGCCGGCATTTGTATACTTAATTCCAGCTGTAGTGTTCTTTGGAATTGGTATGGTTCCAGGCGTTTTTGCATCATTTATTTTTGCAACGCCACCTGTCGTGCGTTTTACCAACTTAGGTATACGACAAGTATCTAAGGAATTAGTGGAAGCTTCTGATGCATTTGGTGCGACTGGAAAACAAAAGTTATTTAAAGTCGAATTACCGATGGCGAAAACAACGATTATGGCAGGTATTAACCAAACTGTCATGCTTTCATTATCGATGGTCGTCATCGCATCGATGATCGGTGCACCTGGTTTAGGACGTGACGTATTATCTGCGTTACAACGTGCTCAGGAAGGTCCAGGTTTTGTTGCTGGTTTATCGATTGTAATTTTAGCGATTATTATTGATCGTATTACACAAAATTTAAACAAAGGCAAAGCATAGGGAATAACTCCATTATTGGAGTTTCCAATATAAATATTCTTAAAAAGGGGAGTCTTTAATATGTTGAAAATGTGGAAAACATTAGGATTAGTATCCATTTTATCTTTAGGATTACTACTTGCCGCTTGTGGTGATTCTGATGAAGGAAATGGAGATGAAGGTGGAGATTCACAAGTTGGTGATGGTGAATCAGTCGAATTGGTGTATGTTGAGTGGGACTCTGAAATTGCTTCAACACATGTTGTTGGAAAAGTATTAGAAGACTTAGGCTATGACGTATCGTTAACGCCATTAGATAACGCTGTTATGTGGGAATCCGTGGCAAATGGAGAAGCAGACGGTATGGTAGCAGCTTGGTTACCAGCTACACATGCGTCACAGTTTGAAGAGAATAAGGATAGTGTCGTTGATTTAGGAGAAAATCTTGAAGGCGCGAAAATTGGTTTAGTCGTTCCAGAATACATGGACATAAACTCTATTGAAGAATTACCAGATGTTGCTGATGAGTTAGGTCAAAAAATCACTGGTATTGAAGCAGGTGCAGGTGTTGTATCTTCAGCAGAAAATTCTATTGAAGATTATGGTTTAGATGGTTGGGAAGTACAGACTTCTTCAAGTGGTGCAATGGCAACTGCATTAGGAGAAGCAATCAACAATGAAGAGCCAATCGTTGTAACTGGTTGGACTCCACACTGGAAGTTCGCGGAGTATGATCTTAAATATCTAGAAGATCCAGAAGGTTCTTTTGGTGAAGCTGAGGTTATTAAAACAATGGTGCGTGAAGGTTTAGAAGAAGATCTACCTAACGTATACACAGTTTTAGATCAGTTCAACTGGGAAACTGAAGATATGGAAAGTGTTATGTTAGACATTCAAAACGGTGCTGATCCAGCAGATGCAGCAGCAACGTGGGTAGAAGAAAACGAAGATAAAGTTTCAGAGTGGACTGAAGGTGTAGAATAATTACATCTAGAATCTAAAAACTCGGTCGAATGTTGTTTCGACCGAGTTTTTTATTTATTCTAGTCGATTTGGCGAAAATAGAGCCTTTTTTAGCGAAACTAACAATGAAATTGGCGAGACTTTATTCAAGTTTGGCGATCCAAACAAGTAAGTTGGCGAAAGTTAATAAAAAAATAGCGAAACATCTTTCAATATTGGCGAAACTTCACGCTTCAGAATGAATATAACCTGTAGTGTAAAATTGGAAATCAAACATTAACTCGTTTCCTAATCGTATTTCTGATTTTGTGCTTTTTTCTTATATTAAAAAAACGTCCGTAAACATACGGACGTTTAACTATTCTTAGACATTATGTTTTGAATCATCTTTTAACTTATCTTCTAATTCTTTAATACTCTCTTCAATGTGCTTTAAATGTTCTTGTAAATTTTCTTGATGAGGCTCAATTGTTTCTTTCCAGCTTTCAATAGAAACCTTAATATCTTGTGATAAATCTTTAAGAAGCGCGGCACCTTCTTTTGATGTTTGAGTTAATTGATTTTTTAAATCTAAACCGTCTTCTCTAATTTGTTGAGCTATATCACGTAATCGTTCACTTTGGTCCTTAACTTTAGAACGTAATTCTTCGCCTGAACTAGGAGTAGTTAGAAGAGAAACAGAAGCTCCGACTACACTTCCGAACAAGACACCTAGTAATAATGATTTACCATTTGCCATCGTATCGACTCCTTTCATAGTTACTATTTATTATAACCTTTTTAAGCTTCAATGTTTAGACTGTTTTTTAAAGAGTCTAGAAGTGATTTGTAATTTTATTAGAGATTTCTTGTAGTTTTTCTGTTGACGATTCATTTGAGACTTTCCATTGTGATTTAAATCCATCGTTTTCATCATAACGTGGAATCACATGTATGTGATAATGAAAAACGCTTTGATCAGCGAATGAACCGTTATTATTCAATAAGTTCATCCCTTTAGGTTGATAAGCTGATTTAATAGCATTAGCGACTTTTGGTACTGCTTTAAATAGGTTCGAAGCGGTTTCATCATCGAGTTCAAAAATGTCTTGTTTATGATTTTTGGGAATAACTAATGTATGACCTTCTGTTACTTGGCTAATATCTAAGAAGGCATAAACATGCTCGTCTTCATAAATTTTAGCAGATGGGATTTCCCCGTCAATGATTTTGCAAAAGATACAATCTGACATTTAATAAGTCCTCCTTATGCATATTCTTACCATTATTTTAACGTAAGGTCATGTCGAATAACAGAAGAATACGTCATTTCTATTAAATCTATCCAATTTTTTGGTATGATAAACAGTAGTGATATAGATAGAAAAGAGGGATTACATGAGTGATTTGTTATCCATTGAAGGATTAGTGGGAGGTTATACTCAACAGAATGTTTTACATGGGATTTCCTTTGATGTCAAACAAGGTGAGGTAGTTGGTTTGATTGGACTTAATGGTGCTGGTAAAAGTACCACGATTAAACATATTATCGGTTTAATGAGTCCTAAACAAGGTACCATTAAAATAAACGGTCGTACCGTATCTGATGATTTAGAGAAATACCGTCGCGAATTTGCTTACATACCTGAGATGCCGATGTTGTATGAGGAATTAACGTTGGAAGAACATCTGAGGTTAACAGCGATGGCTTATGGAATTAGTGAGCAAACTTATAAAGAACGTACTCAGTTTCTTTTAAAAGAATTTAGATTAGATGAAAAACGCAAATGGTTTCCGGTCCATTTTTCAAAAGGAATGCGACAAAAAGTGATGATTATGTGTGCTTTTCTAGTTCGTCCTTCGTTATATATTGTTGATGAACCATTTGTTGGACTTGACCCTCTTGGAATTCAATCTTATTTAAATACGATGAATGACATGAAAGAGCAGGGTGCGGGTGTTTTAATGTCTACACATATTTTAGCCACGGCAGAAAAATATTGTGATCGATTTGTCATTTTACATCAAGGTAAGATCCGAGCTTTTGGTCCATTAAAAGATTTACAACAAGAATTTAACATGCCTAACGCTAGTTTAGATGATATATATGTACAACTAACAAAGGACGATGCGTAATGGATACAAATCAATTATGGAAAGAGCGTTTTGGTCATCATGTTAAGATGTTGAGTCGTTATTTACGTTTAATGTTCAATGACCATTTGGCGTTTGCGTTAATTTTTTTCGTAGCGGCAGGTGCTTATTTTTACCAAGAGTGGTTAGAGGGGGTTCCTGATACTTTTCCAGTCGATTGGATTATGGCAGTCGTATTGGGGTTATTATTAGCCCATAGCCCTGTTAGAACGTTTTTTAAAGAAGCGGATACCGTATTTTTATTAAGCGTTGAAAATCGATTGGGTCCATATATCCGAAATGGAGTGATTTATAGCTTAATCATCCAAGGATACTGGCTGGCGATCTTTTTATTTGTATTTACTCCTCTGTATTTAAAAATCTATAGTGGAACAGATGCTCAGTATTTACTCGTTATGCTCGGGGTTTTGATTGGAGTCAAAATCATTAACTTACTAGCGGTATGGTTTTTGGATAAGTCACGAGAACGTCGACTCCATTATTTCGATGTGATTGTCAGGGCGGCGATTAATATCATGCTAGTTTATTTCCTAGTAAACGGTGAATTATTATACGTCTTGATTGCGACAGCTCTTATTATTGGAGTGGCATTTTTAAATTATTGGAACATTTATCAAAAATACAGTCTGCCATGGGATGCATTAATTGAGAAAGAAGAAGCTAGACTGCAATTATTTTACCGTTTGGCAAACTTATCGACGGATGTGCCTGATTTAAAACGAAAACCTAAAAAACGGCATGGATTAGTTAATCTTGTGACCAAACCGATTAATCATGATCAATCCAATACTTATACTTATTTGTACTTCATCACGTTTATAAGAAGTGGTGACTATTTCGGGATGTATTTAAGGTTAATTGGGTTAACTATTTTCTTCATTTTCTGGGTGCCTTTATTTTGGGGTAAGCTTATTTTTGCGATCTTGTTCTTGTTTGTGACTGGATTTCAATTCATCACCATCTATAATCACCATAAAACATTAGATTGGATTCAGCTTTATCCAGTCGCTCAGCATGTACGAAAGAAGGCTGTCCATCAATTAATCTTTCTATTAATGCTAGCGAAGGTTGTAGTTGTATTTGTACTATTCATGTTTGCTAGTGATCTTGTAGACGCTATCATATATGCTGGGGTTGGGTTAGCTTTCACTCTACTTTTTGAAAACTTTTATGTAAAAGCACGAATAGAACGAATGAGTTAAAAGGAATGTGTATGCCAATTATAAGCGGGCATACACATTTTTCTTTATTGAAGAGGAATAGGAAAGTTGCAAATTAAAAGAGAAAACCTGCAAGTAAGGACCTGAAACTTACAAGTAAGAGTAGGGAACTTGCAAGTAAGATACAGGGACTCGCAAATAGAAGATAAAAATCTACAAATTGCTGAGGTCTTCCTGCAAATAAAAGTGAGAAATCTGCAAATAGACCAAGAACTGTAATCAAGCTTCATGTTATTTTAGTGCGTTAATGCGTTTACTAGGTGTCATTCACAAAACTAGATTCGAGTGTTAAAATCATCACGGCTTAGTTATTTGACAGGAGAGAGGGAAAGCAGAGATGGTAACAAGACATAATGGACGAGTCCCTATATGGCAACAATTGTTCTATATCATCATTGGATCAGCGATTGTAGCGTTATCATTTAATGGTTTTTTATTACCTAACTATATAGCTGCTGGTGGTGTGAGCGGGATTAGTACGATTACTGAATATCTTTTTAATTTAGAGCCCGCATATGTGATTTGGGGAGTTAATGTACCTGTTTTAATGTTGGCGTTTTTCTTAATTGGAAAAGGTTCAGCCTTACGCTCAGTAGCAGGTTCACTCGTTTTACCTTTTTTTGTATTTTTAACGCGAAATATTGAGCCGATCTCGGAAGAAGTTATATTAGCTTCCATCTTTGGCGGACTCGGTGTAGGAATTGGTTTAGGAATTGTATATTTAGGAGATGCTTCAACGGGTGGCACTTCATTAATAGCACAAATGATTTATAAGTATTCTAGTCTGTCTTTAGGGACAAGTTTAGCTATTATCGATGGGTTAATTGTTTTAACAGCGATTATTGTTTTTGATGTCGAATTAGGTTTGTTTGCCTTAATTGGGTTATTTATGACAAGTAAGTCTATTGATCTTGTTCAAACAGGCTTTAATCGAACAAAAGCAACACTTATTGTTTCTGGAAAACATCGAGAAGTCCAGCAGGCCATTTACGACAAAGTTGATCGTGGTGTTACACGTATATCAGCGCAAGGTGGTTTTACGGAACAGGATCGCCCAGTCCTAATGTGTGTGGTCAATCAAACAGAGATTAGTAAACTAAAACGAACGATTAAAGAAGCAGACCCAGAAGCTTTTGTCATTGTAATGGATTCATCAGAAGTGTTAGGTAGAGGGTTCTACCAAACAAGTTAAAGGTAAAATGTCTCTAAGTATCGAACCAGAGAACTAGACCATTTAAGTAGAAAGGATGTTTCGAATGATTGTTACAACGACTAATCTAAATTGATGGAAGAGAAATTGAAGAATATGTTGATTTAGTTTCTGGACAAACGATTATGGGGGCGAACGTTGTGAGAGACTTCATGGCCAGTATTACAGATGTGGTTGGTGGTCGAAGTGCTCAATATGAGAACAAGCTTAATCAAGGGAAAGAGTTGGCGATTAAGGAAATGAAAGAAGAAGCAGCTGAACGTGGCGCTAATGCTGTCGTTGGTGTCGATTTAGATTTTGAAACATTAAGAGATGGAATGATGATGATTGTAGCAAGTGGTACAGCAGTAATATTGAAATAAACCAAAACAATCCCAGTCAACTCAACTGGGATTGTTTCATGCTGATTTAGCTTTCCTGATATTTTTTATAACCATGAACGAGAGCTTTAGCTGCGATTGGTAAAGCTTCTTCATTAATATCAAATTTAGGGTGATGGTGCGGATAATCATGACCCTCTATTTTTGCACCAGTGAAGAAAAACGTCCCCGGGCGTTCTTCTAAATAATAAGCAAAATCTTCTCCTCCCATGACAGGTGGAACTTCATTCACTTGATTAACACCAGGAATATCTTTTCCTTCATTTAAGTAATATTCCGTTTCCGCTGGATGGTTAATGACAGGCGGGTATCCCTTAACATAGTCAAGCTCGTATTCTGCATCATAACTTTCAGAAATTCCCTTTAAAACTTTATGCATTTCATCAATAATTTGATCTTGAACGTTTTTATCTAAATAACGAACGGTACCTTGTAATCTTGCTGTATCTGGAATAACATTAAATGCTTCGCCAGCTTCGATTACCCCAATAGTTAGGACAGCAGATTGAAGTGGATCAAGTCGGCGACTTACAACCTGTTGCAACTCAACAATTGCTTGACCAGTCATAACAACGGGGTCCTTTGTTTGGTGAGGCATGGCGCCATGTCCGCCTTTTCCTTTAAACGTGATTTCAAAACGGTCAGCACCAGCCATAAACGCGCCATTCGTGGTTTCTATTGTATGGACTGGGGTTGTTGCCCAAAGGTGAGTACCAAAAACAGCATCAACACCTTCTAAAGCACCATCTTCAATCATTGGTTTAGCGCCACCAGGAGCATATTCTTCTGCTGGTTGATGTAAAAATACCATGGTACCTTCTAATTCATCTTTAAAAGGAAGAACAGCTTCAGCGACTGCAAGAAGACTTGCTGTATGACCATCATGACCACATGCGTGCATGACTCCGTCTACTTTAGATTTATATGGAACATCATTTTCTTCTTGGATAGGAAGGGCATCGAAATCAGCTCTTAAGGCAACGGTTTTACCCGGCTTTCCTCCAACAATTTTTGCTATGACTCCATAACCACCAATATTTTTTTGATAAGGAATTTCTAATTCATCGTATCGATTACAAATATATTTAGATGTTTCTTTTTCTTCAAAAGATAGCTCAGGATGTTGGTGTAGATAACGTCGATCTTCTACCATCCGATTATAGAGCGCATCAATTTTTTCGTATATTTGCTCCCACATAATATATGACCTCCTATTCCCTTAATTAAATAGAGTATATCAGAAATGTATGAATATGATAATTAATCAAACTTCATTTCCTCCGTCTCAAGGCTGAGTCATAAACAACCTTAAGAATGTTACAAATCAAAATTAAAGGTAGTATGATAGAATTAATAAAAATTAAAGTGAATGAATATTCGCTTCATAATACCTCTAGTCTAATATTACTAATGAATTTAAAGGATATTCTTCGACTTTAACGAATAAAATTTGTAGGTGAGTTAAATGTTTAATAAATTCTTCTCGAAAATGGCTAAATGGACGATTGCTCTAATGCTTATAGGTTTTGGTATTGCCTTGATCCTACAAAATCTAAGTATTATTTCCCTGGAAATGTCGAATGTTGTCTGGAACTCTTGGCCTATAATTATTGTATTAATTGGTTTAGTATCGTTTTCAAATTATTTTATTCCATACAAATCAGGCAGCTGGAAGTTTGGCTCCTTCTTAATAGTCTATGGTGCTTTACTATGGGCTGGAAATTTTAATTATATTGAGTTTGGTTTAATTGATGTTTGGAAATTATGGCCACTTATCTTAATTTATATTGGCACAAACATTTTAGCTGGCCGCAAAACGGTTTCAATTTATGTGGATTCAACAGATGGAGAAGACGCTCATAAAGACCAAGACTTTATAAAAACACAATCAACTTCCAATGGCTCGGAATATAATCACAAGGTAGAGTCTGAAGACCAAAAAGAAAAGACAAAAGGCGATTTTTATTATCACTATAAAAGACAACGACACTTTATTTCAGATATTAATTATTCAAAAGATAATTGGGAAGTCAAGGATATGGATTTGTGGACTGGTATAGGTGATTTGTATTTTGATTTTTCAAAAGCCTATATTCCTAATCACGAAACTAAAATTCGTTTGCGTGGTTATATTGCGGATATCCATATGAAGCTTCCTGAAAATGTTGCTTATAAAATCTATGCCAATGTCAAAATTGGTGATGCAAAGGTCTTTAACCAAAATCGTACAGGTATAGGTAGTGCTGTGACTTATGTATCTGATAATTATGACACGGCGACTAAAAAAATTGATATTCATATGGATTATAAAATCGGAGACATAAGGGTTAATTACGTTTAGGAGCGATGTTAATGTTGAAAAAGCTCAAGGGGATTCGCTTCCAGATGATGCGAACGGAACTATATATTATTTATTTTTCTTTATTAGTTATTTCATTAATATCTTTTTTTACTTATTCAGTGTTTAAACCTGAGTGGCTATATTTAGAAGCCATTTTCTTTCTATTAATTATGAATATCGTGATTATGACACCTGTTGGCTTATACGTCATTTATAAACAAACTAAATACATTAAAGATCGCCTTCATGCTTTTTCAATTTTTGTATCAATGCTTCAACAAGGTAAATATAGTGCTAAGTTATTTTTAGAAGAATCTGAGGATGAATTAGATAATTTTACTGAAGAATTAAATGATCTAGCTAATAAGATGAAGGATCAGGTTAATACGCTTCAAAGGTTGGCTGATGAAAAATCTGAGTATGCCCAACAAGCTCACATTGCTGCAACAATGGAAGAAAGACAGCGACTTGCTCGTGATTTACATGATGCTGTTAGCCAACAATTATTTGCGCTTACCATGATGTCGCAAGCCACGGTCAAATTAATCGATCAAAAACCAACTAAAGCCAAAGAACAAATAATGGAAATTTCAGAGATGGCATTGCAGGCACAAAATGAGATGAGAGCATTACTATTACATTTGCGTCCAATCTATTTATCTGGCGAACCATTACATGAAGGAATTGTTAGATTAATAGAAGAGTTAAAGAAGAAATCGACATTACATTTCGATTTAGATATTGATGAAATCGAACTATCACAATCTAAAGAAGAGCATATATTTAGAATGGTTCAAGAAGCTTTATCAAATATTTTAAGACACGCGAATGCTCAAAACGTAAAGGTGGAACTAAAAAATCGAGATCAAGAAATCTTCATTCATATTGACGATGATGGGGTAGGATTTAAAGCTAATGAACAGTTAGAACAAAAAACCTCTTATGGGTTAAAAACAATGAAAGAACGATGTGAGGAAATAGGCGGCACCCTAAGAATTAAATCTCAAGAAGGCCAGGGAACATATATTGATATTAGGATACCAAAGTAGGAGTGGTGAATGTGGACCCAATTAAAGTGTTGGTCGTGGATGATCACGACGTGGTACGTAAAGGAATTATTACTTACCTTATGACAGAAGAAGATATAGAAATCATTGGAGAAGCTTCAAGTGGATTTGATGGAGCTGATTTAGCACGAGATTTGAACCCGGACGTTATTTTGATGGATTTAATCATGGAGAACGGTACTGGAATTGATGCAACAGAACAAATTATGAAAACGAACCCAGATACTAAAATTATCATCCTTACAAGTTATTATGATGATGAAAAAGTGTTCCCAGCTCTTGAAGCAGGAGCATTTAGTTATATGTTGAAAACGTCATCTGCAGATGAAATAGCTTCAGCAATTAAAAAAGCAGCAAAAGGAGAAAATGTCATAGAACCTAAAGTTGCAGGAGCGATGATGAATCGCATTCGTACACCTGAACGAATGCCACATGAATTACTTACAGAAAGAGAACTAGAAGTATTAATTTGTATTGGTAATGGTCTTACGAATAATGAAATTAGTGAAAAATTATATATAGGAATTAAGACAGTTAAGACACACGTCAGTAATATTTTAAGTAAGTTGGATGTTCAAGACCGAACTCAAGCAGCTGTGTATGCCCATCGAAATGGGTTAATGAAGGAAACAAAGTAAAGGGAGAATCTATTGATTTTCCTTTTTATTTTCCCTTCATAAAATATAGAATTGGTATTAAATCTGTTCGGATTATGATGACGTCCATTGCCCTCCATTAACGTGAAGCGTTTGCCCAGTTACAAATCGTGAATCATCGGAAGCGAGATAAACAAAGGTAGGGGCAACTTCAAACGGCTGACCTTGCCGCTGCATTGGATTACCGGCTAATGTCACTTCATCCGCAGAGAAGCTAGATGGGATGAGTGGTGTCCAAATACGTCCAGGTGCAATGGCGTTTACCCGTATCCCCTCTTTAACTAAATTATTTGCTAAGGCTCTCGTGAAACCAATATTAGCCCCTTTAGTTGCAGTATAATCAATCAATTGATCGTTCCCTTCGTAAGTTACGATCGATGAAGTATTGATAATGGAACTACCAGCCTTCATGTATGGAAGTGCTGCACGTGTCGTGTAGAAATGAGAGTAAATGTTTACTTTAAAAGTATCATCGAACTGTTCATCAGTAATATCTAGTAAACTCAATTGTTGAAATTGAATCCCGACATGATTGCAAAGTATGTCTAGTTGCCCATATGTTTGGATGGTTTTTTCTACGATGTCATTACATTGTTGTTTCTCTCTTAAATCGCCTGGTAATAATAAACAGTGCTGACCTATTTCTTCAATTCTTGACTTAGTGCGATTTGCATCCTCGTGCTCATCTAGATAAGCAATGGCAACATCTGCCCCTTCTTTAGCAAATGCGATTGCAGCTGCAGCACCTATTCCACTGTCACCACCTGTAATTAACGCGACCTTTCCGACTAGTTTTCCACTTCCCTTATAATTAGGATTTTCAATAATCGGTCTTGGAACCATCAACTTTTCTACACCAGGTTGGCGAAATTGTCGTTGTTCTGGAACGGTGATTGGAATTTCTTCGTATCGAGTTATTTTTCCATAATTGGGATACATCGGGTAGTTTTGTTCATCTGTTTTATTTTGATGTTTGTGTTGATCCTCTGACATATCATTATCCTCCTAGAAGTAGCCATTTTTCAATACATTATGTTACATAGGCGAATTAAGTGCATGGCTAAACTTAATAAGTCAATATGTATAAACACAAGATTGCTGTACTAGCTCAAGATCTAGAAAGATTGAATATGATAAAAAGGGAGAGGAATAATCTTATGGAGGCGAGCAATTTGTATTATTATAATCCAGAAGTAAAATTTTTGTTAGTTAATCATTCCGAAGAAATGGTTGAATTGTTATATGATTTCAACTCTCACACGTGGGAAATGCCTGAAATTGGACCAAGACCCCCATATTATGATAATCCACGGTATGAACCATACTATCCAGTGATCTAGTTATCGTTCATTTTCTTTAAACCTTAAAAAATAGTTTTAAGGTTTTATATAAACAAATATCTTTAATTTAAGATAAATTCAAGATATTATTTGGACTAGATATATATAGAAAGTTCATTTAAGAATTAATATTTCTTTTAATAACCGGGTATAAGAAGAACAGTTGTACATTAAAGCTACACTTTTTTAATGGAGGTGGTTCTTAATACTTTGATAGGAGGCAAGAAGGGAGATTAATCGATGGGACTTTTAGACAAGTTAATTGGCAAACCAAAATCTAATTCAAAGGAGATGGAAAAAGTGGCGAACGTTAAATTAGCGGTAGTATTTTATAGTATGGGTGGTACGAACTATCAATTAGCAAAGTGGGCTAAAGAAGGTGCTGAAGAAGCTGGAGCTGAAGTGAAATTATTAAAAGTTGAAGAGTTAGCACCCCAATCAGTGATTGAAGGTAATGAAGCATGGAAAGCGACTGTCGATGCTACGAAAGATGTACCAGTCGTACAATCAGATGATGTTGAATGGGCAGATGCTATTATTTTCAGCACACCAACACGATTTGGTAATATGGCGGCACAAATGAAACAATTCCTCGATACTCAAGGTGGACTTTGGGCGAGTGGTAAGACAGTTAATAAAGTTGTAAGTGCGATGTCTTCTGCTCAAAATCCTCATGGCGGGCAAGAAGCTACCATTCTTTCCCTATATACTTCAATGATGCACTGGGGCGCGATTATAGCAACTCCTGGTTACACAGATCAGGTCCTATTCGGTGCAGGTGGTAATCCATACGGCACTAGTGTAACGGTCGACCAAGATGGTAACATGGTTGAAGATGTTGAAGGTGCGGTTAAACACCAGGCGAAGCGTACTGTAGATGTGGCCAAGTGGGTTAAGAATGGATCACAAAACACTTAATGAGTGAAATAATTTATTTATAAATTTCTACTCTATTTGATAGTGGGCAATTGTTCAATAATCTTAAAGCAGATGTATCGAGATACATCTGCTTTTTAAATGTTATAATATTTAGTTGAAAAATTACCACTCTATGTTTGTTAAGGCTCAATGACATCAAGTTGAGTAACATATGAATGTCCAGATACATAAGTAGGCGATTCTTCTTGTTTAGCATGGGATTTTTTAAAGTCCTGAGAATTTCTCCATTGCATAAAATCGTCTACTTGTCTCCATTGAGTTAGAATCACATAAGTATTGTCTCTGGTTGGGCGGAGGATTCTAAAGGCTACAAAACCTTCTGCTGATTCAATACTACCAGAGCGTTGCTTGAATTTATTTTCGAGTATCGGTCCGCCTTCAGATGTAACAGGGATATTATTTAAAACGATATACCCATATGGCTTTAAATCGCCAATTGCTTCAACAATGTCGTACTCTCTAGGCTCTTTTAAAACATGTTGTTCTTCATCTTCAATGATTGCTCTCGCATCGCCATCTAATTCTTCCATGACAATTAGCTTTTCATTTTGATCCCTTAATGAAAGTAAAAAGTCTTTAGTACCGAGAGTCATCCATAATTTTTTCATAGAATATTCACCAATCCTTCATAATCTCTTTAGTTTAGAACTTTTAACAAGTGTACTATAATGTAGAAAGTTTGAGACAAACTATAACAAAAGAATGTTTAGATGAGGTGGCTAGTTTTGAAGTGGTTAAAGCCATTCAATGAAAAGTATCCACGTTTTAAGTGGTTTGTATACAGTATAGCAGGTTTTATTGTCATAAGTTTATTGGGCTATTTGTTCATTTTACTCGGTGGACGATTTGTTGTGGATGAGAAAAATTTTGTGTTGTCTGAGTCTACGGTGTTATTAACGGAAGATGGAGAGGAAATTATTAAGCTTTATGATGAAAATCGGACATACGTTCCAATTAACGATATTCCGGATCATGTCAGACAAGCTTTTCTAGCGATTGAAGATCACCGTTTTTATGACCACGCAGGAGTGGACTTTTGGGCTGTGACAAGAGCATTGTCACGAGACATCCTTACTTTAAGTAAAGCAGAAGGAGCTAGTACCATCACCCAACAGCTTGTAAAAAATGTTGAATTGACTAATGATAAATCTTGGATGCGTAAGACGAAAGAAGTGATGGGTGCAATCTATTTAGAACGTGTAAAAACGAAAGACGAAATATTAGAGTATTATTTAAATGAGATTTACTTTGGTCATGGAATTTATGGAATTGAAGCAGCTTCTCAATACTTTTTCTCAAAGTCAGTAGAAGAATTAAACTTATCAGAAGCGGCAATGTTAGCTGCCATGCCTAAAGCTCCAAATCGCTACTCACCATTAAACAATGAAGAGTTAACTTTGGAGCGCCGTAACTTAGTGTTAGAGCGGATGTATAATTTAGACATGATCGATGCGGATAAGTTGAAGCAAACAACTGGCAAAACATTGGGGTTAAATCTAGGTGAGCATGAAGAAAACCAATGGTTAAACAGCTACATAGATTTAGTAGTTGATGAAATCGAAGACATTTATAACTTAAGTCGTCAAGAAATTTATACTGGCGGGTACGAAATTACGGTAGGGCTAGACAAGCAAGCTCAATCCATTATTTATCAAGAACTTCAAAATGATAAGTACTTTCAAGGGTCAAAAGACAATACGGAAGCAGCTGTTGTTATATTAGACCAACAATCCGGAGCGATACGGGCTGCGGTAGGTGGTAGACAATACAATCGTGGGGATTTAAACCGAGTTAAAGTTAAGCGACAGCCTGGTTCAACTATCAAACCATTAGTCGTTTACGGCCCAGCTTTAGAGGAAAGTTATTTTGCGCCTTATACTATTTTAAAAGATGAGTTGAAGCAATATGATGGTTATGAGCCACGAAATCATAATGATTCATACGTAGGAGACATCACCTTATATGATGCTTTAAGGCTGTCAAAAAATACAACTGCAGTATCAGTATTAAATGAAATTGGGATTGATAAAGGTAAAAGTTATTTAGAAAAAGTAGGCTATGAACTAAACGATCAAGGGTTATCAGTCGCTCTTGGTGGACTTAAAAAAGGACTCACTCCTTTACAAATGGCAGCGGCTTATCGGACTTTTTATGATGAAGGATTTTATATTAAACCTTATTCTGTTATAGAAATAAAAAATCGAGATGGACAAACGTTAGAGAATTCACGTGAAGAATCTCAACGATTATTTTCAAAACAAACATCATGGTATTTAACTAGAATGCTTGAAGCGGTGGTTGAGGATGGTACGGCAAGTACTAGTCAATATCCTAAAGGTTTTGCAGGTAAAACTGGGTCTACTCAACACCCTCATGTAGAAGATGGTTATAAAGATGCTTGGTTTGTTGGGTTTAATCCTACTTACACTATTGCTACTTGGATTGGCTATGATCAAAGTGATGAGGAGCATTATTTAACTAAAGGCAGTTCACTTGCAACCCAATTATCTAGCAGTGTTATGACACAGCTAGATGCTATTCATGGTTTTCCAGCAACATTTAATAAACCTGAAGACGTTGAAGATTTAGAAGAACCGATTAGACTTCCATCGATTGAAGATTTTGATGCGAGGTTCTCTGTTGGTCTATTTGATGGATTATATATTGAGTTAACTTGGACAGCTAGTGATGACGATCGTGTCGAATATCATGTTTACAAAGAGTCAAATGGAAAACAAGAATTGGTCGGACGGGTAAAAGGAAAAGGGCGATATATCGATCATTCTGTTGAATATATTAACAATCCGACCTATTTTGTTGTCCCTGTAAATCCGCACAATGATCAAAGTGGTTCTCCTTCAAATAAAAGTCGAGCGTTTTAAGAAGCCAAGACATGAATTTTCTTTAGACATTCTGGGGCAAATTCATGACAATTCCTATAGATTGCTATACACTAGACCTTTTTTCTTATATAGTGGTATTGGATTAAATGGTCGAGAATGAAAGGTGAAATGTTAGATGAAAGAATTTAATGATACCATTTTACGAGCTTATAATGGTGAAAAAACAGACTACACGCCACTTTGGTTCATGCGTCAAGCAGGACGTTCACAACCCGAGTATCGCAAACTGAAAGAAAAATATTCTTTGTTTGAAATTACGCATCAACCAGAGCTTTGTGCCTATGTGACTGAGCTGCCAGTTGTTAACTATCATACAGATGCAGCGATATTATATAAAGACATTATGTCTCCACTTCCACCAATTGGTGTAGATGTTGAAATCAAAAAAGGGATAGGTCCCGTAATTGATAATCCTATTCGTTCGAAAAAAGATATTGACCGTTTAGGTGAGTTAGATCCTGAAAATGATTTACCGTATGTTTTAGAAACGATTAGAATTTTAACAGAAGAAAAGCTTAATGTACCTTTAATTGGTTTTAGTGGTGCACCATTTACGTTAGCAAGCTATATGATTGAAGGTGGACCATCAAAACAATACAATAAAACTAAAGCTATGATGTATGGGGACTCTGAAACTTGGTTCGCCTTAATGGACAAATTAGGGGAATTAGTTATAGAGTATACAAAGGCACAAATTAAAGCCGGAGCACGTGCCATACAAATTTTTGATTCTTGGGTAGGAGCTGTTAGTGCTCAAGACTACCGTATATTTATTAAGCCAGTTATGGAAAGGATTTTTACCGCCCTTAAAGAGGAAAATGTCCCAACCATCTTGTTTGGTATAGGAGCTAATCATTTATTATTAGAATTTAATGATTTACCTGTATCAACAGTTGGGCTTGACTGGAGAACATCCATTACTGAAGCTAGACAAATGGGAATTACTAAAACCGTTCAAGGTAACCTTGATCCTGCTGTATTGTTAGCAGATTGGGATATCATTGAAGCTAGAACTAAAGAAATTCTAGATCAAGCTAAGAACCAGGATGGGGGTTATGTGTTTAACCTCGGTCATGGCGTCTTTCCAGAAGTGGAACCAGATACATTAAAACGACTTTCACACTTTGTACATGAATATTCAGCAAAATAAAGGAGATGAAAAACATGGCAACCAAAAAAGTAGGACTACTCGTAATGGCCTATGGTACGCCATACAAGGAAGAAGATTTAGAACGATATTATACTCATATCCGTCATGGAAGAAAGCCTTCTGATGAAGCATTAGAAGATTTACGCAGTCGTTACGAAGCCATTGGTGGCATTTCACCACTTGCAAGAATTACTCAAGAACAAGGTGAAGCGTTAGAAGCTAAACTTAATGAAGAACAAGATGACGTACAGTTCAAACTTTATCTTGGTTTAAAACATATTGATCCATTTATTGAAGATGCGGTGGAACAAATGGCTAAGGATGGCATCAAAGAGGCCGTTAGTATTGTGTTAGCACCACATTACTCAACATTTAGTATTAAATCTTATAATGGACGTGCTCAGGATGAAGCATCTAAGCATGGTATTCAGCTAAAATCAGTCGTTGATTGGTATAATGAGCCAGGTTTTATTAATTACTGGGTTGAGCAAATTAATAAAGTTTATGGTTCTATGCCTGAAGATGAAAGAGAAAATGCTTGCTTAATTGTTTCAGCTCATAGTCTTCCAGAGAAGATTATTCAAGATGGAGACCCTTACCCTGATCAATTACAAGAGACAGCAGATCTGATTGCCAAAGAAGCGGGTATTACAGATTATGAAATTGGTTGGCAAAGTGAAGGAAATACGCCTGAACCATGGTTAGGCCCTGATGTTCAAGATTTAACGCGAGACTTATTTGAACAGAAAGGCTATCAAGCATTTGTATATGCACCGGTTGGATTTGTTTCTGACCATTTAGAAGTTTTATTTGATAACGATGTTGAATGTAAAGATGTCTGTGATGATATACAAGCTTCATACTACCGTCCAGAAATGCCTAATACACATCCGAAGTTTATTGAAACTTTATCTAAAGTCGTTTTAGACACAATGAAAGGCTAGGCGTTGTTCATGCGTAAGCGAGTTGTTGTTGTCGGCGGAGGCATTACTGGGCTTACCGCTGCTTATTATTTAAAAAAGGAACAATCTCATAACATCGACCTTACATTAATTGAAGCGACTAACCGTTTAGGTGGAAAGATTGATACGATGAGAAAAGACGGTTTCACCATTGAACGTGGTCCTGATTCATTTTTAGAACGTAAAACAGATGCTAAACAGCTAGTAGAAGATTTGGGTTTAGACGATGAATTGGTTCGCAATGCTACTGGACAGGCATTTATACTGTCCCATGACCGTCTTCACCCAATTCCAAAAGGGTCCAAGATGGGGATCCCACTTGAATGGAAGCCGTTTTTGCAGTCTTCATTATTTACACCACGTGGTAAAATCGCTGCATTTAATGACCTTGTAAAAGGACGTTCTAATGAGCATGGAGACCAATCTGTCGGTCTTTTCTTCAGGCGTCGATTAGGAAATGAAGTGGTCGATCGGTTAATTCATCCTTTAATCTCTGGTATATATGCAGGGGATATCGATTATTTAAGTTTACAAGCAACATTCCCACATTTTAAAGATGTAGAACAAAATCATAGAAGCTTAATTAAAGGGTTAAGAAAAGCCAGTCAGAATGAAACTAAACAACAAAAACAAGGGCAGTTTTTAACCTTAAAGTCAGGGTTGCAACCGATTGTCAATCAGCTTGAAAAAGAAATAGGGGAGCAAAACATCCTATTAAATAGTAAAGTTACGCATGTAGAGAAAAAAAATGATTCTTATCTTTTACGAGTGGACCATCAAGAAGAACCAATTGAAGCTGATTTTGTTATCATGACAACTCCACATAGAATAACGGAAAAAATCTTTAGTCAGTATGATTTTATGCATCATTTCACAGAAGCTAAAAGTACATCAGTTGCCAATGTGGCATTAGCATTTGAAAAAGATGCTATTGATAATTTACCTCACGGAACTGGCTTTGTCGTATCTCGAAAAGAACGTTATCGGATTACAGCATGTACATGGACACATAAAAAGTGGCCTCATACAACACCAGATGGACATATTTTAGTACGTGCTTATGTTGGTAAACCTGGTGACGAAGAAGTATTAGACAAAACGGATGAACAGATTGAAAGCATTGTATTAAAGGATCTTCAGACCATCATGGAGATCAATAAACCACCACTATTCAAAGTTGTATCAAGATGGTATGATGCGATGCCGCAATATACAGTTGGTCATATGGATCGACTAATAGAATTAGAAGGCAAGTTATCTGAACACCTTCCAAATATCTTTCTTGCTGGCGCATCTTACCGCGGAGTAGGGTTACCTGATTGTATGAAGCAAGCGAAAGCTGTTATACAACAAATCAAACAAAAAATATGAATGAATAAAAGAAAAGCACCTAGATGACTCCATCTAAGTGCTTTTTCTGTTTTAGGGACCTGTTTAGCTACAGGCCATTATGGCAATGATTAAATGACGGTAGAACACTTTTCACACTTATTCGTGTAGCAATCTGCTTGTTCTTCCATCTCCTTTTTACAAGCGGCACATTTCTTCTTAGGAAGGTTTTTAAAAAACTGAACGGGTGATAGTAACATGAGATTCCTCCTCGTGTCCTTTTAATTATACTATACTGTATTAATACAGTTTTGTTAATACCTTTTTCTGTTTTAGTACAAAAAATAGGAGGTAAGACCTATATGGAGGTTAAAGTAATTGGTTTTTGGGGAGCTTATCCCGAAAAAAATGAAGCAACTTCTTGTTATTTGTTGAAACGTGGAGATTATCAATTGGTCATTGATTTAGGAAGTGGTGCATTATCCAGACTTCAAAACTACATCAATTTAAAGGATCTAGATGCAGTGGTTTTGTCACATTTTCACAATGACCACATTGCTGATGTTGGTTCATTGCAATATGCATGCTTAGTGGAGGAACAGCTCAAGCAACGATCCAATAAACTACCAATTTACTCGCATCAAAAAGACCCACAAGCTTTTCAACAATTAACACACCAAGCAACTGTTGGACGAGCCTACCAAGCAAACGGTTCTCAAACTATTGGTCCATTTAACTTTACATTTTTAGCTACAAAACATCCAAAGCATTGCTACGCTATGCGTATTGAGCTTGACGGTTTAACAGTCGTATATACAGCTGATACGTCATACTTTGAAGAACTGGACACATTTTCTAAAGGAGCGGATTTACTAATTGCCGAAACAAGTTTTTACAAAGGAATGAATGGCAAGAGTGCAGGCCATATGACGAGTGAAGAAGTAGGGCGATTAGCAACTAAGGCAGGGGTTAAAGAGTTGTGGCTCACACATTTGCCACACTTCGGAGATCATCAGCAACTACTCTCTGAAGCAGCTGAGCACTTTACTGGTAAAATTGAACTCGCCCACGAAGGCTTAACTTGGGCTCGTAAAGATTGAAGTTAAGTCCGAAGTTCTATAAAATGATATAGGAAGAAACTATTAGGAGGATACATACTATGCTTTATTTTATAGATAATGAAAACATTACAGATCCTTATATCAATTTGGCAATAGAAGAATATGTTTTAAATCACCTAAATATTAGTGATGACCAACAATATCTATTGTTTTATGTAAACGGTCCATCGATTATTATTGGACGAAACCAAAATACGATTGAGGAAATCAACACGGATTTTGTCGATGCCAACAATATTAAAGTTGTACGCCGGTTATCTGGTGGGGGAGCCGTTTATCACGATTTAGGTAATCTTAACTTTAGTTTCCTTGCCAAAGATGAAGGAGATAGCTTTAGTAACTTTGCGAAGTTTACTCAACCAGTAGTTGATGCGTTACAAAAACTTGGAGTTAATGCAGAACTTTCTGGTCGTAATGATTTAACAGTAGATGGACGTAAAATCTCAGGTAATGCTCAATTTACGAAAAAAGGTCGTATGTTTAGTCACGGAACCTTAATGTATGATTCTGAGGTTGAAAATGTCGTGTCTTCACTTAAGGTTAAATCTGAAAAAATTCGTTCTAAAGGAATCAAATCGATTCGTAGTCGTGTAGCCAACATTTCTGAGTACTTAAATGAGAAAATGACGATGAATGAGTTCAAGGAGATTTTGTTGAAATACATTTTTGATGTTGAAGATGTAAAAGATGTACCACGTTATGAATTAAAAGAAGAAGACTGGAGGAAAATTAACGAGATTTCAGAGAATCGATATCAGAAATGGGAGTGGAATTATGGACACTCACCAAAATTCAACATCCAACATTCAAAACGAATTGAAGGTGTCGGTTCTTACGATGTTCGTTTGGAAGTCAAAAAAGGCATTATTGAAGATGTCACGATCTTTGGAGATTTCTTTGGAATTGGTGAAGTATCTGAACTTGAACAAGTGCTGAAAGGTGTCAAATATGAACGAGCTTCTATCAAAGAAGCTACTCAAGATGTGAACATTCAGCATTATTTAGGAAAAATCGAAGAAGAAGATTTCTTATCATTAGTTTATTAAAAGTTGAACCACAGCTATGGGATTGATAGCTGTGGTTTTTAAATTAGAAGCATTTTATGTGAATAGTAAATATTAAAATACTCTTACAATTTTGAATAAAGAAAGCCCTTACACTTGAAGGATTCCCTAATATAAATTATAATAAATTCAGAATATAATGAATGATTATTCATTCATACTTTCCATGAGGGGGATTATACATATGAATCTGAGTGACCAGTTGTCGTTAACTGCAAGGGAAAATCTGGCTAAAACGGCATATGTGTTCAATGGGGAAGAAACGAACTACCAAACACTTGAAGGTTCAGTCACAAAGTTTGCATCTAGCTTGCAAGAGTTAGGTTATCAGAAAGGTGATCACATTGCTTTAGTGGTTGGAAACACCCCGCATTTTATCATCGGTATGTATGGGGCATTACGTCTGGGTTTAACCGTTATTCCAGTAAACCCAATTTATACAGCTGATGAAATCGCTTATATCTTGAACAATGGTGATGTTAAAGGTGTTATTACACTTGATGTATTGATGGAAAAGTTTGAGAAGATGGACAAGATGTTTCCGAATATAGAACATTATATAGTGGGTGAGACAACACCTGATTATGATGTGAATCAGTCTTCTTTAAGTGAACGTTCGTTTTCATTTACAAAACTTGTACATGGTGGCAGTCTCGAGCTTGAAAGACCTATGCTTCACGATGATGAAACCGCTGTTATTCTTTATACTTCTGGGACAACAGGTAAGCCAAAAGGTGCCATGCTCACTCATAAAAACTTGTATTCTAATGCGAAGGACGTAGCAGAATACTTAGAAATTGGAGCAAATGATCGTGTAATTGCAGCACTACCAATGTTCCATGTATTTTGTTTAACAGTCGCTTTAAATGCTCCGTTGGTCAGTGGAGCAACCGTGTTGGTGGTTCCTAAATTTTCACCAGAAGCTGTTTTTCAAATTACAAAAGATTTTAACGCCACAGTTTTCTCTGGGGTACCGACCATGTACAACTATTTATTACAATACCCTAATGAAGATGAAAAAGATTTTTCTTCTATAAGATTATGTATCTCAGGTGGTGCATCAATGCCAGTGGCTTTATTAGAAAAATTTGAAGAGCGCTTTGATGTACGGGTATCTGAAGGTTATGGATTATCTGAAGCATCACCTGTAACTGCGTTTAATCCATTAGATCGTCCACGTAAAGCTGGATCAATTGGAACTAATATTGTGAACGTTGAAAATAAAGTCGTCGATGAAAATGGAAACGAGTTACCTCCTGGTGAGGTAGGAGAATTGATTGTACGTGGTCCGAATGTAATGAAGGGTTATTATAAAATGCCTGAAGAAACGGAAGCATCCATAAAAGATGGTTGGTTATACACAGGCGATATGGCACGAATCGATGAAGAAGGTTACTTCTACATTGTAGATCGTAAAAAGGATTTAATCCTTGTTGGAGGATATAACGTTTATCCGCGCGAAGTCGAAGAAGTTTTATATAGTCATGGTCAAATTAGTGAGGTCGCAGTAATTGGTGTGCCTGATCCTAATTTAGGTGAAGCAGTGGTTGCCTTCGTTGTTTCGACTGATGAATCTGTGACTGAAGAAGAACTTTTAGAACTATCGAAAGAGAAGCTTGCTAAATATAAAGTACCGAGTGAAATTCGCTTCCTTGACGAGTTACCCAAAAATACAACCGGAAAAATTTTAAGAAGAAGTTTAAAAGAACAACTCGCAACACAATAATAAAGTAATCGCTTTCAAAATACCTTGGTTGAAATGACCAGGGTATTTTTTTTGTTAAAAAGGGGTTGATTTTTCATTAGAAGATCCATATACTAGTTATCAACATTTCAAAATTACTTTAACACATAAAAGCACACAAGCATAAAAGTGATAAAAAGAGGGGGAGTAGTCATGAAGAGATTAATGACGTTATTAACTATGGTTTCTATGGTATTGGTATTAGCAGCATGCGGTACATCGTCCGATGCGGAGAGCAATGGCGGATCATCAGAAAATGGTAATGAAGAACAGACTTTCACAGTCGGGATCTCTCAAATTGTTGAACATCCATCTTTAAATAGAGCGACAGAAGGATTTAAGGAAGCTTTATTAGATGCAGGATTAGATGTAGAGTTCGTTGAGGAAATAGCACAAGGTGACAATAATAATAACCAAATGATCGCACAGAAGTTTGTTTCAGATGAGGTAGATTTAATTTTTGCTAATTCGACTCCGAGTGCCCAGAGTGCTTTAAATGAAACATCTGACATTCCGGTCGTCTTTACATCCGTCACGGATCCTGTTGGTGCAGAGTTGGTTGAATCGATGGAAGAACCAGGAGGTAACGTTACTGGAACAGCTGATATGCATCCAGAAACATTACCAAAAACAGTTGAGTTAATAAGCGATTTAGATCATGAAACAGTCGGACTTATTTATAATGCTTCTGAGCAAAATTCAGTTGCACAAATTGAATCTGTTAAAGAGTTAGCAGAAGAAAATGGATTAGATACAACTGAATCAACAGTTTCATCTTCATCAGAGGTTAAGCAAGCAGCTGAATCGTTAGTCGGAAAAGCTGATGTTTTCTTAGTTATTACAGACAATACAGTTGTTAGTGCATTAGAGACCATGTTAATGGTTGGGCAAGATCACAACGTACCAGTTGTTGTAAGTGAGCATGATTCAGTTAAACGCGGAGGATTTGCAGCATACGGATTTGATTACTTCGATATTGGCTTTGAAGCAGGTGAAAAAGCTGTTGAAATATTAAAAGATGGTAAATCTCCAAGTGAGATTCCAGCTCAATACCCACAAAACTTAAAGTTAATGATTAATGAAGAAGCAGCAGAACGTATGGGTGTTGAATTATCAGATGAGATTAAAGAGGAAGCAGAACTTGTAACAACCGAGAAAGACGACGAGTAGAGGAGAGTTAATATGGTTAGTGCATTATACGGCGCAGTTGAATCAGGATTAATTTACGCTATTATGGCGCTTGGCGTTTACATTTCATTTAGAATACTAGATTTTCCGGACCTAACGGTAGATGGTAGTTTTGTGACGGGTGGTGCTGTTGCCTCTGTGATGATTGTGGGAGGAACGTACCCGATTGTCGCTACTCTTGCAGGGGCTGTAGCGGGATTAATAGCCGGATTGATCACTGGACTCCTTCATACAAAAGGAAATATTAATCCATTACTAGCAGGGATTTTAATGATGATTGCACTGTATTCTGTCAACTTGCGCATAATGGGACAGCCAAACATACCAATGCTCAACGAGACAACATTGTTCACGATGTTGTCTTCGTGGTGGATGAACTTAAACATTGACCAACTATTTATGGCACCATTTGAATGGTTAGGAATGGCTAGTTTTGCCCCCAGAACGTTTTACATCATTGTTTCTATGATTGTGATCGTGTTAGTTGTGAAAAAATTACTAGACTTTTTCTTAAGAACTGAAGCAGGCATTACATTACGTGCAACAGGTGATAACCAAAGCATGGTGAAAAGCTTTTCAACAAACACGAACCTTTACATTATGATTGGTATGGGACTTTCTAATGCATTAGTCGCATTAAGCGGTGCTTTAGTTGTACAGTTTAACGGCTTTGCTGATGTGAACTTAGGGGTTGGAATGATCATCATTGGTCTAGCTTCTGTCATTATTGGTGAGGTTTTATTTGGTAAAGATAAAATCATCCGTATGACATTGGCTGTTATATTAGGCTCGATTGTGTATCGTGCGATTTATTCGCTGGCCTTACGAGTTGATTTTCTTGAAGCGAGTGATATGAAACTGATCACAGCCATTATTGTCATATCAGCTCTGGTCATTCCGAACAGTCTAGAGAAATCGAGAGCGAAACGTGAATTCAAAAAATCTAAGCAACGAGCAGCATTAAACCGCGAACAAGAAGGAGAGGTTCAACATGCTTCAGCTAAATAATATTCATAAAACCTTCTATCCCAATACTCCAGATGAACGTCGAGCATTAGATAACGTTTCACAAAGCTTGAACCCAGGTGACTTTGTCACGATTATCGGGAGTAATGGGGCAGGAAAATCAACCTTGCTAAACATTTTAGCTGGAACTCTCTTGCCAGATGAAGGAGATGTCTGGATTGACGGGCAAGATGTCACCGCATGGCCGGAAGAAAAGCGCGCTAAACTTATTGGTCGCGTGTTCCAAAATCCGCTCATGGGAACGGCTCCAGGGATGACTATTGAGGAAAACATGATGATTTCATTAGGGCGTACTCAACGTCGCAGTCTATTTAAAGGTGTTACAAAAAAAACGCGCGAACGATTTCGTGAACATTTATCAACACTAGAAATTGGATTAGAAAATCGCTTGAATTCGAAGGTTGGACTGTTGTCTGGTGGTGAACGACAGGCGTTATCTCTACTTATGGCAACATTCACTGAACCTAAAATATTATTGTTAGATGAGCACACAGCAGCTCTTGACCCCTCTAAGGAATCACTCATTATTAATCTAACAAAAGATCTTGTAGAGAAGCACCAGCTCACAACCGTCATGGTCACTCACCAGATGGAACAGGCGATTGATTTAGGGAACCGCCTTTGGATGATGGATGAAGGAAACATCATTTTTGAGGCAAATGAACAGGCGAAAAAAGATCTCACGGTCCCAGATTTATTAAATGAATTTGAAAAAGTTCGCGGTAAACGCATGGCCAATGATAGAGCATTGTTGGCGAAATAGATTAAAGGACTGCCCCCAATAGTCATTCAAAGTGACGAATTGGGACAGTTTTTTATCTTAAATTTTAGTTTTTATTAAAAAATGAAAAAGTACTTTAATAAACTTTTTTTGTGGTTTTTTGTCTAAAAACATTCATTTTAGGCTTTATTTTTTTATTTTCTTTGAAAAAATCTCGAATTAGGTTATTTAACTTTTTGAGGTAATTTTTATATATTTTTTCACAGAAAGATCGAGAGGGGGAATTCAAATGAAGTTTAACGATACGCCAAAAGTGACTGGAAAAACGTTAGCCATTCTACCTTACGAAATTAATGAAGATAACGTAGGTTCGCATGTATTAGAAAAAGGTAGAGAATATCATACTCATTTAAACCCTAGACAATTGATGGACCAAGCCTGTAAAGAATTTGGTTCGGATTTAAGAGGGCGAATTAATGGGACCCAATATGTAGCAGGTCTTAACCGCAAAGCACCAATTGCTATAGATACATATAGTAAGGTTTTCTTTTTGCCAACCTCTTCACCAAGGTCAAACGAATGTGTATGGATTTGTTATAACCATATTTTATACATTGAAAAAGTTAAACCGAAACTAACGCGTGTTCATTTTAATAATGGCGAAACCCTTCTATTAAATATTTCATACTCATCCTTAAATAACCAAATTCAAAAAACAGCACAGTATCGAAACTTGCTTGAAAAGAGAGTTAATAAGCTTCAGAAAGAAATCGAGCATGATCTTTTAGAGCTTCAATCATAAGTTCTTGATAGATGTTTTCAACTTTTTTTCGGACGGCGGGGTTAAAATACCGTCGTTCTTCTTCGTATCCTCGGGCTATAAATAAGTAAGTGGAAAATGTATCATTTTTTTGAATGAATACGACATCGAGTTTTCCTTTTCTCATCTGGCTCCTCAAATTTTTTCGCTCATTTTTCGCCAAAGAATCCATATGACGTAATAATTTTATATAGGGCTCTTTAATTTTAAAGGCTCCATTCTCTATGTGTTGTAAATCTTTCTGTAATACTACGATGGCCATGGATAAGAATAAAAAACGTGAAGTTATTTTAAACTCTTCTTCTGTTAAGTATCGCATGGTGTTCATCCCTCCACATGTTATCGAACGTATGTTCTTATTATATGCGATTGTTACATAATATTCAACTTTACTGTAGTATGCAAAATATGTGAATTTGAGATAAAATAGAGGGTAGACGAGATAGAGATAGGAGCTAAGCCTAATGAACCAGGATTACTCGAATTTAGACGAAATAAAAGATATGATATCTGATTCAGTCGTAGGGAGTTTTATTGTTCAACTATTAGAGTTTTACGGTAGTTTTGGCCCGATTCCTGGGCTTTTGTTACCATTTATAGAAGCGTTTTTTCCGTTTCTACCTATAATTGTATTTATTTTAGCTAATTCAATTGTCTATGGTTTAATCTTTGGTTTTTTATTTTCGTGGGTTAGTGCCTCAGCCGGGGCTATTTTAGTTTTTATTTTAATTCGTAAAATGGAAAAATTTCGTTGGGTAAGACGCATAAAGGAGCAAAAGCAGGTTCAAAAAATCACATCATTTTTTGAACGTCATGGTTTTGGACCATTATTCTTATTATTAAGCTTTCCGTTTTCGCCATCTGCGCTAGTTAACGTCGTGGCAGCTTTTACACGTATGTCGATTCAACAGTTCGCGTTGGCAGTTCTTTTAGGAAAAGCTGTTATGATCTTTTCTGTCTCATTCGTTGGTGACAGTATTGCTTCATTTGCTCAAAACCCTATGAAAACCATTATTGTTGGGGTAGCGATAGGGCTATTCTGGTTAATAGGAAAGTTTATAGAAAAGAAAATTCAAACTTCAGCCGATCGAACGTATCGTGAAGAAATAGAGAATAGGGAGTAAGGAGGATCGAGATGGCCTTACAATTTATATTAGGACGTTCGGGTTCAGAATTCGGGCATTACGTATTGAATGAGATCACCGAGGAAATGAAGCAGGATCCACAAGGTGATCCTATTTTTTATTTAGTCCCTGACCAAATGGCCTTCCAGCAAGAATATGATTTGATTAGACAATCAGGTATTAACGGGTCGATTCGTGCTCAAGTGTTTAGTTTTTCTCGTTTAGCTTGGTACATTTTTAATGAAGTTGGCGGGGCAACCAAGCCATTTATCACATCAACTGGAATTCAGATGATGTTAAGGAAACTGGCTGATGAACATAAGGAAGAGTTACTCGCGTTCCAAGAAGCTGTTGATAAACAGGGGTTTATTGACCATTTAGAAAAAATGATAACTGAGCTTAAACGTTATCGAATAACACCTGAAGCCTTACATAGCATTATGATGGAAATGTCGAAGTTTCAACATACCCAGCCTAATGAAGTGGCGCTTAAAAATAAATTAAACGATTTAGCGCTTATTTATTATGAATTAGATCAACAACTTAGAGGACATTACATCGATCATGAAGATCAATTAGAATTGATGGTTGAAAAAATCCGTGAAACCGGCATTTTAAGTGAATCCACTATATATATAGATGGATTCCACCGTTTTACACCACAAGAATATTATGTGTTGGAAGCCTTAATGAAGTATGCCAAAGATGTCAAAATAACACTTATGATTAATCCTGGTGTATCAGATGGAAGTGAATTGGATTTATTTTACCAAACTAAAACGACTTATGACATGATCCTAGGAATGGCTGAAGAAACCGAAATTGAAATAGAAGAACCTTATTATTTATCACCTCAGCTTCGTTTTAAAGGTAATAGAGGTCTAGAACATCTAGAGCGATATTTTGAAACGCAACCCGTCCCCAAATTTGATGGTAAAGCACCATTAAAATTAGTTGAAACGGTTCACCCACGTGCGGAAGTGGAAGGGGTTGCTCAAGAAATCACGCGCTTAGTGCGTGATGAAGGTTATCGCTATCGTGATATGGCATTATTAATCCGTCAACCTGAGGTTTATCATGACCTCATTGAGACGATATTTGAAGATTATCAAATTCCGGTTTTTATTGATGAAAAGAAAACGATGTTAAATCATCCTTTTGTAGAATTGATTCGAACGGGCTTAGAAGTCGTAGATAGCAATTGGCGTTATGATGCTATATTTCGTCTGTTAAAGACAGGGTTTGTATTGCCTAATCATGAAGAGTTCCCTCTTAACGAAGAGGCGATTGATACATTAGAGAATTATGTATTAGAGTATGGTATTCGCCGGCGTGAGCAATGGTTATCTAATGAAAAATGGCCATATCAGAAATTTACGGGTTTAGACTTTCGACGTCAAACAGATGAAGAAAAAGAGATGGAAGACCGAATTAATGCATATCGTGACCAAGTTGTATCAGCATTAAAATGGTTTGACCACCAGATTAGAGAAGTTAAAACTATTGCAGAAAAATGTCAGGTGGTTTATCAATGGTTAGACCATTTAGATGCCCCACGTTCATTAGAGAAACTTCGAGATCAATACGATGAAGCAGGGCGTGTTGAAAAAGGTCGTGAACAAGAACAGGTATGGCAAGCGGTCATGGAACTTTTTGATGAGATGGTAGAGATGATTGGTGAAGATCCAATATCTAACCAAACGTTCTTATCCATTGTAGAAGCTGGATTTGATACGTTGACATTTGCCCAAGTGCCTCCAACCATTGATCATGTCATTATCGGTAGTATTGAGCGTTCGCGTTTGTCGGATATTAAAGCGGGTTTTGTGTTAGGTGCGATTGAAGGGGTGTATCCTCTTAAGCCACCTGGTGAAGGAATGGTCACGGACGATGAGCGACTTATTTTAGAAGAACATGGAATCACGTTAGCAGACCGTGCTGATCGTGTTCTGTTAGATGATCGTTTTTATATGTATATCGCGTTTACATTGGCATCTGAAAAGCTTTGGGTTAGTTATCCATTAAGTGATGAAGAGGGGCGTTCTAAGGTTCCAGCTCCAATTGTCAAACGTCTTCAGACAATGTTTCCTCATGCCGAGCGTAAATTTATTATGGATGATGAAGACGAACAAGACCCAATGCGCTTTATTACAAACCAAGAAAAATCTCGTGCTATTTTAACAGCTGAGCTATCCAAATTTTTACGTGGATATCCCGTAGCGGATGTATATTGGGATACGCTCCATTGGTATATCGAACATGAAATAAAAAATGGGATTACCCACCGAGTGTTACAAAGTTTATTTTATCGTCCTGAGCCTAAGAATCTTGAATCGAATACGGTTGATCAATTATATGATCAAACCATCCGATCAAGTGTTTCAAGATTAGAAACGTATCATCAATGTTCCTATCGCTATTTCGCTCAGTACACATTAGGATTAAATGAAAGAAGTACCTTCCAATTAGCAGCACCGGATATAGGACAATTATTCCACGAGTCATTACGTGCTATTACCGAGTGGGTGTATGAAGAAGGAAAAGCCTTTTTTGAACTGACAGATGACGAGATTAGAGCTTATGCGCGCCGAGCTGTAGAAAAATTAGCACCTGTTTTAAACCATCAAATATTATTTAGTTCTAATCGTTATCAATATATTTTAAGAAAACTTGAACAGGTGATCATCCGTGCGACGAACGTTTTAGCTTATCAAGCGAAGCATTCAAAGTTCTCACCTGCAGGAATTGAAATCGGATTTGGACGCCGACATAAATTGCCGCCTCTACAGTTAAGCCTACCCAAAGGTTATCAACTTGAGTTAAGTGGCCGTATAGACCGAGTGGATCAGGCAGAAATTGATGATCAATTATATTTAAGAATTATAGATTACAAATCGAGTCAAAAAGATTTGAGTTTAGTAGATGTGTATTATGGGTTAGCTTTACAAATGTTAACGTATTTAGATGTGGTCTTAACACATTCATCAAGCTGGGTAGGTAAACAAGCTGAGCCAGCTGGTGTTCTATATTTTCACGTACACAATCCGACGATATCAGATCCAAAATCATTGGATGAAGACACGATTGAAGAAGAAATGATTAAAGCGTTTAAGATGAAAGGTTTATTGTTAGAAGATGAAGAGGTTGCAACTGCCATGGACCAATCGATTGATTCCGGTATGAGTAAAATAGCTCCTTTCGGTGTTAAAAAAGATGGTTCATTCCGAAGCGGTTCCAAAACGGTTGACCAAGAAGTTTTCAACCGTATGAATGAGTACGTTCGAAATGTTATGACGAATGCAGGGCAAGACATTGTTAATGGTCAAGTAAAATTGAACCCATTCCAAAAGAAAGATTTGGTGGCTTGTACTTATTGTCCATTTCAGTCCGTTTGTCAATTTGACCCAACTTTAGAGGAGCACGAGTACCGTCGATTAAAAGAGGAGCCTGATTCCGTTATGTTAGAGAAAATCTTAAAACGAGAGGGGGAGTTGTAAATGAAGTGGACGAAGGAGCAAGAGCTAGCTATTTATGAAGATGGAAAAGATGTCTTAGTTGCCGCTGCAGCCGGTTCTGGTAAGACTGCCGTATTAGTTGAACGAATCATTCAGAAAATGCTACGCGAAAAGGAACCCTATAATATTGATGAAATGCTCGTCGTAACGTTTACCAATGCAGCGGCTCAAGAAATGCGCACGCGTGTTGGAGCTGCGATTGAGAAAGCGTTACAATCAAATCCTGATTCCATTCATTTAAAGAAACAGTTGTCATTATTACAACGAGCTAGTATTTCTACTCTCCACTCGTTTTGTATGGAAGTCGTTCGTAAATATAGTTATCAATTAGACTTAGATCCTAGTTTTCGGATTTTAGATGATACAGAGGCCGAGCTTCTTCGAAATGATGTCATTCAAGACATATTTGAAGAATGGTATGGCAAGGAAGGAGAGGAACAAGAAGCGTTTTTCCGTTTTGTCGATAGTTTTTCAAATGATCGTGACGATGCGAAGGTTGAAACGCTTGTATTAAAAATGTATGAGTTTGCCATGCAAAATCCTTGGCCATATGAATGGTTAGACCAAGTGAAACAAACCTATCAATTACCCGAAGGTGCATTATTGGATGATTTGCCATGGATGCCAATTGTACGTGACGATCTAAAGGAAAACCTCGAAGCGATGCTGTTTGACGTTAATCAAGCATTGGATATGGCTCAGGATGTAGGTGGCCCGGAGCATTATGTCCCGACACTACAAGAAGATAAACTGCAAATTGAACGTGTGATAGAGTCTGTCGGTGCGCCTTGGGATCAGTTACGCCATATCGTTAAAGAAAATGAAAAGTTCGGTGCTTTATCGCGTAAGAAAGTAGAATGTGATGAAGACTTAAAAGAAGCGGTTAAAGATATACGAAACCGTTATAAGGACCGAATGAAAAAGCTAGTAGAACGCTGGTTTAACCGTCAACCTGAATCATTGATGAATGATTTACATCAGTTAAAACCGTTAATGGATCAACTAATCGTTTTAGTTAAACAGTTCCATGAGCGCTTTCAACAGGCTAAGAAAGATCAAGCAATGGTTGACTTCTCTGACTTAGAGCATTATTGCCTTGAAATTTTGCTAGATGAAGAAGCGACACCTGATCATTTAGTAGGTTCTACGGTGGCCAAGCATTTTCAAAGTCAATTTAAAGAAGTGTTAATTGATGAGTATCAAGATACAAACTTAGTTCAAGAGACAATCTTACAACTCGTTACTCAGGGTGAACAAGCTGGTAACTTATTTATGGTTGGAGATGTGAAACAAAGTATCTATCGTTTCCGACATGCTGAACCAACGTTATTTATGAATAAGTATAAGCATTTTAAATTAGAAGATCATCCTGCTTTAAGAATTGACTTAGCTCGGAACTTCCGTAGTCGTCGAGAAGTGCTGGATTCAACTAATTTTATTTTTCGTCAATTACTGGATGAACGTGTTGGTGAGATGGAATATGACAAAGATGCAGAATTAATATATAGTAATCAAGTTTACGAACAATTGACGACTACGGATGTTGATACAGAATTACACATCATAACGCAAGATGAGCTTGAAGATGAATCTGTTTCTGACGAATGGAAATATATTGAGAAAGCACAACTTGAAGCTAGGGCATATGCAAAAAAGATTCAAAGTTGGGTTGGGACAAACGGTCAAGAGCCAATGCAAATCATTGATAAGGAAACAGAACAAGTTCGAAACTTGCAGTATCGTGATATTGTTATTTTGATGCGTTCCATGACGTGGGCGAGCGTAATCGTGGAAGAATTAAAACAGCTTGGAATACCCGTTTATGCCGATATCTCCTCAGGATATCTTGAAGCCATGGAAGTACAAATTATGTTAAACGTATTAAAAACAATCGATAATCCGCAACAAGATATTCCGCTTGCCAGTGTATTAAAGTCACCCATTGTCGGTTTGAATGAAGATGACCTTGCCAATATCCGACTATATGGAAAAAATCAGCCGTTTTATGTTGCGATGAAAGCGTATATTCAACAGGGCGACCATGAGTTGGTCATCCGAAAGTTAAAAGCGTTTTTAAATATGTTTGAGTCATGGCGTGAGGAAGCACGCTATGGAGCTTTATCGAAACTTATTTGGCAAATTTACCGAGATACAGGTTACTTTGAGTTTGTTGGTGGGACACCTGGTGGAAAACAACGTCAAGCTAATCTCAGAGCTTTATATGACCGGGCGCGTTCCTACGAGACCACCTCTTATCGCGGGCTTTATCGTTTCCTTCGTTTTATTGAGCGTATGGAAGAACGTGGTGAGGACCTAGCTTCTGCACGTGCTTTAGGTGAACAAGAAGACGTTATACGCATGATGACTATTCATAAGAGTAAAGGGCTTGAGTTTCCAGTTGTCATCTTAGGTGCTGCTGATAAAAACTTTAATGAGATGGATTTTAAATCTCAGTATTTACTTCATAAGGATTATGGGTTTGGAGCTAAATATTTAGACGTTGATAAACGATTAATGTTTACAACCTTTCCGTTTGAAGCGATTAAAGTTGCTTTAAAGCGCGAGATGTTAGCGGAGGAAATGAGAATATTATACGTGGCCTTAACGCGTGCAAAAGAAAAATTGACTATAGTAGGTACCGTAAAAGATTTCGAGAAGCGGTTAGCTAAATGGAATGAGGTGGCTACTCATTTGGAATGGGTTTTACCACCACATATCAGAACCGATCAGGCTACGTATTTAAATTGGATTGCCACAGCATTAGTTCGTCATGAACATGCGGAACCGATTCAGATTAATGGAATTGGATCGGGTGTACCAACTTCTATAAGTCAAGATAATTCAAAATGGAAAATCCTTGTTCAACATGCTAGTGAATTAATGGATCCTGATTGGATTACCGTCAAGCGTAACGATCAATTAGAAAAGGTCATTAAGGATTGGGATACGTCACATATACAGGACAAATCCGATCAATATGAAGAAGTCGATCGCCGTCTGACCTTTGTCTATCCTTATCAAGGTAGTGCTTATAAACGAGCTAAACAGACTGTTACAGAGCTGAAACGGTTAAGACAAGTTCCAGATGATTATAGTAGTATGGACCTTATAAAAAAACAACCGAAGATGCGCTTTCAACGACCTCGTTTTATGCAAAATGATTCTAAGAAATTAACTGCGACTGAAATCGGTAGTGCTATGCACACTGTGATGCAGCATCTCCCATTTAATCGTAATTGGACGAAGATTAGTTTGATTGATTTTGTTGATGGACTCGTTTTAAAAGAAATTTTAAGAGAAGAAGAAGCAGAAGTGATCGATTATGATGCTATTTTAAGACTCTTAGAGAATGACATTGGTCATAAACTGCAATCTGCTCAAAACATTAAACGGGAGTTGCCATTTACAATGGAATTGCCTGCGTCAGAAGTTTATCCCGATTGGAACAATCCAGTTGAGGAATCCGTCATCATTCAAGGGGTCATGGACTGTCTCTTTGAAACTGAAGATGGTTGGTATTTATTAGATTATAAAACAGATTCAATCTTTGGTGAATTAACAGAACAAAAGGTCAAGGAACTTGAAGAGCGATATACCGTTCAAGTTGAACTTTATAAACGAGCAGTTGAAACAATATGGCATATTAGTCTTCAGCATGTTTATCTATATTTCTTTGAAAAAGATCTATTGCTGGAGCATTAAGAGGTGTTATAAAAATGATCAAAGGTTTATATGAAGCCCATCTTCCAGTCAGTGATCTCACTAAATCAATAGATTTTTATACTAATTTAGGTTTAGAGTTAGCTCATAAAGGTGAATCAGTGACATTTTTCTGGATTGAAAAAGGGAAAAGCTGGCTAGGTTTATGGGAAACTGAACGAGTTGAAACACCTTATCATCCATCATTAAGGCATGTGGCATTTCAAGTTGAGCTTCATGATATCCAAATTGCGAAGAAGTGGTTAGAGGAGAGAGGGGTACAGGTTCGAGAAACGTTTGGCTTTAAGCCAGAAGATCAACCACTCGTACTTCCTAATCATCCTCAATCTCATGCTGCCATCTACTTTCATGATCCAGATGGGAACTCGCTTGAGTTTATCACACCTTTAATACTAGATGAGGAAATCGATTTTAGTATGATGGAATTAGAAGAATGGTATAAAAGATTTTAATTAATAGGGCTGCCTCAATCATATAATTGAGACAGCTCCTTTTTTAGGACACTATTGATTTAGTTCTAATCGACCTAAAATAACCTATGATTAATTTTAATGACATAAAAACACACGCTCACGATTTTGTGAGCGTGTATATTTTAGGCATTTCCAGCAATAGGCTGGTCGTTGACATCTGGATCAAATGGATTAGTTGTACTAACTAAGTTATTGGTACAAATAAAATCGCCTGTATTTAATGAACCAGAGCCAGCATTGGTTTTTCCGGAGCTTTTGGGAGCTATATAAAAAGCATCTCCAAAATTAACGGTACCGCCGCCGACGCTGTTAATTTTTAAAGGTCCTACAATTGAAGGCATATTTTCACCTACTTATTGTTTATTAGGATACGTCTGTGCCTTAGAATACTAATAGCTTTTCCGTGTTTAAATGATCCAATATGGTTGACTGAGGATCCTGTTACACCATTGATATTAATCGATTTAACACGGATAGGTTGGCGATCCACACGGCTAACAGTTGTATTAGTTGGTTTTAGAAAGTTAGGTAGTGGTTCTTGCATGACGGTCTCATCGTCTGTTACGTATTCTCTAATGAATACAGGATTTTCTTTTTGAACGGCTCTAGCGATGGAGAATGGGTAAACTCCAACACTATCTCCAACCTGTATGGTTCCGCTCAAATCAACAGAGTTACAGAAATAAGATTTAACTTTCGAATCTCGCATTCTATTACCTACCCGATACAGGACCAAAAGGGAATACACTTTCAAATACATATGATTCAGGGGGCGTATCAAAACGAGATGCCAATTGTAGATGCTCGACATCTCCTATAATAAATAGTGAAGAGGTCGATACACCGTTTATATCAATATGCTGAACATTTAATTCATCATTATAAATATTAACTTTCATCTTCTTCATTCTCCTTTAACTGGTTTAGAAAAAGGTCAATCCCTTGAGTGATTTCTTTTTGGATATGCTGAATTAGCGCAGGGATTTGTTCGCGTTCGATAATGACTCGACCATTTTGTTGTATTTGCGAGGTGTGTTCTTTAATTCGTTGCGGGAGTTGATTTTTTATATCTTGATATAATACATGCTTTTGTTGTTGATCGATTTCGATATCATAATCCTGTGCAAATTGGTTTAAAACTTCTGGGAGTTCTTTTCTTAAAAATGGCATGAGTTGGTTATAGATTTGTTGTTCCATTGGTGTAAAGCTACTTTCAGGTGATTCTTCTGGTAAGTCAAGTTGTTCAAATGGCAAGTCATTTTGAGGAGTTAGACCAATATTTAAAGTACCTTCAAGCGTTTCAATCTTTAATTGTTCGAAGTTGTATTCAATCGTTTCAGCCATAGCTTTGGAGCCTTGTTGTTGTTCAATTAGGGTATCCATTTTTTCATTTAGTTCTTGAATGAGAGCATATTGTTGGTTTATTTTTTGTTCTAAATATGCTAGGTGTTGCCATATAGAATTTGATTGATCCTTCATGCTAACTAACTCCTCCTTGCACTCTTTATAATAATTTATGAGTATATGCCTAATTAGTGAAAGGAATGAATGGTAACTGCATAGATGGAGTTGCTCCACCTTGTGGTTCTGCTTCCTCTACTGGACCTGTGTATCCACCTGTATTATATGCATTAGAAACCGCTTGGATTGTGCCTGAACTTCCAATCTGGAGTACAGATGAATTAGTAATAGATTCCACTTTTAAGAACTGAATAGATATTTGTTGTTGAATGGTTAGACACATGTTAAGACACCTCAATAATCAATGTGGTCTTGATCAAATACGACTGTATCCGATTGACCAAGACGAACGCGAATGCCATTGCCGGTATTAAAAGAACCTCCTCCAGCATAGGTCTTTGCAGAACTAATAGGCTGAATATAGTAAGCATCTCCTATATGAAATACTCCAGAAGATGAAACTGAGTTAACTTTAATGGCACCGACGAATGCAGACATCGTGATAACTCCTTTCATCTTAATATATGTTCTTGAAACGGAATTGTTATAGATAACCTACTCGCAAAAAATGTTATAATACTCTGAAAGAGGTGAAGAGTTTTGCAACCATTAAATCCAACTAATAATCGCATAGAATCAATCGATACTGTAAGAGGTTTTTCTTTACTAGGGATTTTAATTGTTAATCTATTAAGTTTTCATTCTCCACACTTTATATATGGAGGATTAAAGGATTTTTATGGTAACGGATTTGATGCATTATCACTCGCATTTATTGATATATTTGCACAAGCTAGTTTTTACCCGCTGTTTTCGATGTTATTTGGTGTTGGAATTTATATGATGTATGAAAAGTTAGAACAACGTGGTGCTAAGACGATGTCGATTATTCGACGACGAATGTTGATTTTGTCTATATTCGGTCTTATTCATGGATTATTTATTTGGTATGGAGACATCTTGCTTACTTATGGGATTGTAGGATTCATAAGTTTGCTATTTTTGAAAAAAACAATTCAATCCCTCGTTAAATGGTCATTTTCTTTGTTACTTTCGGTGTCAGCAATTCTGGTCTTACTAGTATTTCCTGTCCGAAATGAACTAGAGGAAATTAGCGTTAATCATCAAGGTATTCAAGCGGCATATGACAATTATACCGGAACGTTATTATCAGCTTTAAATCAAAACATAGCTGATTGGGTATATTCCAACGATCCGTTTACGTGGATTTTCTCTATTTTTACTATCTTACCAATGTTTTTATTAGGAATGATGATTCAAAAAAATGGATGGACAAGGGATCCTAAAGCAAGCTCATCTTCAATCAACAGATGGCTAATAGGAGCTTTTACGCTTTTTGTCCTGTTTAAAATTGGACCTTATTTCTTTGGGAATCCTCTTTGGTTTGAAAGTGCACAAGATACAATCGGTGGTTCAGCATTAAGTGTTTTTTATTTCTTAGGAGCATTGGTTCTTTTTAACAGAAGGAATTTTCATTGGTTAAAGGGAATATTATCAAAAGTTGGCAAATTATCATTAACAAATTATTTAATGCAATCCTTATTAGGGATCGTTATCTTTTACGGCTTTGGATTAAATTTATATGGTAAACTTCATGCCTTTACATTAATTACGTTGGCCATTTTATTGTTTAGTGTTCAAATTCTATTTAGTCATTGGTATGTAAAGCGCTTTCGATTTGGTCCTTTTGAGTGGATATATCGGTCGTTAACTTACAGACAAAAGCAGCCGTTTGTTAAAAAGGGTGATTAAATGAAACAGAAATGGTTAAGAGATGAGTCCGAACAATGGGTGAATGAGGGGATCATAAGACCTGAACAACGAGATGCTATTATGAGTCGTTATAAAGGTCGGGATCGTCTTTCCCTTATTTTCTTCTTGTCTGCCTTATTAATTGGTTTATCTTGTCTTAGTTTCGTAGCTGCTAATTGGCAAGTCATTCCAGAACTGATTAGAATGTTGATCATTATATTATTTATGGTTGGTTTTTACATACTCGGCCACGTATTCGAACAAAGAGCAAACCCGTATTACGGAATGATTTCATATGTAGTCGCATTGTCCATTTTCGGCGCAGGTATATTTTTAGTAGGTCAGATGTACCATTACACGATGAATAGTGTGTTTGCGTTTATTGTTTGGGCGATAGTTGCTTATTTACTTTATCTAAGTCGTCCGTATTTCTTCATTTTTTTATCAGGGTTAGCCATTGTAACCGTAGGTGCTATATATGGTCTAGCGAATATGCATGCGTTTGACTGGTGGTTATTTGCTTTATTCGTCATCGGCTATGGAAGTATTGTATTAATTCAAAATAACCGACTGATTTCATATTTCTTTGCTATTTCATATAGTATTCAATTAATGGGTTACACAATGGATTATTTAGGGAGTTACTATTGGTTTTCCGTTTTTGGTTTGCTGTTATACCTCTTTGGTTTAGTCGTTTATAAAGAACAAATAAGTATTCCTTTTAGACGAACACCTTTAGTCATCATGTTTGGTTTATTACTGATTCAAACTTTGATATTTGAATTTTCATATAGACCTGAAGTACATGTTGTCTTTTGTTTGATTTTAACAGTCATGCTCATCATAGCTATTGTTATGATTTCTAGAAAAAATCATTTGCTAAAGCTCTCCCAGCTCGTAATCTTTTTACCGATTTTTTTAGCCGGTGATTTGAGCCAATTTTTAGCTTATATTGTGTTATACGTGTTTTCGGTAGGTATGATTTTAGATGGATATCAGAGTGATCATGAGAGAAGGTTTCATTTCGGAACTGGAGCCTTCCTATTAACGACGTTGACCGTTTATGTTCAAGTAGCTTGGGGCTTTTTAAATCAATCATTATTCTTTTTACTTGGAGGCATTATATTATTTTTCATTGGGTTTCTACTGGAGCGTAAACGTAAAACGATGACAGGTCAGAAGCGAAAGGGTGTATGATGATGCAACGTATTTGGAATAAATTAAAGAAACGATTGCTTCTGATTGTCATCATACTCCAGGTTTTATTTCTGACTGTGATGGCAGGGTTAAATTACGTTGTTGAAGAATTTGGAGATATCATTTATTTAGAGACAGAACCATATGACCCAAGAGACGTATTTTATGGAGATTATGTTCATCTAAATTATCCAATTGAAGAAATTTTCCCATCCTATTGGTTTGGTAGCGAAAAAGTGAAACGTAATAAAGTGATTAATGTTTTACTGAAACCTGATGAGCGTGGGATTTATAAAGTTAAAGCTGCATCAGACAAATCATTAGATCCAAATGAGGATGAAGTCGTCATTCGTGCGCGTTATTTATATAAAGATCATGACAACGTACGTCACGTGACTTATGGGTTAAATCGATATTACATTGAAGAGGGGACAGGTGAAGAATTCGACACGGTTAATCAGAAAATGATTGTAACAGTCGCTTTATCGCCTTGGGGTCAAAAGAAAATACTCGAAGTAGACGAATTAGAACAACAATAAAAACGCAGGTATAAATCCTGCGTTTTTATTTATTTTCTATTGATCAAATTAATTTATCAACTATTAAAGTACTTCCTTAATTTTCTCAATCGCCCATTCTAAGTCTTTCTTGTCAATGACAAGTGGTGGAGCGAAGCGGATGACATTCTCGTGTGTTTCTTTACATAAAAGACCTTTTTCCTTCAGTTGTTCACAATAAGTACGAGCTGGTTCAGTGAGTTCAACACCAATAAATAATCCTTTACCACGTACTTCTTTAATTTTTGGATTATTGATGGATTTAAGCTCGTGTAGCATATACTCACCAAGTTCTTTAGAACGGTCTGCTAATTTTTCTTCTTCCAATACTTCTAGTGCGGCTACCGATACTGCACAAGCTAGAGGGTTTCCGCCAAACGTCGACCCGTGAGAACCTGGGTTGAAGACTCCTAATACATCTTCATTAGCCACGACACAAGAAATTGGAAAGACACCACCGCCTAATGCTTTACCTAAGATTAGTACATCTGGTTCAACGTTTTCCCAATCGCAAGCGAACATTTTCCCTGTACGAGCTAGCCCAGCTTGTATTTCATCAGCAATGTATAACACATTATTTTCTTTACATACATCATAGGCTTCTTTTAAGAAACCTTCTGGTGGCATAACAATTCCAGCTTCACCTTGAATAGGCTCAAACAAGAATGCTGCAGTATTTTCAGTAATAGCTTCTTTTAATGCATCTACATCTCCATAAGGAATGAGCTTAATTCCAGGTAGCAATGGTCCGAAACCACGCTGATATTCTTCTTCAGATGAAAGTGATACGGCAGTCATGGTACGTCCATGGAAGTTACCAGTACATGCGATAATTTCTGCCTTACCATCTTCGACACCTTTAACGTCATATGCCCAGCGACGTGCTGCTTTAATCGCTGTTTCAACAGCTTCCACACCTGTGTTCATCGGTAAAGCCATTTCTTTATTTGTTAGCTTACAAATTTTTTCATACCAAGGTCCTAATTGATCATTATGGAATGCACGTGATGTTAAAGTAACGCGATTAGCTTGATCGGTGAGTGCATTTATAATTTTTGGGTGGCGATGTCCTTGGTTAACTGCTGAATAAGCACTTAACATGTCAAGATAGCGATTGCCTTCAGGATCTTCCACCCAAATTCCTTCTGCTTTAGATACAACAATTGGTAATGGCTTGTAGTTTCTTGCACCGTACTGGTCTGTTTGTTCAATAATTGAATGGCTAGTTTTTGTTGTCATGAAATCCCTCCATTTATGTAATCGTTACCATACATTATAACCTTTTGTATGTTTTGTTTCAAAGTTGTCAACAATTTTATCGCACAACTATGTTTAAAAATGGTAGTATATGAGTAAAGGAGGAATGCATGATGAGTGATGTTTTTTATTACAATACTCACTTACATATTACCACTTGGGTAATAGGAATCATCTTGTTTTTAGTTGTATTGAATTTACTGAAAAAATCAAATGAAAAAGCTGCAAAAATTACACATATGGTATTACGATTATTCTATCTTTTCATTATAATTACAGGAGCTCTTCTATGGTTTAATAACTATAGCCAAGCCGGTGGAAGTTTGTTCACTGAATCAGTTGTGAAGTCTCTTGCTGGTGTTTGGGTTATTGGTGCAATGGAGATGGTATTAGGAGCAACTAAAAGAGGTAAATCAGCATTTGCTGGTTGGTTACAATTAATTATAGCGTTAATTTTAGTACTTGCGCTTGGTTTTGGAAAATTACAATTAGGAATACTACCTTAAGGTTGTAAAAGTCCCCGCTGTGGGGCTTTTTGTATGTGACGGAAAGAGAGTGAACAATCCATGAAGTTGAAAATGTCTTTCGTATTAGTCTTGTTAATTTCATTGATTCCAATGTCGGTACAAGCTGAAGAGGATCAATCCGTTTATTACTATATTTTAATAGATCGATTCGAAAGTGGAGAGGAAAACGGTGAAATAGTAGATATTGATGACCCAGCTGCTTTTCAAGGTGGAGACTTTGCAGGAATTATGAACCGAGTGGATCATTTAGATACATTGGGAGTAACACATGTCATCTTGTCTCCGATATTTGAGGCAAATGAATATACAGGGATGGATGTATCGTCATATGACCACATTCAAGAGACGTTTGGAACTGAAGAAGAGCTGAACCAATTAATCAATACGTTGAATGACCACAACATAGAGGTCATCTTACATTTCCCTATAAAAGATGGAGTGGGAGAGTCGGAATGGTTATCTCAGTTAAAATCATGGGAAGAACAATTACCTATTGATGGCTATTATATTTCAGAAATTGAACGCTTTTCAAATGATTTATGGGAATCAGCGATTCGGGAAGTGAACGGATCATTAATAGGTGAAACGAATGAAAATATTGACGAATATTTAAAGTTAGGTTTTGACAAAGTACATGACCGTTCCAACCAGGAGGCATTGAAGTCTTATTTTAGTCAGCCAGATCAATCGGTTGATGAGTTATTAGAAGGCTCTAACATAGAAGATAAGCGTGTCATACAGTCTATGGACTTTATAGATACGAATCGTTTTACCCATGAATTTTCAGAGACGGGAAGCCACCCAGTCACCTACTGGAAATTAGCCTTAACTTACTTAATGACCGTTTCAAATGATACCCTCATATATCAAGGTTCTGAAATACCTTTAGACGGAGTTAAAGAAGATTTAAGTCATCATCAGTTAATGAACTTCTTAGCTGGTGAGGATCAACTCATTCGACATATAGAGAAGATTACGAATGCTTATGATGATCTTCCTTCGTTAGCCATGGGTGATTTGGAATTATTACATGCTGAAGATAGTTATTTAGTTTTTAAAAAAAGTTATGAAGATGAAAATACGATTGTTGCTATTAATACGAGCACGACCCAACAAAGAACTGACATTGAGTTAGAGGACGGTCAAGAATTAAGAGGATTGTTAGAAGATGATTTAATAAGACAAAATGATGATGGTACGTATTCAATCACCGTGGATCGAGAAGCCTCAAATATTTTTATGGTTCAAGAAAACACAGGATTTTATTGGCCTTTAATTTTTATATTTGCTGGAGGAATGACTATATTTATAATTTTTACGGTGATGATGTATCGAAAAAATAAAACTTAATAAGACTAAAAAGCTGTATAAAAGGGTATTCCTTTTATACAGCTATTTTTTCACTTCATTTAGGAAAAACAGTGCGATTGTACCAGGGCCAGCGTGAGCTCCAATTGCGGATCCAATAGAATGTACGATAACTTTATTAGGATTTAATTCCTCTTGTATTAATTCTTTTAATTTATTGGCATTTTCTGCATCGTCACCATGTGTAATGGCTATTGTTTGTTGGTCAAAATCTTTGCCTCTTTCTTGCATTAAGTCAACCATACGGCGTAGAACTTTCTTAGAACCACGAATCTTTTCAAGAGGTACAAGTTTGCCTTCTTCTACATGTAATAATGGTTTTATTTTTAATAGACTGCCTACAAATGCTTGGGTTCGACTTACACGGCCACCACGATATAAATATTCTAAGTCATCTACTGTAAAGATATGTTCAATATTATTAACAAAGTGGTTAGCTAAGTCTAGAATGTCTTGAACTTCTGCTCCTTGTTGGGCTAGTTCAGCAACATGATAAGCGATCAATCCGCATCCCATTGAAGCAGCTTTTGTATCAATAACGTAAATATCTGCCTCAGGGTATTCTTCAAGTACTTGATCTCGAGCGATGACAGCACTTTGATAGGTACCAGATAATTCAGATGAGAAGGCTAAGTAAATAATGGCTTTACCTTGCTTAGCATGTTTAGCAAAGACTTTTTGAAATGAATCAGGAGTAGCCTGTGCCGTCTTGGGGCTTTTGCCGTCACGCATCGCATGGTAGACAGTTGTTGATTCAATTGTCTCACCATCTAAATAATCTTGGTCGTCTAAGTGTACAATGAGAGGGACAGATTCTATTTGATATTGTTCTTGGATGTCTTTTGGTAAATCGGCGGCTGAATCGATTACAATTTGAACATTCATGGATTTCCTCCTAAAATAATGAAATATAGAATATGTATTTTCGAAAAATTTGTGACAATATTAACGCTATTCTTTATATTAGTTTATATGTCATAGGTTAAAACGTCAATGAGATATTAATGGGGGTTAATATGTTTATATTTGAATTAAAGCGTTTTGTAATAGTAATTGTAGGTGCGATTTTAAACGCCCTTGCATTAAACCTCTTCTTAATCGAAGCAAATGTTTATGCAAGTGGTTTTACAGGTGTCGCACAGATGACTTCAAGCATTTTTCAAGACTTTTTAAATATTGATATTAGTACCGGTATTATTTTATTCCTTCTAAATATACCAGTAGCCATCTTAGGTTGGTTAAAAGTAGGTAGAGGCTTTACAGTTTATAGTGCAATCTCTGTTGCGGTCACAACCTTTTTCTTAGAGACGATTCCATTAATGAACTTAGCCGAAGATATTTTACTAAATGCTGTTTTTGGGGGTATTTTAGCAGGTGTTGGTGTTGGAATAACCCTTAAGTGGGGTGCTTCCACTGGGGGAATGGATATTATTGCGATGGTCCTTTCTCGAATTAAGGATCGACCAATTGGAATTTATTTTTTAGTATTAAATAGTGTTATCATTTTCCTTGCAGGGTGGTTATATGAACCCGAAAAAGCGTTATATACTTTAGTAACGCTTTATGTTACGACAAGAGTTATTGACGCGATTCATACTAGACATGAGAAATTAACAGTCATGATTATCACAGCGAAAGGTGAACGATTAACAAAGGCTATTCATTCAAATATGGTTCGCGGTATTACGAGTGTTCCTGCTAAGGGTGCCTTTACAAATGAGCCTAGAGAAATGTTAATGATGGTTATTACTAGATATGAGTTATACGACTTACAACAAATTGTCAAAGAGGTAGATCCTAATGCCTTTACGAACATTGTTCAAACAGCTGGTATTTTTGGATTCTTTAGAAAAGATGACGAAAAATTGTAACGTTTCTCTTTATGGTACGACTATGTATTAAAAGGTTGTTCTTGAACCGTAGAGGAGGCAACGTTGATGAAAAAGGTTATACCTTTTATATTGATTCTATTCATGTTCGCGTGTGGTACGTCGACTAATGATTCTAATTCGGATGATCCGTCACAAGGTAATTCTGGAACAGAGGAACCAATAGAGGAGGAAGATCGTATGAATGATGATTCAAACTCAAATCAATCGGAAATGGTTTTAGATGATCTAGAATTTACATCTGAAGTAGAACCCAGTGATGAGCAAGTGAATTTTTATATGACGTTAACGAATCATAGTGATGAAACGGCTGAAATCGCCTTTAGCTCGGGGCAACAATACGAAATAACTGTTACTGATCCTGATTCTGGTGAAGTGGTATATAAATTCTCTGAAGGTATGATGTTTACAGAGGCTATAGAGTATAAGGAACTAGAACCGGATGAATCATTGAAATGGGAACAATCATGGGACTATAAGCAAAATGGGGAAAAGGTGGAGGCTAAAGACTATGAAGTTCGTTTAGAGCTTTTACCGATGACCATTAATGGTGAAAAGCCAGATGATCTTACTCCTTTAATAAAAGAGCAGACATTAACTGTTTCAAACTCAGATGAACAGGAACAGGCTGAATCTGGATCTGAAGATTACTTTCGTAACGTACAGGTAACTGGAGAAAATGGTCAGTATAAAGTGAAAGGTGAAGCCAGAGTTTTTGAAGGATCATTCCATTATGTCGTTGAAGATGGGCATCATGTTTATGTTGAAGAGCAGACAGTTCAAACAGGAGGTGCACCAGGTTGGGGAACTTTTGATTTTCAAGTTAACATTGATAAAGAAGAACTACCTGAACATGGTGTTTTGACTCTAGTACTTTATTTGGATGGACCTAAAGAAGGCGAACCAACTGGCCATCATTTTGTGACACTAGAAGATTTTAATCCTTAAAATGGACCATGATTATAAGATTAATAAATAATAAAAAGAAGGCAATTTGCATATATAGCAATTGCCTTCTTTTTATTAGTAACCATAATGTTCAAATACAGCTTCAACTTTCGGAATTAATTGATCCCATTCAGCATCAAAAGTTTTATTCACTGTAATGAAATTATGATATCCGAATACATTATCGACACCTTCTAATTTCATTAAATCATTTAAAATATTATGTTCGCTCGTTTCACCTTGCATGACAGAAATACTGTCATCACCTTCAAAAATCACTTTGTCGACAGTGAATTTCATTGCATTTGGGTTAGGAGTCGCTTCTGCAATGACGCTCATTCAAGATCCCTCCCTAATATTTTCTCTACTAATATTAGCACGAAACTTGTCATTTAAAAAGAAAAGTGTTGAAATCAGTACTATTTCGATAAATGTTTAATATTTTTATGTTTGAAAAAAGCTTGTAAAAATTTCTGTGCGATTGGACCAGGTTTTCCATTATTAATCTGAACATCATCGATTTTAATGACCGAAATCACTTCAGAGGTTGTGGATGAAATAAATACTTCATCAGCATTTTTTAATTCTTCAATAGAGTACACTTCTTCAACAATTGGTATGTTTAACAGTTCAGCTAAGTAAAAAAGATAAAGCCTTGTGATGCCATTAAGAATGTAGTGATTAGCTGGATGTGTTTTAACAACACCGTCTTTTACTATGAAAACGTTGGTCGAGCTTCCTTCCGTTACATGGTTATAATCACGATATAATATGGCTTCTTTTGCACCTGCATCAAGCGCACTTTGCTTAGCCATAACATTTCCAAGTAAATTTAAGCTTTTAATATCGCATCTTAGCCAACGTAAATCTTCATGTAGAATGGCTTCAATACCCTTCTCCTGAGATTCTAATGGTCTTGTAACTGGAATTGGATAAGCTATTAATGTCGGTTGTGTGTGTTTAGGGAATGGATGAGATCTAGGTGATGCCCCACGAGAAATTTGTAAATAAATCCCTCCGTCTTTAAAATTATTCATTTCCACTAATTTTTGTAGTTGGTCTGCTAAATTATGGTGGTGGATATCATAATTAATTTTAGCTTCTTCTAAACTATAAATGAGGCGCTTCAAGTGATCATGTAATAAAAAGAACTCACCGTCGTAAACCCGAATAACTTCATAGACACCATCACCAAATTGATTAGCACGGTCTTCAATATCAATTAGACATTCATTTCGGTTAACAAATTCATCATTTAATAATACAAACAAAATCGTTCACCCTCTCATTGCTGTTATAAAAATAGTATACTGAATTATGAAATATGTAAATAAAAGAGTTGCTTTAAAAAAGCAACTCTTTTATTAATTAAACTAAACGTTTTCTAATTTTAGTTGATATAAAATCAATTATTGAAACTACTACGATAATACCTAATAATATTAACCCTAATTGTTCCCAGTTTCTATTAGCAGCAGCGATTACAATAAGTGTACCGATACCACCAGCACCAACTAATCCTAAGATAGTCGAGGCTCGAATATCGATTTCAAACCGGTATAGAGCAAACGATAAAAATTCTGGTAAGACTTGCGGGAAAATCGCATAGAATAGGATTTGTATCTTATTTGCTCCATTTGCTTCCATAGCTTCAACAACCTTCATATCAATACTCTCAATAATTTCAGCATATAACTTACCTAACATTCCAAATGCTGTTAACCCAATTGTTAAAACACCAGCGAATGGACCAGGTCCAATGGTAATAACAAATAAAATCGCTAAAATTAACTCTGGAAATGTACGGTCTAGGATTAAGATCCATTTACCTAAAGTGTTCCAGATAGGAGATTTAACCATATTTTTAGCTGCCCAAAAACCAAATGGAATTGCTAATATAGCAGCTATTAATGTGCCGGCATAAGCAATGAAAATGGTTTCGATAATGTAATCCCATACTTTTTCAGTTTGAGACCAATCCGGATTGAAAAGTTTAGGAATAACACGTTCAAACTTTTCACCTAAATTATTAAAAATTGACCAGTCAGCGCGATCATAAACACCTTTAAATGCCCAAACATAAATAACCCCAATTATGATCAATATAATCCAATTTCGAACTCTTTTTTTCTTTTGATGTGGTTTCGGTGGTAATATACCGTTCATTATACAACTCTCCTTCTAAGCATGTTACTAATTGTTTCTATAATGATGACTGCGACAAGTAAAACAATTAGTATAGCCATGACGTTTTGATACTTTAAGAAGTTTAATTGTGTGTCAATAATGGTTCCAATACCACCAGCACCAACGAAACCTAATACTAGAGAAGCTCTTACGTTTAGTTCGAAAACGTATAAACCATATGAAATAAATTGAGGTAATACTTGTGGTACAACCCCATACCAAATAACCTGGACAATATTACCTCCAGTTGAACGAATCGCGTCTAACTGTCGAGCATCTATTGTTTCGATTGTCTCACTCAATAATTTAGCTAATAACCCTAATGAGAAAATGGTTAAGGCTAAGATCCCTGGGATAATTCCAATACCAAATAAACTAACAAAGATTGTTGCTAATAATATATCTGGAATCGTACGTAAGATATTTAAGAAAGTACGAGTTATTTGGTAAATGAATTTATTAGTCGTTATAGTATTAGCTGCCAAGAGACTGGCAGGAATACAAATTAAGACTGAGAATGTTGTAGCGACAACTGCAATTTGGATCGTCTCTACTAGTGGATCTATAGCTAAAGGTATATATTCCCAATTTGGTGGAAACATCGAAGCTAACTTTTTAACTATATCTGGAAAATCTAGAAAAAGAGTTAGAAAGTCTGAACCTGTTTCACTTAAACTGTAAAAGTAAAATAAAATGACTATTAAAAATATAATAGAGATTTGCGTCTTAAGTTTTCGAGGGTAGAGTGAGTAAACATTTGAATTCTGCTTATTATTCTTCTCCGTCATCAGATTCACTTCCTCTTAAGTCATCTTCACGAATCGGACGATTATAAATTTGTTCAAATGTTTTTTCAGATACATCACTCGCTGGGCCGTCAAAAACAACCTCGCCATCTCGCATTCCAATAATTCGATCAGCATATTCCATAGCCATATCAATAAAGTGAAGGTTTACAATAGTTGTAATATTATCTTCCTTATTAATACGTCTTAAATACTGCATAACTTGATGTGAAGTGGGAGGGTCAAGACTTGCTACTGGTTCATCTGCTAAAATAACTTTTGGATCTTGAGTTAATACACGCGCGATACTAACACGTTGTTGTTGACCACCACTTAATTGGTCAGCACGTTGGTATATGTAATTTTCGATATTGACACGTTTAAGGTTTTCGTAGGCTTTTATTTTATCTTCTTTAGGATATAAGTTGAAAATGCTTCTAAATGTACCAGTATGTCCCAATCTACCACTTATCGTATTCTTGAACACACTTGAACGATTGACTAGATTATAGTTCTGGAAAATCATCCCCACTTTAGTCCGAAGCGTCCTGAGACTTTTGCCACTTAATTCGAGAACATTTTCATCTTCAACCCATAATTCACCTTCAGTTGGTGTTACCATCCGGTTAATGCTCCGTATGAAAGTTGATTTTCCTGCTCCTGATAATCCAACAATAACGACAAATTCGCCTTCATTAATGGTTAGATTAACATTTTTCAACCCAGGTGTTCCGTTTGGGTAAACTAACGAAAGATTATTAAAAGTAATCATTGAGGACTTCCTTTCTTATTTAAAAAATAGGGAGAGTGATTATTCTCTCCCTAGTGACATCGATATTTAAATGATGATTAAGATTTATTCATCTAAAACACTTTCATCTAATTCTAATTTCTCGTATGTTTCTTTTACAACATCGAAGTCAGATCTTTCTGCTTCAATAATGGCGTCCCAATTATAAACTTCATTCATAATTTGAATCATTTCTTCATCATCGTTGAAGCTTAAGAACGCTTCTTTAATATCTTGAATAAGTTCATCGTCCAAAGAACTAGGAACTGTGATGGTGTCATTTGGAATAGGATCAGTTTCACCAATTCTCTTAAGATCATCTTTAATAGTTGGATAATCTTCTTCCATTGTGTCACGTACATCATCAAATGTTGTTGCAATGTCAGCCTGTCCTTCTAAAACAGCTACTGCTGATGCATCATGACCACCACTGCTAATAGTGCCACCAAAGAATTCTTCTTGTAATTCAGTCGTACTTCCAATATCGAACATTTCCATTAGTTGTGATGCAGGGAAAAGATAACCTGAAGTTGATGATGCATCTCCATAAGCCCAAGTCATTTCTCCAGCATGTTCTTCTAAGTCTTCTAAACTATTAACTGGTGAATCAGCTCGTACTAGATATTGGGCAACATACGTTGCACTACCATGTCGTTCAGATTTTAAAATTGGCTCTACCTCATATTGGCTGTCAGCTAAAACAAAACCAAACGCTGGTATAAAACCGATATGAACTGTTCCAGCACCAAGAGCTTCAACTAAGGCACTGTAACTTGTCATCGTTTCAGCCTCTACATCCTTGTCTAAAACTTCTCCAAGCTTATCAGCTAATGGCTCTGCTGTTTCTGCAATTTTGTCAGAGTCTTGTGATGGTACAAATCCCATAACTAGTTCGTCCGGGTTAGCGGAATCGCCACTTGAACCACAAGCAGCTAAAAACATTAAACTAACTGCCATAATTAGCATAAAATATTTTTTCATTATAACTCCCCCTTAATATTGTTGAAACAATTTAATTATAAATTAACGACTATTATTAATACAACACAATTTTAGAAAAATTACATACATTTACACAATTTTTACAAAAAATGCGACACAGTTCGAACTGTGCCGCAAATAATAAGTTATTTTAACTTGTTATTTAATTTTTGTTCAAACTGTTTTAATTCTTGTTCTTCTTCTTGAGAGGGTGAGCCTTGTTCATATGCGGATTGGATACCTTGTTGTGCACTTCGTACAGCTTCTTCATCATTGGCTAGGTGATTTTGATGGTTTTGATTATTTTGTCTAGCTCTATTTGTTAATTTTTGCACAGTCTGTTTCGCTTGTTGAAGAAAGTTATTCTCCATTAGAATCCTCCTCGTGTATGACGGTCGGCTTCAGCTTTTTTGCGATTTTTATCTGTAAATTTTTCTTGGTTGATTGAAGCTGTTTTGTTTTTTCTTTTTCGTTTGTAGATCGGTTGCGATTTCAAATAAAATCCTCCCATCTAACTAAAAAGAAAACCTGAACACAGTTGTTAACCGTGTTCAGGTATATTTTGTGCAGAATGATGAAAAATATAAATAGTTAATCTTGGCTAATTAAGGGTGTTTTAATGTTTAAATACTCCTCAATGAATTGTGCAACACCATCATCATGGTTTGTTAAAGTCACTTCTTTTGCTAATGACTTTAATTCTTCAATGCCGTTAGCCATAGCAACACCAACGCCAGCATAATCGATCATTTCAAAGTCGTTATCTTCATCACCGAAAGCAATGACTCGATGTTGCGGTATGCCGTATTCTTCGGCAACTTTTTTTACACCAATAGCTTTATGAAGTCCAGAACGAATAATCTCAATCACGTGGAAAGGTGCTCCCCATTTACGGTGATCAATGACAGATGTGTGTCTTTCCTCGAGAATTTGACGAATTTGATTGACACCTTCTTCATATGGGTGAACTAATAATGATGAAGGGTCCCCAGTTAGAGTATTTTTTAAGTCACCAATTTTAGCGGGTTGCTCTAAACCTTCAAGGAAAAATTGGTTAAAGATATGTTCGCTTTCTTTGTTTATAAAGACTTGGTCCATAATTTCTGCCATAATATTTTGTACGCCAATTTCAGTTGAAGTATCGATAATATCTAATGCAACATCCTTTGGGAGTGGTGAGTGCATATGGTCCCAATTTTGATCTAATGGGTGGTGTATATATGCACCGTTCATATTGACAATCGGTGTATTCAACTCAAGTTGTTGATAAAACTGTTTACTTACTCGATAAGGTCTACCAGTAGCAATCATGACAATATGACCTTGTTCTCTCACAGCTTTAAGCGTTTCAATCGTGCGTTTAGAAATGATTTTATCATTGTTAAGAAGTGTTCCGTCTAAATCTAATGCAATTAGATGTTTCTCCATCGTTTCTCACCTCTTCAGCTCTCATTAAGTACCTAATTAACTCATTTTACCATGTATATACGTTATTGTGAATATCCACTAAGTTTGAAAGCGTATTAGCAATGATTTATTATAGTAATAAAATGATTGAGAGGGGACACATACATGATTGTCATAGATCGCATTCAAGTAAAAGATATACCAGTATTAGAAGTTGTAGATCATGAAAAAATAGATCATCCACTTCCGATTATGATATATTTCCACGGTTTTACAAGCTCTAAAGAACAAGATTTACCTCAAGCTTATTTAATGGCTGAAAAAGGTTACAGAGTATTCCTGCCTGATAGTTTGCATCACGGTGAACGAAAAGTTGAAGAAGATTCCCATAAAATACAAGGTGACTTTTGGAAAATTGTGATTCAGAATTTAGAAGACTTAAATCAGCTATATTTATATATTAAAGAGCATGATTTAGCATTAGATGACCGGATTGGAATTGCGGGTACGAGTATGGGAGGAATTACAGTTTCTGCTGCTTTAACTCGTTTCCAATGGGTTAAGGCTGCAGGTATAATGATGGGGTCGGCTAGAATCAGTGATATGGCTGCTTATTTACTCAAAAGCATTCAAAAACAAGGGGTTAACTTACCTTTAACTGCAGAGGAAATTAATCAACAATTAAAGTCATTAGAACCTATTGATTTATCTAAACAACTTGAGAAATTAGGTAATCGTCCAATCTTTATTTGGCATGGAGAAAGTGACCATACGGTTCCTTATCAGCATTCAATTTCTTTTGTTGAACAATTAAAAGTAGCCGGTTACCCTGAAGACCGTTATCAATTCATTTCTGAGCCGAATCGTGATCATAAAGTTAGCCGAGAAGCTAAATATGCCCTAAGGGACTTTTTCTCTACACATTTATAGGATAGAAGTATGATTTTCTTCATATTAAAATCTAGTAGATTAGCAAAATGCACAAACAAAATCATAGAATTCTACATATTTTCTAGTAATGTTATGAAGATTTGAACGATAAAATGTCTTAAGAACTGTTAAGGGGGAATATATTTGGACCTTAAAGAATTTAGAAATTGTTTGGGTCGTTTTGCAACTGGGGTGACGGTGGTCACTTGCAATGAGGGAGAACAATGTCATGGCTTAACGGCTAATTCATTTACATCTGTTTCACTTGATCCACCACTTGTATTGGTTTCAATTGACAGAGATACGAAAGCCTTTCAAAAACTAAAGGATAATCGTTTTATTGTCAATATTTTATCCATTGATCAACAAGATACAGCGATGCATTTCGCAGGTAAACCATGTGAAGATTTACCTTTTGAATGGATTGAAACTGATTTTGGCCATCGTATTCAAGATTCATTGGCTTATATTGAATGTGAGCCGTGGGCGGAATATGATGGAGGCGATCATGTGTTATTTTTAGGAAAAGTTGTTAACTTTGAATATCAAGAAGGTGAGCCACTAGGGTTTTATGGTGGTAAGTTTTCTAAAATTGTACAGGAATCATAAAGTTTTAAGGCTGACCCAAGAAAGGGGACAGCCTTTTCTTTATGCTAAAAACTACTTATTCACCTTTACTCGGGCGTTCTAAAAAAATATTTTCACTTAATTGAGCATAGTTGGGTCCGGCTAATCTTGCGATAGGATTTAACTGTTCAGCTAAAATGCGTCCGTTATCATAAATGGCATCGTCAATGTGATATTTAATCACCTTTCCTATGAATAGATCATTGTTACATTCTTGATTTTCTTCTAACGGAATATGTTGAAATAATTTACACTCTAACCTTACTTTGGCTTCTTTAACTCCTGGAACGTCAATTTCTGTACTGTCAATAGGTGACAATCCGACACGTTCTACCTCACTCACACTATCCGAATAAGGTGCCGATGTTTGATTCATTGTTTCTAATAAATCCATATCAAGAATATGAACAACAAACTCACCTTTTTCTAAAATGTTTTGTGCAGTATGTTTTTTGATTTCTCCTTTAATCCTTCCAACAGATAAAACAATTAATGGTGGAGTTCCAGCAACCATATTAAAGAAACTAAATGGCGCTGCATTTAATACCCCCTTTTCATTTAAAGATGTTACGAATGCAATAGGTCTCGGTATGACACTGCCACTTAAAAGCTTGTAGTTGTCTTTTGGACTAAGATCAATTGGATTAATAGACTTCATCAAATCACCTCTTTTTTTAGGATAGCATATTATAGCATATTTCGTTTTATAAATAATCGTCATATAACTAGATTCTATTAATAAACATAGTATCAAGGACGTAAGCGCTTACTTAGATTATTTTTAAGAGGGGGAAATTGTATGGATAGTAAGGTTAAAAGTAGACCTCTCACTGGACAAGAGTATCTTGAAAGTCTAAGAGACGGTAGAGAAATCTGGATTCACGGAGAAAAAGTCGAGGACGTGACGACGCACCCGGCTTTCCGTAATGCAGCACGTTCAATTGCTAGATTATATGATGCTCTTCATGATGAGAAAACAAAAGATATTTTAACCTGTGCAACAGATACAGAAAGTGGTGGATTTACTCATAAATTTTTTACAATAGACAAGACCACTGAAGACCTCGTGGCAAGCCGTGATGCGATTGCAGAGTGGGCGAAGTTAACGTACGGGCAAATGGGACGTTCACCAGACTATAAAGCCGCATTTCTAGCAACATTAGGGGCTGATCCTGATTATTATGCTCCGTATCAAGAGAATGCCAAGTATTGGTATAAAGAAGCGCAGGAAAAGCTTTGGTATTTTAATCATGCGATTATTAATCCACCGGTTGATCGTAACAAACCAATGGAAGCGGTTAATGATGTATTTGTTAAAGCGGTTGGAGAAACAGACGAAGGGGTCATCGTCAGTGGAGCTAAGATGGTTGCGACTGGTTCTGCCTTAACAAACTACAATTTTGTCGCGCATTACGGTGCCATTCCAGTTGATAATGAAGATATGGCGTTAGTATTTGTCGCTCCAATGAACACACCAGGCGTTAAGTTAATATCTCGACAAAGTTATGAGATGGTTTCAGCAGTTATGGGTAGCCCGTTTGATTATCCATTAAGCAGTCGTTTTGATGAGAATGATGCGGTATTAGTGTTCGATGAAGCGGTCATTCCGTGGGAGAACATTTTAATTTATAAAGATGTAGAAAAAGCAAACTCTTTCTTCCCTGAAAGTGGATTTTTAAATCGGTTTACATTCCACGGGGTAACACGCCTAGCAGTCAAATTAGATTTTATGGCCGGATTGTTATTAAAAGCCATTAAAACAAACGGAACAGATGAATTTCGTGGAGTACAGGCCAACGTTGGAGAAGTATTAGCTTGGCGTAATATGTTCTGGTCGCTCAGTGATTCAATGGCTAAAACCCCAGACCCAGGCAGGGGAGGCACGGTCTTGCCGAACTTAAATTACGGTCTAGCTTATCGGGTATTTATGACCATTGGTTGGCCAAGGGTTAAAGAAATAATTGAAAATGTGGTAGCTGGCAGCTTAATTGTACAGCCATCTAGTGCTGAAGACTTTAAAAATCCTGAATTAAGGCCATTATTAGATCGATTATATAGAGGGTCTAATGATATTGAAGCATTAGACAAAATTAAACTGATTAAATTGTTGTGGGATTCGATTGGTTCAGAGTATGGTGGCCGTCATGAGCTTTATGAACGTAATTACTCTGGTAATCATGAAAACATCCGTTTAGAAAACTTGGTAGCTGCACAAGGTTCAGGTCTAGCAGATGAATATATTAAGTTCGCTGAAATGTGCATGTCTGATTACGATTTAGACGGTTGGACGAATGATACATGGATTAACCCAGATGATATTAATTTATTTAACAAATAAGGGGGATTATATCGATGAGTGAGACAAAAACGAACACTCGCGTGAGTGAAATTTTTGATTTGTTCTATAAACATTTAAATAACTTTTTAAAAGAGGCAAATCCGAATCATGAAGAATACACAGAGTTTGTGAAGTGGGCAGATCGCTTAGGGCGTACAGGAGAATTACCATTATTCATGGATGTATTTATTGAATCATCGGTGCTTAAAAATATGTATGCTGATAAGCCAGGGACAGAGCCTTCATTATTAGGACCGTATTATGTAGAAGGTGCGCCTATTTTAGAAAAACCTTATAAACTACCAATGCGAGAAAATGAAAAAGGTGAAAAGCTTAAGTTCTCTGGAACTGTTAAAGATGTTAACGGAGAACCGTTAGCGAATACATTAGTGGATATGTGGCAGGATGACGCGGATGGCTATTATTCATCCTTTGATTCAGATGCACCGCCTTATAATTTGCGAGGAAGATTCTATACGGATGAAAATGGTTATTTTGAGGTTGATACGATTGTGCCAATTCCGTATCAAATACCGACAGCTGGACCAACAGGAGAATTTCTCAAAATGATAGATCAGCACCCATATCGACCAGCTCATTTGCATATTATGTTTAAACATAAAGGGTATGAAACTTTAATTACACAGGTGTTCTTTGAAGGTGACGAATGGCTCGAAAGCGATGTAGCAGATGGAGTACGTCCATCCTTGATGACCAAGTTATATGATGGCGGCGACTATAAGAAAGCCTCACTTGATTTCGTCATGCGAAACGAGGAATAGGAGTAACATGAAGGAGGTTGTTTTAGCATTAAGACACCCTCCTTTTTCTTTCTTAATTATTTATTTTTCAACTGGAGGAGTCGATCATGGACTTATTAATTAAACATATTACGACAGATATCATTGACATACCCATTAAACGTCCTCATCAATTTTCGACTGAAAAGATTACAACTAAAAGTTTTATGATTGTAAGATTACACCTTACTAATGATATAGAAGGCATTGGAGAAGGCACGACGCCAGGAATTTGGTGGAATGGTGAAAGTGTCGAAACGATGAAATTAGTGGTAGATCAATATATTAAACCTCTTTTATTAGGAAAAGATCCACGTTATGTCGAACAAATTTTAGCCTTAATGGATCGTCACATCCGTGGTAATTCCTTTGCGAAAGCGGCAGTTGAAATGAGTATATATGATGCCTTAGGACACGTCTTTCAGGTACCTGTTCATCAATTGCTTGGTGGGGCATTTACAAAAGAAGTTCCAATTAGGTGGGCGCTTGCCAGTGGTTCAATAGAAGGCGATATAAATGAAGGGATTGAACTTTATCAAAACCATACCTATCAAACTTTTAAGATCAAATCTGGGAAAGAATCTCCTGAAAAAGACGTGATTCGTTCTATAAAAATAGCTGAAGGTCTTCAAGGTTACTCGGCTATTGGCGTTGACCCTAATGGTTCTTGGAATCGATTGATGACCAAAAAATGGATGGAGGAACTTAATCAAGCTGGCGTCGAATTTTTAGAACAACCATTAGCACCAGAAGATATTGATGGGATGAGTGACTTAGTTTCGATGAAGAGAGTACCGATCATGGCTGATGAAGGCATTGCTTCTATTCATGATGCTAGACAAATCGTTGAAAAGAAAGCCGCTGATATCTTCTCATTAAAAATTCATAAATTTGGCGGTATGCGTCATACGCTTAAAGTAGGAGCACTTGCTGAGAGTGCTGGAATCTGTTGTTTTGGCGGAACTTCATTAGAGACTTCTATTGGAACAGCAGCGAATCTCCATGCCTTTTGTACCTTACGTAACTTGGATTATGGAGCTGAAATTTTTGGACCTGATTGGTTAAAAGACGATCTTGTTGTAGAGCCGTTGAAATCTAAAAAAGGAACCTTAACACTACCTGAAAAACCAGGGCTTGGGATTGAGTTAGATGAGACGAAGTTTACGCAATACAAACGTCATAAGGAGGAGAACTCTTGGAACACTACGATGCGCCAACCTTAACCTTTTTATTTGATATGGAACTAACCGTTGATCAGCCATACCATTTAGGTGTAACACCAAAAGGGAATCGGAGAATTATTCAAGTTAATGATGGTTATTTTAGAGGAAGTATTTTAAACGGCACCGTGATTCCTGGGGGAGATGATTGGATAACAGTGTTAGAAGACGGAACCATTATTCAAGATGTGCGTATTTTGCTTAAAACATATGATGGCGCATATATTGCGATGACGTATAGAGGAATACGGACAGGTACTAGTGACGTTTTAAAAAGATTAGATCGAAACGAAGAAGTGAATTTAAACGAGTATTACTTTACAACACAACCTGTGTTTGAAACTTCATCTAAAAAATATGATTGGTTAAATAAACGAATTTTTGTAGCGCAAGGAAGAAGAATGCCAGGGAAAGTCAACTATTCTATTTACACGGTTGGTGAGTAATCTATGCTTAAAATGTGGCGTAAAAAGTTTTTGAAAAACGGTAAACAACTTTTTATACATGAAACTCCAGGGGAGAAGGGAACGATTATTGGTGTTCATGGCTTGACGGGTCACCACATGCAATTAGGACATTATCAAAAAGCATTTGAAAAGCAATTCCGTATGATTACTTATGATTTGAGAGGACGGGGTAAAAGTTCGGAGGCTGATCCATCTACATGTATTGATCAGCATGTAGATGATCTCGTTGAGCTAATAGATTTACTAAAAGTTGAACGCCCGATCCTTATGGGGTATTCCATGGGGGCGTATATTTGCTTGAAAGCCGCTTCTCGATTAGAAAATGTAGGAGCCGTTATATTATTAGATGGAGCAGCAGAAACTGATGAAGGTCAAAAAGAATTAATCCTTCCGTCCTTAGTAAGATTAAAAACACCATATTCGACGCGGTTAGATTACATTACTCAAACTCGCAAGGCATATGAAAAATTAGGAATAAGATGGTCTGAGCATATGAACCGAATTGTCAATTATGAAATAGAAAAGCAAGGAGATCATTGGGAGCATAAGTCAAATTCGAAATTAATTGAAAAAGATTTTATGAGCTTTTTTGATTATAACGTGGAACAATATGCACCATCCATTACAGCACCCGTATTATTAGTGCAGGCAACTGGGCATATGGTTGGAAGACGCCCACTTTTTTATGACTTTCAATTTTATAAGCTTGAACAACTAATAAATACCATTGAGACAATTAAGACAAAGGCCAATCATTTAACACTTGTGTTTAATAAACAAGTAGAACTAGAGTGGAGAATGTTAGACTTTTTGAATCGTCATTTTTCTTTAATAGATCATGAGTCAACGTATTGTCAAAATCGTTAAGAAGAATATATATTCCTTAGCCATTGTTCTTTAAAAAATAACGAAAACATGTTTATAATAGAGTAGAGAATGTTGAAGGAGGACTGACAATGGATAAGGCTTTAGAAGAAAACCTTTGGGGTGCGCTTGAAAACGTCATTGACCCTGAACTAGGTATTGATATCGTCAACCTTGGTTTAGTTTATGGCGTTGACTTAGATGATGAAGGTTCAGCAACGGTTACTATGACATTAACTGCAATGGGTTGTCCGCTTGCTGGTACGATTGAACAAGATGTCAAACGTGCACTTTCTGATATCCCTGAAGTTGACAATACAGTGGTTAATATCGTATGGAACCCGCCATGGACGAAAGAACGTATGTCTCGCTATGCGAAAATCGCTCTTGGAATTCCAGACTAAAAAGATAAATTGATTAAGTAAAGATGATCTCGACTATTTTCGAGATCATTTTTTATTAATGTTTTATATATATAAAGCCCAGAAAGAGACTGTGATAGTTCTCTATTTGGGCTAATCTTATGTCTTAGAAAAATAAAAACACTATAGCTCCTACAATGAAGCAGTAGAAAGCAAAATATTTAAGGTTCCCAGATTTCATAATGTCAATGAACCATAATAAAGCGAAATAAGAAGCCACAATAGCCCCAATTAAAGCGACTAAAAGTAAAATAAATTGGCCAGAGAAGGCTTCATTTCCTGCAATATCGCTAACTGAAAATACCATGGTTCCAATGCTGACCGGAATATACATCAAGAATGAGAATCTAAGAGCAGACGATCGATTAAATCCAACTAACATGGCTCCGACAATTGTTGCCCCTGATCGACTAATTCCAGGAATTAATGCAATGGCTTGCGCAATCCCGACCATGAAAGCATCTTTAATCGTAATCTCATCATCAGTTTTGAACCCTTTGAGGTTGCGAATAATCCATAAAGCAATTCCAGTTAAGATTAATGTAATTCCAACGACTTTAATATTGTGACCAATTATACTGTCAATATGGTCTTCAATTAAGACTCCTAATAAACCTGCGGGGATCGTAGCAACAACTAATAATAAAATATAATTGAAGTCAGAACGATAGCTCGAATCTTTTTGGAAAATAAATTTTGAGCCATTGACTGTGAGTCTGATTAAATCATTTCGGTATATGATCAGTACAGCGATTAATGAACCAAAATTAATGAATCCTTCAAAGGTGATTGGTAAGTCAATTTCTAATAAGTTTCTAACGATTAATAAGTGACCGCTCGAAGAAATCGGGATGGGCTCAGTAAAACCTTGGAAAAGCCCTAAGAATAAATACTTTAATAATTCAATTAGTTCTTGCATTATAAAACCTCCTAAATTGTGCACATAACCTAGTTTTTTTGAATAAGTTAATCTTGAAAAGGGAGGTAAGATTCTGTGAATACTTATTCAAAGGATCATATTTTAAATTTATGTAAAAGTCACATGAAACAGTACGTGCTTGTTGAAACTCAACAAGGTGAACAACTTCAAGGTGTTATAGTAGACATGGACGATGAAAATGTCTATTTAGTTACACCGGTTATTCATCAAGAACAAAGAAATCCTTACGCATATGGGTATGGATACGGATCGCCTTATGGGTATGGTTATGGGTATCCTCCAAGCGTAGGATTGAGAAGACTTATTTTACCATTAACAGCAATCGCGGCGTTAAGTTTGTTACCTTGGTATTAAAAAAGAGGTTGACTCAACGCCTTATGATTTGAGTCAACCTCTTCTATTTAATACGACGAGTCATCCTTAATAACGCCTTCACCAAGAACCACTGAGGAAATAGTGAAGATTACCGTTAATACGATTGCGAGTGGGAAGCTAAATGTGTCTCCAGTCATGCTTGTGATTACATATACAACCATTAAGCTTAATAGGAAACCCCAAATGACTGTCCAAATTAAACGCATAGTATGTCACCTCATTTTATATACATTGCAAATTACAGTTTACCAAAGGTTTAGAAAAAAATAAATAACGAATATGTGACGTTTTTATGCAATCATAAAAAAGGTGGATTACACAATGAAAGTATTTATTAAAGGTTGTTTTCAAAAGATCGCATTTCAACTCATCCATGAGCTCGTGGACCAAGGTTTTGAGGTTTTTGGATTTGATGAAGTGGATTCAGATGATGAAAAGTTCGATCGTTATGCTATGGTAGGAAGAAATTCAGCTTTCCATTTAGAAAATTCAATTGAAGACTCATCTCAGTATGAGTATACTTATGATTTTACAATTGAAGATGGATTATGTACGTTTAAAGATGGTGAACAAACCGTATTAAAAATTTATATTGATTGTTTTGATGCTCATGAAGAACGCGATCAAATAACATCTGAACATATTTCAAAATGGTTAGCTAGTTTACAACAATATACCTCATTACCAGATCAAATTCATTTAAACGGTGAGGAAGTTAACGGGGTTCATATTATAAAGATAGAGTAAATTTTGAACACATATGGTTGCTATGTTCTCTGAAAAGTTACAAAATATAAGTAGGACTTATTTAGGTATCGGAGTGCTAGATTTGAAAAAATACTTGTTATTATTAGGCTTAGCCTCAACGGTTTTCTTATTGGTCAGTTGTGGACAAGTTTTCAATAAAGGACAATTAAATAATGTCGGTCTACTCTTGGATGGTACTATTCATGATGAAACGTGGGGTAAAGGAGCTTATTTAGGAGCTTTGGAGATCAAAGAAGAACATAATATCAGTGTTTTAACGAGAGAAAATGTATCGACCATACGTGAGACAGAAGAACACGTGAAGGATATGAAACGGCAGGGAGTCAATTTAGTTTTTGGGCACGGCTCAGAATTTGGGAAGTATTTTGATCAATTAAATGAGGCGTACCCTGATATGCATTTTGTCTACTTTAACGGAAATACATTTGATCAAAATATTACGAGTATACACTTTGATGGTTATGAGATGGGCTATTTTGCAGGCGTATTATCAGCAAAGGTGACTCAGACAAACGAAATTGGTATTATTTCTGCTTTTGAGAATCAACCAGAAGTTCAAGGCTTTTTTGAAGGCGTTAAAGATACAGACCCTAGGGTTAATCTTCATTTAAGATCTGTTTTTGATTGGTATGACCAGCAACGAGCGTTGTTATTATTTAAAGATTTATTAGCTGATAATATTGATATCGTCTATCCAGCAGGAGATGGATTTAATATCCCCATCATCTTAGAAGCAGAAAAACATGATATTTATTCGATTGGTTATGTAAGTGAGCAAAATGAAGTGGCCCCTGAGTCTGTGATCACCAGTACCATTCAAGATTTAGAAAAAATATATGTTAATATCGCTAATCAATTTGATCAAGGTGAGTTACCATCAGGGGTTATTCATTATGGATTTGATAATGAATATATTTATTTAGGAGAGTATGGTGACACGGTTAGTGATGAAGTTAAAGAAGAAGTGGATGCGGCGATTAATCGTTATTTAGAAAGCGGAAGTTTAAAGAATTAGTCTTTTCTTCCGTTTATTTTTTTGATAAAATTATAACCAGGTCATAATATATGATTATAATAGTTTGTAATGAGGAGATGACCAAAATGAATGCTGGTATTTTAGGTACAGGACACTATGTTCCTGAACGTGTTTTAACGAATAAGGACCTAGAGAAAATGGTTGATACTTCGGACGAATGGATTCAAACTAGAACAGGTATTGTCGAACGGAGAATTGCACCTGATGACATTGATACGTCTGATATGGCATATTATGCAGCAGTTCAGGCAATGGAAGAAGCAGAAGTAAAAAGTGAAGACATAGACATGATTTTAGTCGCAACTGTGACACCTGATATGGGATTTCCATCTGTTGCTTGTCAAATCCAAGAGCGACTTGGAGCGTTTAATGCATCTGCAATGGATTTAAGTGCAGCTTGCGCAGGATTTATGTATGGGATGGTAACAGCTAAACAATTTATCGAAAGTCAAACTTATAAAAACATTCTAGTTGTTGGTGTAGAAAAATTATCTAAAATAACAAACTGGGAAGATCGTAATACGTCTGTATTATTTGGCGATGGAGCAGGAGCAGCTGTTCTTGGACCCGTATCGAAAGATCGAGGAATCTTATCTTTTGAATTAGGTGCAGATGGAACTGGTATCCCGCATTTACATCAAGATGGTGATTATATTTATATGAATGGTCGTGAAGTATTTAAATTTGCGGTTAGACAAATGGGAGAGTCGGCTTTAAATGTAGTCGAAAAAATTAATCTAACAAAAGATGATGTCGATTATTTAATTCCTCACCAAGCAAATATTAGAATTATGGAAGCAGCAAGAGAAAAACTAGATATACCGGTTGAAAAAATGTCAAAATCAGTTCATAAATATGGCAACACTTCAGCTGCATCGATTGCAATTGCGTTGTCTGAAGACGTTAAAGAAGGTAAGATTAAAAAAGATGAATTGATTGTCCTAGTTGGATTTGGTGGCGGACTAACATGGGGTGCCGTTGCTTTACGTTGGGGAAAATAAGAGGAGGTTAGAATAACAATGTCTAAAAGAAGAGTAGTTGTAACAGGACTAGGGGTTGTATCTCCGGTCGGAAATGATGTTAACACATTATGGAATAATATTACGTCAGGTCATGTCGGAATTGGTGAGTTAACTAAACTAAATCCTGATGATTTTTCAGTTAAAATTGCTGGTGAAGTAAAAGATTTCGATCCTAAAGAGTATATGGAAAAACGTGAAGCTCGAAAGATGGACTTATTTACTCAATATGCAGTTGCTGCTTCAAAGATGGCAGTTGAAGACTCTGGGCTTGAGATTACGGAAGAAAATGCTTCACGAGTTGGAGTGTGGATTGGTTCTGGTATTGGTGGTATGACCACATATGAAGAAAGCTTCCGAAAATATATGGATAAAGGGAGAGTCAGTCCTTTCTTTATCCCGATGATTATTCCTGATATGGCATCTGGCCAAGTTTCTATTTTACTCGGAGCAAAAGGAATAAACTCTTGTTCAGTAACAGCGTGCGCGTCAGGCACCAATTCCATTGGTGATGCCTTTAAAGTGATTGAACGAGGCGATGCTGATGCGATGATTACAGGGGGAGCAGAAGCTCCATTTAACCATATGTCATTAGCTGGTTTTTCATCAATGGGAGCACTATCGACGAATACGGATGCTCAGACCGCTAGTCGCCCATTTGATCAGAACCGTGACGGATTTGTCATGGGTGAAGGTTCGGGTGTTATTGTATTAGAGTCACTAGAATCAGCTCAGCAACGTGGAGCGAATATCTATGCAGAAATTATTGGTTATGGTTCAACTGGTGATGCATACCATATCACAGCTCCTGCCCCTGAAGGTGAAGGTGCTGCAAGAGCCATGCAACAAGCATTAGAAGATGCTGAAATTAATGCTGATGAAATGGATTATATTAACGCTCACGGTACAAGTACTGAGTACAATGATAAGTACGAAACGACAGCTGTTAAGACTGTGTTTAAAGATCATGCTTATCAATTAGCCATGAGTTCTACAAAATCAATGACAGGTCACCTATTAGGTGCAGCAGGTGGAGTAGAAGCGATTATCACAGCTCTTAGCCTTAAGAATAATATCATGCCTCCAACGGTTAATTATGAAACACCAGATGAAGACTGTGATTTAGATTATGTAGCAAATGAAGCGCGAGAAAAGGAATTAAACGTTGCCATGACGAACTCACTTGGATTTGGTGGACATAACGCTTCATTAGTATTTAAAAAGTTTCAATAATTTACGAATCAACTGTCCTAAAGATCTTTAGGGCAGTTTTTTGTTGTTTTAGAAGCTTCTACTTAGATAAAAAAACACCAGTTATGATTGAAACTTTCATAACTGGTGTTAGGGATTTCTATGATTCATCGTTAGGTTCTGTCTCTTCATCAGATTCGTCACGTCGAGTCAAGTCTTCCGTACTTGGCTGACTAGTTAGAAATTCATTTAAGGCAGATCTATTTTCTTCTAAATTCAATTCTAGTACCGCACCTGCATGGCTATAAGTTTCATCTGTGAATGTATCATCCATCGGAATTCTCATAGTTTCAATTTCGTCAGGGGTTTCTAGGAAAAATTCAGAGGCAATAGATAAAATTTTACCCGTATCCATATTGGTGTCAATATAGGGTTGTAAAGTTCCAACGGTTCTAGGTAATTTCATAATACTAGTAAATGATAAAACCTCATCTTTTAAAGCGCTCATGACCTCTTGTTGACGTCTGACACGTCCGAAATCATTTTCATGATCACTTCGAAAACGTGCGTAATCAAGTAGTTGCTCTCCGTCTAATTTTTGGATGCCTGGATGTAGATCAATATCCGTATGGATCATTCTTTTTTGGACGTTCATCTCAATTCCTTCTGGCGCAACGGTATCTACAATATTCTCGAACCCTTTAAAGTTGACGATTGCATAATAGTTTACATCAATATCAAAATTCTCTTTAATCGTTTGCCTTAATAGTTCTGGCCCACCCATAGAAAAAGCTGAATTAATTTTATTGTATCCGTGACCTGGTATTTCAACATATGTATCTCTCATGAGCGAAACGAGTTTAGCACGATTATGTTTGACATCATATTGCCCAATCATGATGGTATCCGTTCTAGAGCTACCATTTTCACTTAGATCTTCACCTAAAAGCAACACATTGATAACATCGCTATTTAATTCCTCAATACCATTAAATTCATCTTCGTATTGGTCACTTTTATCACTATCTTTATATTGCTCCATCTCTTTTTCAGCTGCATATTTTCCAGCTTGAAATTCATATGTAAAATATGCGGCAAAAATAAGAACTAATGAACCTACGATAAGTAGTATTTTTTTTCTTTTATGTTTTCGCTTTACTTTTTTTCGATCCTTTCTTTTTTCCATTGTTTTCTCCTTTCTATACATTTAACAACCTAATTTCTATGTATTTTAAATTTATTATACAAAGGTAGATTCAATTAAATATTTTTAATATTTTTACATATACATTATTATAGACGATTGGACAAGCCTGGAGGTTTCTAAAATGTTGCCTTTAATTTTATTTTTAATTGGATTTGGTTTTTGTTGTGTTGGTGGAGTTTCAATAATTGGATATTTAAATTATTTGCCTGTAGGGATGAGCACATACGATTTTATACTGTTTATCTATACGCGCCCAGAGTGTTATTTGCTTCCAGGCGGTTTAATATTAATCTTTATTGCTATGTATATTAACCCATTTGATTCATAAAATTTAAGAATAAAAATAAGTCACTTGGTCATAATGAGCATAAATGGAGGATTATGAAAAGTGAGGGATTATGATGTTATATGTACATGATATTTGGGTAAATTGGTTTGAAGGTGAAGAGAATGGGTACAACGTATGTCAGTTTCATGAATGGCGTAAAGATGACTCGATTGAGCTTTTAGACCAAATCCCAGTTGTGCACGTAGAAGAAGACCTTTATGACTACATAGAAAACAACATGCAAGATATCCCAAAACCATTATTAGAGCAAGTATACCAGCGCGCTTATTTAAAAAAACATCATAAGAGAATCCCCTTAGACTATGCGTTTGTGGTGACGGATGGAGCTCATGCTCTAGTGGTTGACACGTTAGGTTATGACATTCCAGTTAGAAAGAGTAGACTAATTCCACGCCAAGAAAGGCTTGTATTGGATTTAGTTAAGCAAAAAGAACCTTTAACTTACTCTTTTAAGAGGCCAAAAAGAACGAAAGAGCATCATTTATTATCTCTAGAACCAGTTTATATGGTTGGTCTAACAAGAAAAGAAAGACAACTGAAACATCTTCTTATGCTCATGATTGATCAATTAAATCAGAGTCAACGTATCGATGAATTGAGGTACTGGTTAACAGAGTGGAAGCCTGAATGGTATGAAAATATTCAGGATATTACATTTGATCAAGGTTACGACTTATTATTATCTGAAGTTAAAGTCGGATGGAGTGCCAAACACGAAGAGTTATGTGAGAAAATGGCTAAAGGGCAACCGTTCTTTGAACGTCTTTGGGAAATGGAACAACGTAAGAAAAATGTTTTAAAAGGTTCATAAGCTAAAGGGCAATCCGTTAAAGTCGGATTGCCCTTAATTTATTTTATCTTTTTAAATGTACCCGTCCGATTCCCATTGCTTTTTTAGCTTTGTTTAACATTTTTGATGCTACAAAATTAGCTTTTTCACGACCGTGATCTAAAATTTCATCTAATTCATCGGACTCATACAGTTCATAATATCGTTTTTGAATGCTAGCGATTCTTTCTGACACAATTTGAGCGAGGTCTGTTTTAAAATCTCCGTAGCCTTTTCCTTCATATTGAGAAACAATTTCTTCGACAGTTTGTTCAGTAAATCCAGCATAAATATTTAATAGGTTGGTGATGCCGGGTTTATTTTCTTTATCGTATTCAATGATACCTTCAGAGTCTGTCACGGCACTTTTAATTTTCTTTTCAATTTGTTTAGGTTCATCCAATAAGAAAATGGTTGCCTTATGATTGTCATCTGATTTACTCATTTTTTTTGTTGGGTTTTGTAAAGACATGATCCGTGCCCCAACTTTTTGAACTTTAATGTCTGGGATATTAAAGATATCGTTATAACGTTTATTAAAACGCTCAGCTAAATTACGTGTTAATTCAATGTGTTGTTTTTGATCATCTCCAACAGGAACAATATCTGTGCCATATAATAAAATGTCAGCAGACATAAGCGGTGGATAAGTAAGAAGTCCAGCTGTAACCGATTCTTTGCCTTCAGATTTATCTTTATATTGTGTCATACGTTCTAATTCCCCAACAGTCGCAACACATTGGAGCATCCAAGCTAGCTCAGCATGGGCTGTTACTTCAGATTGAATGAATAACGTTGATTTTTTAGGATCAATTCCACACGCTAGGTACATCGCAGCTAACGAACGAATTTGATTACGAAGCTTTAAGCGGTCTTGTGGAACTGTAATAGCATGATAATCTACGATACAGAAGTAGCTATTATATTCATCTTGTAGCTCTGGAAATTGTTTCATCGCCCCTAAATAGTTTCCAATCGTTAATGTTCCTGAAGGTTGAATTCCTGAAAATATAGTTTGACTCATGTTAAAAACTCCTTTCAGTATTAAATTCCATTAAAAAAGGTTCCATTCATCCCTAATAGATAGGGACGAATGGAACCGCGGTGCCACCCTAATTACCTCATAATAAAAGGTCACTCATACGCAATATAACGGTTGCGAACCAAAAAACTCAGAAGCCCCAATTTCAGCTCATACTTACTTATCTGTTTTCACTATCCAGACTCACTGTAAAGAGAGGTATGAACCTACTTATACTTCATCATCGTTATCATCGTACTATTAAATTTTAAATTATTATATTCAACCCTACTTTAAAATGCAAGTTAATCTCTCGTGACATAATATATCCTATCTTTTATGACAAATCAATAGTTAAGTTCTTTTTGGTTTTAATGTTAGGATAACTGGAAAATATTTTTCCGAAATTTTTATTTTTTCCCTCTCTATTTTTCACAAAAATATACTATAATGGAATTAAAGAGATGCAACTGGGGGAATTAGACTTGAGGAGAAGTTTTGCTTTGTTGTTGGCGTTGTGGTTGTGTATAGGAATAGCTCATTCTGTATTGGCAGATGAGGCGGAAGAATCTGATGAAACTATTAAAACAGTTTCATTTCATCATGAATTTCAAACGAATTTAGGGGAAAAAGAATTACCGGATCCATTACCAAGGTATACATATAATTCAGGGCTGAATTTCGAGTATCCTGATGCTGTTAGAGGTATTTATTTAACTGGACATTCAGCAGGTAACTCTAGGCTTGAAAAGTTAATTGACTACGTAAACGAAACAGAATTAAATGCTATGGTAATTGATATCAAAGAAGATAATGGATATATCTCTTATAAATTTCCAGAGGAATCACCATATTATGATGCATCAAAGAATTTTATGAGTGATCCACAAGCTGTATTAGAACGTTTAGAAGAAGAACAGATCTATCCAATAGCGCGTGTCGTTGTTTTTAAAGACACTCATTTAGCACATGAGAAGCCTGAATGGTCTTTTAAAGAGAATGGGAAAGTTTGGGAAAATGGTAAAGGTGAAGCTTTTGTTAATCCATTTATAAAAGATGTTTGGGAATACAATGTTGAAATTGCCAAAGAAGCGGCTAAATTAGGGTTCCAAGAAATTCAATTTGACTATGTTAGATTCCCAGAAGGATTCGAGACACGGGATGAAATACTAGATTATAGTCGCGGAGACTATGATGATGCAAGTTTAGATAATGTAAAAGAACGTGTAAAAGCCGTAACTGAATTTGTTGCTTATGCTAAAGAGGAATTAGAGCCTTACGGTGTCGACGTATCAGTGGATATATTTGGTTATTCTGCTACGATTGAAGAAGCACCAGGTATTGGGCAGAACTTTTTACAAATTTCAGACAATGTAGATGTCATTTCATCAATGATTTATCCAAGTCATTGGGGTGCTGGGTACTTTGATATTCCAAATCCAGATCAAGTACCTTATCGTTTAGTAGATGAATACGCGAAAAAAGAGAATGAATTATTAGCTCAATTAGAAGAAGGTCCAACTTCTAGACCTTGGATTCAAGATTTTACAGCATCTTGGTTATATCCAGCAGGTAAGACTTTTACTTATGGTTCAAAACAAGTCCAAGATCAAATTGATGCTTTATATGATAATGGAATATATGAATATTTAATCTGGGATTCAGGTAATTCCTATACAGAAGGTGTAGATTACGATCCTAGTAACTAAAAAGTCGCCTAATGGCGGCTTTTTTTAATTCAAAATTATAATTCATATAAGCCCTTTTAAAGCATTAATCTGATAAAGAATTAGCTATTTTCGAATATTTTGAAGGATTTTTACGAATGTATGATGAATAAAAAGGGATTTTAGATAGAAGTTATCCTTAGCATGAATATTGCATTTATTTCATACCAATCTCTGCTATTTCACATTTAACCCAACATATTGATTTCGTTATAATTAATATTGGCAAATGAGTTGTAGCATAAAAATTATATAATGCTACACGATAAAGACTAATAATAGTCACGAAGGAGTAGATCAATGAATTGGTATGAAAAGCTTAATCAGTATTTTCCTGTAGAGGAGATGAAGTCGAAAAGACATTTTGAAACCTTATTAAAAGAAAAAGGTGATGTCTATCGTAAAGATGAAGGGGAATATCATGTCATGATGTATGCTGAATTTGATTCCTTTATCTTTATAGATTATGTATACGTCTCTCCTCAATCAAGAGGCCAAGGAATTGGACATAAACTAATGGAAAAGCTGAAAGCAAAAGGAAAGCCGATAATTTTAGAAGTTGAACCCGTTGATTATGATGACAGTGATACGGAGAAAAGGCTGCATTTTTATCAAAGAGAAGGCTTTAAACATGCTCAGTCAATTGGTTATACGAGAAAATCTTTAGCGACTAAAGAAGTTAACACGCTTGAAATTTTATATTGGGCACCAGATAAAGAATCTGAAGAAGTGATCTACGAAAAGATGAAAGAGATGTATGAGGAGATTCATACTTATAAAGATGAAGAGATATATGGAGAAGCTTATCAGCCTGTAGAAGAAGTTTTAACAATTGATAAATCACGAGATGTCGATTTATTTGAAGAATTAAAGAAACCAAAAGGTGTATAACTGTGGTTAAAAAGCTGCCATGATTAAGTGGCAGCTTTTTAATGATTTTATACATAAAAAATATGGAATGATAATTAATTTTTTCTAGAAAATTGGTTTATTTCTTCCAAAGTAGGGTAAAACATTAATATACTTATTTTGTGTTTTGTCTAATTGTGAATAATTTATTACAATTGATAAAATAACCTACTAAAAAATTTGACATTCATGTATAATATGGATGAAAGGTAATTTAGATTCATTATAAAGTAATAACAGTTAAAAAGCTGTTTAGTATAGAGTACCTTTCAAAAGGAGGGTGAATGGCATGGTAACGTTATTTACTTCACCAAGCTGTACATCTTGTAGAAAAGCTAGAGCATGGCTAGAGGAACATGAAATTCCATATAAGGAGCGAAATATATTCTCAGATGCATTAACTGAAGATGAAATTAAAGAAATCTTGAGAATGACTGAGGATGGAACAGATGAAATTATATCAACTCGCTCAAAAGTTTTTCAATCATTAGATGTTAGCCTTGATCAAATGCCGCTAAAAGATTTAATCAGTTTAATTCAACAAAATCCAGGTTTATTAAGACGCCCGATCATTTTAGATGATAAGCGTCTACAAGTTGGGTATAACGAAGATGAAATTCGTCGTTTCTTACCAAGAAAAGTACGTTCATTTCAACTTAAAGAAGCTCAACGTCTAGTTAATTAATATAAAAAGAAAAGTCGAATCAAATTAAATGATTCGACTTTTTAATTTCTTCTAAAGTTATAAGAATAACCAATTAGGCAGACTAGGAATACTAGCATCAACGGTAACATTAAGTGATGATTTGGTATATAGGCAAATGTATGTTCCAACCTTTCTTCTTTAAGAATTAAGTCCGCGCTCGTATAAGCAAGTAATGATGCTCCGCCATAAACTATCGCAGGATATTTATTCATCATCATGAGTATAATTTTACTTCCAAAGATTATAATCGGGACGGATACAGCTAATCCAAAAATAATAAGTATAACGTTTTGATTCGAAGCGGCTGCTATAGCTAACACATTATCGAAACTCATAATCAAATCTGCCACTACGATGGTCTTAACTGCACCAATTAGTGTAGAAGAAGATTCAATCTCCAGATCATCATCTTTTTCAATAAGAAGTTTTAAAGCAATGTAGAATAAGAATAACCCACCGACTAGTTGGACGTAAGGGATTGTTAAGAGGTAAATGGCCACAGTTGCAAGTGCTACTCTAATTAAAATGGCTAAGCTTGTCCCTAATACGATGGCTCTGTTTTGATGATGTTTAGGCAGATTGCGACTAGCCATTGCAATGACAACGGCGTTATCACCACCTAATATTAAGTCTAGTCCAATAATAATGAGTACGGCTTTTAATAATTCCCAATTTAGATCAATGAATAATAATTCCATAAAAAACCTCCAAAATAAGTAGTGACAAATTCTAAAATTTAGTTTAAAATCATACATTAAATAAAATCAAAGCAGAAAATTTGTCCAACATTTTGCGGTGTACTATACTCGATATATAGTCGAATAAGGGCGAATATGGATTTCATATTTGCGTGAGAAAAGCATTTTCATTTTTAGACCACCTATCATAAAATATGATAAAGAAGTGTAGCTTATGAAAATGATTCATAAAAGTTATAACTGGGTAAACATTCTATAACAAATATCGTTATATTGTAGTCCTTCCCAAATCGATTATTATAGAAGGGAGAGGAAGAGAATGGAAATAGAACGCATAAATGAGAATACGTTAAAGTTTTATATTTCTTACCATGATATTGAGGAAAGAGGGTTCAATCGCGAAGACATTTGGTATAACCGCGAAAAAGGGGAACAACTTTTCTGGGAAATGATGGATGAAGTAAACGACGAAGAAGATTTTAATATAGATGGACCATTATGGATTCAAGTTCAAGCTCTAGATAAAGGTTTAGAAATTGTTGTAACAAAGGCTCAAGTATCTAAAGATGGTGAAAAACTTGAGTTTCCTCATGAAGATTTAAATTCATTACAATCTAATTTAGATGACAAATTAGAATCATTAATGGACCAAAACCAAACAAAACGCAGAAAGTCAAAAAAGACTTACCAACCTAATAATAATCATGAGGAAAGTAAAAGCCATTTATCAGATGACCTAGATATTATGGTAACGTTTGAAGATATTGAAGATGTGATTTCTTTAAGCCACTCTCTAACAGATGCTCGTTTTATTGAGGATCGCTTATATGCTTTCGAAAATCAATATTATCTGTATATTGAATTCCCGGAAGGTTACCTAAGCGAAGAAGAACAAGAAAATTATATTAGTCACATCTTAGAATATAGTGAAGAATCGAATATGTCCGTCCATTATTTAATGGAATATGGTCATGAAGTATTTGGGAATAATGCGTTAAAACAATTAAAATCCAAATTTCAACCTCAATAACATTATTTAGAGCACTGACTTTCAGTGCTCTATTTTTATGGATAGAAGTTAGTTGCAAACTGGTAAAAAATTCTGTATCTTTAATTTAGGTCTTAGGTCGATTCGCGGAAAAGGATGAAACAGCATGCTGAAATGGATCCAAGTCGTTATTTTTCTAGTCATAGTATCAGCTATATTTTATCTATCTTATAACATTTGGGAAGGTCGTATTGTAGCGACGTTCTCTATTTTCGTATCTGTCTCAGCTGTACTGATTGGCTTTCTAATTTTTATTGAAAATAGGAATCCCTCGGAGACATTGAATTGGTTATTAGTTTTTGCGGTTTTTCCAGTATTGGGATTCTTTTTTTACGTATTATTTGGCCGGAATTACAAGAAGAAAAAACGTTTCAAAGAAAAACAAGCTATTGACGAGGTGGCGTTTAACCGAGTAGAGGGCCAGCGAGTTATCAGTGATTATGAGCTAAACCAAATGGGTGATCACCAAAAGATGCTATTTCGGTTGGCTCAACATTTAGGAAATTCACCTATATCGTTTAACACAGAAACAAAGGTATTAACGAATGGTCGTGAAACATTTCCAGCCATTATTAAAGCTTTGAAGGAAGCAGAGAATCACATTCATTTAGAGTACTATATCGTACGGGATGATGAGGTTGGTAATGAAATTAAAGATATTCTCATTCAAAAGGCTAAAGAAGGAGTGGAAGTTCGCTTTTTATATGATGCTGTTGGTTGTTGGAAACTTTCAGACTCATATAAAGAGGACTTAAAGAGGGCAGGCGTTCAGATTGAGGCTTTTTCACCAGTTAAATTACCATATATAGGTAATCGGATTAATTTTAGAAACCATCGAAAAATTGTTGTTATTGATGGAAAAGTAGGATTTGTGGGTGGTCTTAATATTGGCGATGAGTACTTAGGAAAAAACAAATATTTCGGTGACTGGAGAGATACCCATTTATATGTTAGAGGAGAAGCAGTTAGAAGCCTTCAAACGATCTTCTTACAAGATTGGAAATATGAAACAGGAGAACATTTATTAAAACCGGAATACTTATCTCCTGAAATTTTAGACGATCACTTCGGTGGGGTTCAAATGATCACAAGTGGTCCTGATAATCAATGGGAGACGATTAAGAAGCTTTATTTCTCCATGATTATTTCGGCCAAGAAATCGATTTGGATTGCCTCTCCATACTTTATCCCAGATGAGGATATATTAACGGCGATGAAGGTTGCAAGTTTAAGTGGAGTAGATGTTAGGTTACTCATGCCAAAACGTCCTGATAAACGTATTGTTTTTCATGCCTCACGTTCCTATTTTCCAGAATTAATGGAAGCAGGAATTCGTATATTTGAATATGAACAAGGTTTTATGCACAGCAAAGTTGTTATTGTTGATCACGAGTTGGCGTCGATTGGAACATCGAATATGGATATGAGAAGTTTCCACTTAAACTTTGAAGTAAATGCTTTCTTATTTAGAACTGAAAGTACGAATAAATTAGTGGCAGATTTTAAAGAAGATTTCCTGAAGTCAAAAGAAATTGATCCAAAAGAATTTAAAAATCGCTCCATTTTTATACGTGTGATGGAATCCCTATTCCGCTTACTTTCCCCATTATTATAAGTGGAAGGGACGAATTTGATGTTAACAGCTATTAATTCTAAAGGTAAAGAAATAAAGGCGTATAACCAATCAAAGTCACAATTAGAGGTTATACGCCAACAACCTCTCTATTGCCCTGAATGCCATCAAAAGGTCATCTTAAAAGCAGGCCTAGTTATGATTCCTCATTTTGCCCATTACAAAAATTCCACATGTCCCAACCAAGGTGAAAGCCAAACTCATTTAAAAGGTAAAATAAATTTATATAATTGGTGTATAAAGCAAGGATTTTATGCCAAATTAGAACATGTCATCCCGTCAATTAAACAGCGGTTAGATGTGTTAGTGAAAATTGCTAATCGATGGGTAGCGATTGAGTATCAGTGTTCACCTATTTCTTTAGATGAGCTACAGAAGCGAACATATGGGATTGCGTCTAAAGGGATTATCCCCTTATGGGTGTTTGGTCCGAATTACTATAACACAAAAATGGGTCAATTATTTTGGAATACAACACTTAGAGCGAGTGTTATGTACAATCAACGAGCTAAACAAGATCAATTGTACTTTTATGATCCTGGCAATGATATTTTTACAATCGCTGCACATTTTTACAGTCAGCGCGCCAAAGCTATAACTCAACTAAGTCGACATTCATTAAAACATATGAGATGGAAAGATTTATTCAGGACAGTCCAGATTTCCCATAAATATCTCTACTATAAGTGGCTAAGAGAGAAAAGATTATTTAGAAGTGGTCAAAGACGGTTCCAAGCAAAGTATGATGAAGAATTTTTGAAACAACTTTATATGCAACACTTACATCCACAAAATCTCCCTTCATGTATTCACTTACCAGTAAGCAATTCTTATCGTTTCTTAGCGCCTAATTATGTTTGGCAAACTCAAATTGTACTTTATCTTACACAATTAACGAGAGAAGATACTTTTTATTGGAATGATTTGACGGCTATAACCCAAAAATATTTTAAAGACAGGATTGTTGCGATTTATCCAAGTCAGTCCATACACCCTCTAACGCATTATCTTGACTTACTCAGTTGTTTAGGTTATATCACTAAAAAAGGTAAAGGTGCTTATCGTAAAGCGAGGGATTTCAATTTTCACCGAACATTAGATACGGCTTTAAAAGAAGATCAAGAAATTATTGAAAAATTATTAAGATTTTAAAAGTTGCCTCATATCTTTTACAGATGACTATTTTTTCTATAAAATAAAAGTGAGGAAAATATTAGGGGAGGTACATACAGTGACAGAAACTGCTACTAGTTTAAAAACAAGAGAAGAGGTACCCGAACATTTAACTTGGGATTTAGAAGCTATTTTTCATAGTGACGAGGATTGGGAGAAAGAATTCGAAGCTTTAAAATTAGATTTTCCTAAGATTGCTCAATATAAGGGTAAGATTTCCGAGACACCTGAAAATCTTTTAGCTGTTTTAAAATTCGAAGATGACATTCGAATTCGACTTGAAAAACTTTATGTTTATGCTCACATGCGTTCGGATCAAGATACAGCGAATAGTAAGTATCAAGATCAAAATGCTCGTGCCCAAAGTTTGGCTACTCATATGATGAGTGCTTTCAGTTTTGTTACGCCAGAAATTTTAGCTATGACAGATGAAGAAATCGAGAGTTTTCTAAATCAAAATAATGAGTTAAAACATTATGAAAAGACATTGCGAGATATAATGAAATCTCGACCTCATGTTTTAAGTGATAAAGAAGAAGCACTATTAGCTGAGGTTCAAGAAGTGGCATCTGCACCGTCGAATGCGTTCGGGATGCTTAATAACGCAGATATTGACTTTCCGACGATCAAGGATGAGAACGGGGAGGAAGTTCAGCTTTCCCATGGACGTTATCGTGATTTCTTAGATTCTAAAGACCGTAATGTGCGTAAAAACGCTTTTGATGCGATGTATGATACATTTGGCAAGTATAAAAATACATTTGCAGCCACATTATCAGGTCAAATTAAAAAAGATAATTTCTTTGCCAAAACGAGAAACTATGAATCGGCACGAGAAGCAGCGTTAGATCGTAACAATATTCCTGAAAAAGTATACGATAATTTGGTTGAATCGATTAATGAACGTTTACCGGCGTTACACCGTTATATGGATGTAAAAAAGAAGGCACTAGGCTTAGATGAATTGCATATGTATGATATTTATACTCCATTAGTCGATGAAAAAATGAGTGTCACGATTGATGAGGCGAAAGATTATGTGCTTAGAGGTTTAGAACCTTTAGGTGAAGAATACACAAGTATTGTTCAAAAAGCATATGATGAACGTTGGATTGACTGGCTTGAAACAAAAGGTAAAAGAAGCGGAGCTTACTCATCAGGAAGTTATTTAACCAATCCGTATATTCTCATGAACTGGCAAGATAACGTAGATAATATGTTTACGCTAGCACATGAATTAGGCCATTCATTGCATAGTTATTATACTCGTGAGAATCAATCTGCGCGATATGGAGACTACTCAATCTTTGTTGCAGAAGTGGCATCGACAGCTAATGAAGCTTTGCTAAATGATTATCTTCTAAAAACTCTAGATGATAAGAAAAAGAAGTTATATTTACTAAATAATTTCTTAGAAGGTTTCCGAGGTACTGTTTATCGTCAAACTATGTTTGCAGAATATGAGCACGAAATTCATAAACGTGATCAAAACGGAGAAGCCTTAACGGCTGAGAAGTTAACGTCTATATACTACGATTTAAATAAAAAGTATTTTGGAGAAGGCGTAGAAGTAGATGAAGCAATCGGTTTAGAGTGGGCAAGGATTCCTCATTTCTACATGGGCTACTATGTTTACCAATATGCGACTGGTTATTCTGCAGCTACAGCTCTTGCGCATAAAATCCTAGAAGAAGGCGAACCAGCTGTTACTCGTTATAAAGATTATCTGAAAGCAGGTAGCAGTGAAGATCCGATTGATGTTCTTAAGAAGGCAGGAGTAGATATGACGACAAAAGCACCAATCTTAGCTGCATTAGATGTGTTTGAAGATAAGCTAAATGAATTCGAAGCCTTATTAAATGAATAAAAGAAGATTCTAAGTCAGTTTTGGAACTTAGATAAGGATATAAATAAGCACTGAGACCTTCAATATTTAAAGGCTCAGTGCTTATTTGTATCGTCTAAACGAATTCTTTTGAAAAATAGAGTAAAAGAAAATGAAGATTACGAGAAACAAAAAAGGAAAGGAGATGATTTTAGGTACTAAATTCATCATCCCAAATAAATTGAATATAAATGCTCCTAATAATAATAATAGCCATAATACAATTGACATCATTTTAAATCAGCCTTTCCATACAGCGCTCTTAATAAATTATTATGGATATGGAAAGGAAATTAGAATAAAAAAATAGGAGACAAGCTCCTAAGTATTAATATACTTCCAGAAAGTTCCGTACTTAACCGGTACTCTTTCAATTTTTTGTTTTAACACTAACTTTTTCAACTCTTTTTCCGCTTGTTCTATAGACCAATCATAAACAACGGCAACTTCTTTAGTTGCTACAAATTCAAAATGACATAAGAAATCTTCTAATGATGGTTTTCTCAATGGCTTCACCTTTTGACCAAGCATTTCAAAAAAAGCTCGTTCATATACATGTGTTTGATAAAGGCCAGATACTCTTAAGCCATCTCCATCATGGCCACGGTTGAACATAACAACTGTTGGCAGTTGTTGTACGTCCATTTCACAAGTTAAGCTCCAGTCACACTTTAAGGCTCGATTCGCCGTATCTGAATGAAGATCTTTCTTAAATTCAATAATATCCAAATTGACTTCTTCAGCAATACTTAATAAAACATTTTCTTCTGATATATTTTGTTTCTCTAAGAACAAGTATTCTTGAACTTTTCTGAGAAACTTAGAACCTAACCTTTGGCCTTGGAATTCTGCTGCTTTAATCGCTAAAGCCACGATGGATGGGGCAGAAATCGGGTTCTCATACCACAAATCACCATCGCAGCTCATACCTGTACGTGAAGCGGTTTTTTCCCAGAGTTTAGCTAATTTTTCTGTTTTTTTGGAAGCATGATAGTTTAAGTTTGTTAGATTACTAGAGACAATGGTTCGTAGTTTAAAGTAACAACCATATTCCATAGCTAGTTTTTTGATGGATGGTTCTAATGACCAACATTCTGGACATAAAGGATCTATAAATACGTACAATTCAATCGGTTTATTGATTAATGAACAAAAGTCAACTTGGGAATTATCATTCGATGTTAGATTGTCCATAACTTCAGATGTTAACTTTCCCACATCGATTCCCCTTTCAAATTATATTATTCTTCTCTATTCATCATATGATTCGCTGTCATCGTTAAACGTTCATAAATAGAAGTTTTATAAGGTTCTTCTATCTCAGCTTCTTCTAACGCACCTGCCATACACTCTAGCCAAGCATCTCGACGTGTAGGTGTAATTGGGAAAGGCATATGGCGTGCTCTTAACATGGGATGCCCATGTTCTTGAATATATAGAGGCGGACCTCCAAAAAATTGAGTTAAGAACTGTTTTTGTTTTCTAGCTGTTTCAGTTAAATCGTCAGGAAATATAGGAATTAAATCAGGATGTTGTCCCACCCTTTTATAAAAAGCTTCTACTAAGCGATCAACTGCTTCAGCACCGCCTATTGCTTCATATATATTACCTTGTTGATAAGCCATGTTAGAAAATATCCTTTCTCGTAAACGAAAATAGTGTATCTAAATAATGGTGAGTTCGAATACTAGGTTAATATTTTTTCTGTATATATTGTAGCAACGCATTAGGGGGCTGGCAAATTATAAGCCTTTAGGCATGGTATTAAAGAAACGCTGAATTTTATTTTCTGCCTTTGCTTGTTTAATAGTATATTGACTTAAAATATCATGGAAAAAGGCTTCACCCTGACTATAAGAAGGTGCTTCAACCTCTAATTCATAGTCTTCTTGACCATTATATACACTATAATCTAGAACTAGTACAATCCCATCTACCTTTTTTTCCAATCTGAATGTCGTTAAACTTCCCATAAATTTTATGTGGCTTTCATCAATATTTAAATGACTCAATTGACTTTTAATATTTTCTTTCAGATTGACATGGTTATTAAACCAGGATTTTGCTTCTTCAGCTGTTAATGAATCGTGTGTTTCTAATAAACCTTCATGACTCGGCTGTTTTAAGGTGGCCACATATTTGGAGCCTTTTTCTCTAACTCTAAGTGCCATCAAATGTTTTTTTAGATAAAATTCGTCTGTCTCGAAGTAGTAATTCGTTTGTTTTTTAGGTTGACTATTTGGAATCCAATCTTGACGTATTTGTTCGTATTGGTGTTTAGTTAATAAGTTTTTGAATTCAATTTCAATTTCTTGCATGGTGATCCCCCTTTAACGGAATACCTTTTTCATTATTATGAGCTATACTTCTTTAGGTTTCAAAAGTTAAGTCAAAATAATTTTGTGATACAATAAAAATGCAACTTAGGAATATTTGGGAAAGTGAGGGGAACGGCCATGAATTGGGAAATATTCTTAGCACCCTATACGCAAGCAGTCGATGAACTAAAGATTAAACTCAAAGGTATGAGAAAGCAATTTGATTATGAATCACGCCATTCTCCTATTGAGTTTGTCACAGGAAGAGTCAAGCCAATATCAAGCATTATTGAAAAAGCAAAAAGAAGAGGAATAGCCATGGCTAATGTGGAAGAAGAAATTCAGGATATAGCCGGGTTAAGAGTCGTTTGTCCATTTGTTGGAGATATTTATGAAGTTGTAGATATGTTAAGATTAAGAAAAGATTTTACGATTGTAGAAGAGAAAGATTACATAGAAAAAAACAAGGAAAGTGGTTACCGTTCTTTCCACGTGATTATATCTTATCCTGTCGAGACGATTTATGGTGAAAAGCGGTTGTTAGCTGAAATTCAAATTCGTACTCTTGCGATGAACTTTTGGGCGATCAACGAGCATTCATTAAATTATAAATACTCAGGTCAAATTCCATTTGAAATTAAACAGCGTTTAAAAAATGCGTCAGAAGCCGCTTTTCGATTAGATGAAGAAATGTCTAAAATTAGACAGGAAATCAGAGAGGCTCAAGAAGTATTTAGACGGAAAAAAGATTAGTGGAAAAGGAGTCGAGGTTATGAAATTCGCAATCCAATGTCGTGGGGATCAAGATTCTAAAGAAATAAAATCTAAATTAAAGAGCTACTTATCTCAATTTAAAATGGAATACAATGAAGAAGAGCCGGATCTATGTATTTCTGTAGGTGGAGACGGCACATTATTAGAGGCTTTTCATCGCTATGTTCACCGTTTGGATAAAACAGCATTTATTGGTATACATACGGGTCATTTAGGTTTCTATGCTGATTGGGTACCAAAAGAATTGGAAAAATTAATTATTGAAATTGCAAGAACGCCTTTTCAGGTTGTCGAATATCCGTTACTCGAGCTAACTATTCGACCTAATGATTATGATCAAGAACATACTTATATCGCTTTAAATGAAATTACCGTTAAAACAGCTGAAGGTTCAGTTGTAGTGGATGTTGAGATAAAAGGTGAGCATTTTGAAACATTTAGAGGAGATGGATTATGTATTTCAACGCCATCAGGTTCTACCGCTTATAATAAAGCACTTGGAGGAGCGATCATTCATCCATCCTTAGAAGCTATTCAAATCACTGAAATGGCATCGATTAATAATCGTGTGTTCCGTACAGTAGGTTCACCACTAATTTTACCTAAACATCATACAGCCATATTAAGACCGAAAAATGAACGCACGTTTATGATTACAATTGACCACCTTAACATGGCATTTAATGACGTCCATACAATTCAATGCCGTGTTGCAAAAGAACGAGTACGTTTTGCTCGTTTTAGACCTTTTCCATTTTGGAAACGAGTTCACGATTCATTCATTTCTGATTCAAGATCGGAGATGTAACGTTATGAGGTTAAATTGGAGAATAAAATCAAAAGATGAAGGCAAGCTCGTTCGTGAATACTTACTTCACGACCGAGCTTTTTCTAATCGATTATTAAAAGATGTGAAGATGTATGGGCATATTTTAGTGGATGGGGAAGCAGTTACAGTTAAATACCCTTTAAAGAAGAATGATAGGCTATGTGTGCATTTACCAGAAGAGAACAATCATAAAAAGATCAAACCAGTCAAAATGGATTTAAATGTTGTATATGAAGACGATTTTTTGTTAATTATTAATAAGCCTAGAGGGTTAGCAGTTTTACCTAATATGAACGATTCCATTACATTAGCAAACGGTTTGGTTGAGTATTTTAAGAAGAACGATATCAAAAGTTCGATTCATATTGTTACACGATTGGATAAGTGGACGTCAGGCCTAGTATTAATAGCTAAAAATCGGTATAGTCATCATTTATTAACTCAACAAAACATTCACCGTGAATATCGAGCCATAGTAGAAGGACATTTAAGGCAAAAAAAGGGCGTTATTGACTTGCCGATTGCTAGAAATCTCCCATCAATTATTGAACGTAAAGTCGATCAAAATGGAAAAAGAGCGATCACCCATTATCAAGTCATTAAAGAAATGGACAATCGCTCCTTTATAAGTGTTCGATTAGAAACAGGGCGTACTCATCAAATTCGAGTACATTTCTCTCATATCGGGCACCCGCTTGTTGGAGATGATTTATATTGTTCTAATCAAATTTTAATCGAAGGACAAGCATTGCACGCAAGGTCTATTCAGTTGATGCATCCCATCAATCAAACACGAATCCATTGTGTTGCTTCTTATCCCGAGGTATTTATAGATTTAGTTTATTGATTATCTGATTCGAACATGAAAGATTTTTGTCTTGATCTAATATTTAACACTAAACCAATGGCTGCCATATAAACTAATAGGGAGGTACCACCGTAACTTAAGAAAGGTAACGGCAAACCGGTTAAAGGTAATAGTTGAATAGACATTCCGATGTTTTGGAATATCTGATAAGTGAACATCCCGACAATTCCAACACATAAATAAGTTCCAAATGGCTCCTTCGTTTCTAAGGCAATTTGTATGATGCGATAAATTAACAAGAAATAAAGAATAATAATAACACTAGATCCGACAAACCCAAATTGTTCAGCAACTGCTGTAAAAATCATATCTGTATGCCGTTCAGGTATCCAAACTTGATAATTCATTGATCCCTTTCCAGAAAGTTGTCCAGACCCAATAGCCATCATCGATTTAATAGCTTGCATAGCAGACCCGTCAGTATACAAGTGGGGATTATCCCAAGCCTTAATACGATCGGCTACGTGGTCAAAAGAAGTCTCATCTTCAATAAAGGATATAAAACCTTCTGGATTTGAAAAATATAATAAAAATAGTGAAGCGACAATCACAAAGGCAGTCCCAAATAGCGTTACAATTGTTCGCCAACGGATCCCTGAAATGACGATTAAAAATCCAGCAATGGATAAAATAACAAGTGATGAACCAATATCAGGCTGGATGGCGATTAATAAAAACATAGGAATTGTAATCGCGATAATCTTTCCCAGTAGAATTAGATCATATTTCAAGTTTTTAGTAGACCATTTTTCATTATGGCTTGTAATAACATGAGCTAATATAACAACTAAAAATACTTTAACGAATTCAGAAGGTTGTAAAGTTGTGCTGCCAAATTTATACCAGCGAAGAGCTCCATTATTTTCCCATGCCCATGGTAAAAAATGAAGTCCAGCTAGCATGAAGATCCCTAAAATATATAATGGCCATGCGAACTTGCGGTAACGATCGAAATCAATTACCATTATGGCTGCTACTCCAATACAACTAACAATAAACCAAATGATTTGTCGTTTATAATATCCTTCAAAAGAGGAGTAAGCTTCACCTAATGTATATAAAGTAAATACACTAATGCCTATAATTAAAACTATGGTTGTTATTAAAAATGTATCTACACGTTGTTGTCGTTGATTGTCCATGTTTATCTCCCTTTAATACTGTTTCTCTCTATAATAATCATACGTTAAAATAGCTTAATTTGAAATAGGGAAAAACTTCTGTTGAGAATAATTAACAAATTTTTTAAAGTTAAGGTTGGTATCAAGAATTATTTTTCTATAAAATATACATATTGAATTCGTCTGAAGGAGGGGTCATGATGGAAATCAAGCAAAACCATAAAAGCTTAGAATACGAACTAATTATAGAGAAAATTAATAGAGCATTAGAGGAAGATTCCATCGATTTGTTTAGGTCAGAATTTCTAGAATTACACCCGTATGACCAGGCGAATATTTTTATAAATTTACCAAAAGAAATTCGTCTTCAAATTTATACTTATCTATCGCCTGATGAGATGTCAGAGATTATAGAGCATTTTGAATTAGAAAATGTAGGGGAAATCATTACGGAAATGAACCCTCGTTTCGCAGCGCAAATATTCGATGAATTATCAACTGATGATGCAGTCGATATTATGAATACATTAGAGCGTAACCAAATTGCAAGCTACCTGACTTTAATGAATAGGGAAGAAGCTCGAGAAATCAAGAATTTACTCCATTACGAAGAAAGAACCGCTGGTAGTATCATGACGACGGAATATGTCGTCGTCAATCAAAATATGACCATCAGGCAAGCAATGTTACATCTAAGAGAAAAAGCTCCAGACGCGGAGACTATTTATTATGTGTTTGTTACAGATGATGATAAACGATTAGTTGGTGTTATATCACTTAGAGATTTAATTATTTCGGAAGAAGAGTGGATTGTTAGTGACATCATGAGTGAACGAGTCGTATATGCATCCGCTGGGGATGATCAGGAGTCGATTGCAAAACTAATGCGTGATTACGACTTTCTAGCATTACCAGTTGTAGATTTTAAAAAACATCTATTAGGAATTATTACGGTTGATGATATTTTAGACGTTATGGATGAAGAGGCAAGTGATGACTACTCTAAATTAGCAGCCGTAACAGATATGGATCGAAATGATTTAAGTGCAGTTGATGCTGCTAAAAAACGCCTTCCATGGCTAATCATATTATTATTTTTAGGAATGATTACAGCAAGTTTAATTGGACAATTTGAACAAACAATTGAACAAGTCGCATTACTAGCCGTATTTATACCTTTAATTGCCGGGATGGCAGGAAATACTGGAACACAAGCACTTGCGGTAACGGTTCGGGGAATTGCGACAGGTGATGCGATGAGTGAAGGAGTTTTAAAACGTTTATTACGTGAGTCGTTAACTGGATTTATTACTGGTATTACTTGCGGAGCCGTCATCATATTAATCGTTGTGGTATGGCAAGGAGTTGACCAAATCTTTTTAGGTTTAGTTGTTGGGATTTCCATAATGGCTTCATTGATTGTAGCCACCATTGCTGGAGCTTTTCTACCTTTATTGATGCATAAAATAAAAATTGACCCTGCAGTAGCAAGTGGGCCTTTTATTACGACGATTAATGATATTATTTCAGTCATCATTTACTTCGGTCTTGCTACGATGTTTATGGAATATTTAAGTTGAAAAACAAAATACTCAATCTTTATTGAATTATCGATTGAGTATTTTTTATTTTTTTTATAAAATAGGACTAGGTACTAATATTAAATCATAAAAATTTGTATAATTTCAGGAGGCGTAATAAATGAATTTTTCGCTAGAAGGCCGTACTTATGTTGTCATGGGTGTTGCGAACAGACGTAGTATTGCATGGGGGATTGCACAATCCTTACATAATGCTGGTGCACGTTTAGTGTTTACTTATGCAAACGAGCGTTTTGAAAAACCAGTACGCGATTTAGCTGACACATTAGACAGAGATGATTCTTTATTTTATGAATGTGATGTCACATCTGATGAAGCTATTGAAAAAACTTTCGCAGATATTAAAAATGATGTAGGGGTTATTCATGGATTAGCCCATTGTATTGCATTTGCGAAACGTGAAGAATTAAAAGGTGAGTTTTTGAATACATCAAGAGATGGGTTCCACTTAGCACATGATATTAGCGCGTTCTCTTTAGCGGCAGTATCACGTGTTGCCAAGGACCTGATGACTGAAGGTGGGAGTATTCTTACTCTTACTTATCTTGGTGGAGAACGTGTTGTTGAAAACTATAATGTTATGGGTGTTGCTAAGGCAAGCTTAGATGCGACCATGCGTTATTTAGCTAATGATCTAGGTAAGTATGGTGTTCGTGTAAATGCTATTTCTGCAGGGCCAATTCGAACTGTATCCGCTAAAGGTGTTGGAGACTTTAACGCGATTTTAAAAGAAATTGAAGAACGTTCTCCACTACGTAAACCAGTTACAAAAGAAGAGGTTGGAGATGCAGCTTACTTCTTAATGAGTGATTTATCAAGAGGTGTCACGGGTGAAATCATTCATGTTGACTCAGGATACAATATCTTAGGATATTAATAATGAGATCTAGACTCTTTCCAGTTAAATGGGAAGGGTCTTTTTGTTTCTTATTAATCATCTCACGTCATTGGGTGTTTGTGCATAAAATGGGTTAGAGTCATATGAAAGGAGTATATCAGATGGAAGATCGTCGTACGAAACCACCTTTATTATATATTGACCAAAATCAGAACTCTATTCCCGAAGTTGAGTCTCAATCAGCTTTTTACAGTGCACATCAAAAAAATTCAAAAGAAAAAGAAGTCAAGGCAGCAAAACGATCCAGTCGAAGCCGGTTTCAATCACTATCAACTCAAGATAAATTAGAATATATTATGAACCTTCAAGAAACATTACCAGTACTTAAATGCCGCTTTTTAACAAAAGAAGGATCTTTAACAGGAACGGTAGAAAAAGCAAATGCTGAGAAAGTTCATTTGATCGTGAGAGAAACACCGAGAAGAAGAATTATCAACGTTGAAGATTTACTGGATATACAAATCATTGGTTTTTAAGCCTGCTTATATCAGCGGGCTTTTATTTTTGGGCTCTAAGGGTATAGGTTACTTTCTGATAAGTTGGTTCTCGTTAGTTTGACGTGTTATAATGCTATAAAAAAATACAGGCCATAAAATGAATGGTTTCCATGGTGGTGCAATTTTTTGATGACAATATTGATTGTTATTTTGTTACTGATTTGTTTAATAAGTATCTATTTAATCAACAAAAAGTTAAATTCATAATTCAAGAACTTAATTTAAGGGATTTTGAAGATCGACATGTTCCTGATTATGATGTTATAGAAAAAGAATGAGAGAATCATTAATTAGTGAATAAATTACATACTTGTTCTTACATTTATTTGAATGTCAAGAACATAAAAAAGGGACTTCGCAAAACTGGTTGCGAAGTCCCTTTTTATAGTGATTAGTTGATAGCATCGACAGCTGGTAAACAAGTAACGTGGCAGAAGCATTTAAGGTCGACATTGATGCAGATTCCTGTAGCTCTTAAGTTCGCTGTTTTTTGATCAGTTGGATCTTTTGGATTTCTGTCAGAATCTGCAGGGTCGCGTAGTAATTCAAGTACTGCACAGCAATCATCGTCTACTTTCTTCACGCGGAAGTAAAAGCTTGCAACTACTGTATTGTTTTGGTCATTCATAGCACCAAAACCTTTGAATGTTTTACATTCACAATATAATAATACAGGAACCGTATCTAATCCTGCTGGAGAGGTTCGATCTCCCAATAAATCCTCAATCGATTGTTTACAGCTTACATCACAATCATGCTCGACGATGTCGTTTTGTGCGTCTACAATTTGACGTAGAATGTCACACACACAGTTTTCTGTATGATCTTTTCCGCGACAAGACATAGTCATTCTCCTTTCTACTCATCTGACCTTTCTTACGTTAATAATCTATGCATAAGACATGGTAGGGTGTGGGCAATTGCCAGTGTTTTGATTTTTTCTTAAAAGGTCTTATGCATTTTCGATATTTTAACTTTATATAGGTCATGTGACCATGCTGAAAATAATTGGTCGAATATACTATTAACGTAAATTTTGTTGGAAGGAGTGAAGGTTTGTGGCTGCGGAGAGAAAGGAGATCAGAGTTAAAGATTTAGTTATTAAGGCAGATAATGTAGTATTCGAACGTCCTGAAAAGGAACATGATTTCTTCTGGGGACCTCGCAGACGACGTAGAGACGAGGAAATGGAAACGACAGAAGAAATGAAAGTAGAAGACATAGAAGAAGAGAATGATTCAGATAAAGAAGATGAGGATCGTCGTCCACCATTCTTCTGGATATAAGTTATATGGTTTAGGAAAGAACTCGTATGAGGTCATGCGGGTTCTTTTATCTCAAGGAGGATAATTGATGAAATGGCTCAAAGATCTTGAAAAAATTCTTTTAGAAATAGGAAAGCATACAGAAGAGAAAAATAAAAAAGAATACGACAAACTATTAGACTGGGAAAAACAACTATCAAAGGATGAAAAACAACTTGAAGACTTTGGTAAGAAAATGGAAGAGTGGTTTAAAGAATAAAAACGGACACATAGCTCTTACAATTTACGAATAATTTTATAAAAATAGGGAATTCGTAAATAAAGGAGGGGTGTTGATGGGATATTTACTACCGGTTGATTTTCACCAATATAGTCAATATCAAAGCCGTCACATTTCTAATAAAAGAAGGTCAAATGTTGCTTTAGAACGTGTTTTTAGAACGGAATTTCAAGAGATTAAGAGACATAATAGAGAAAAACAATTTAACCATAAACCTACATCTGGGCAAAAAAATTCCGTTTACCAATCCGACCGTTCAAAATATGTCTCTAAAAATCCCGAAGAGTTAGCAGAAATAACAGGAAAAGGTCAGCATTTTAGCGAATCAATATAATAATAGGATCTCTTAAAGGAGTCATATTCATGGAAATGAAGCAGCTCAATGACCAATGTTATGTGTTCTGTAGCTCTGTCAATGTAGGTTATGTAAGAAATCATGACCAAGGAATGCTGATTGATGCCGCGATTGACCGATCTGCTATTCGTAAAGTTGTACGTCAATTAGAAGAACAAGGACTACCGATTACTCATTTGTTTATTACACATGCACATGCTGATCACTATGGCGGTGCATCTTATTTAGTTAAAAATTATGGTGTAAAAATTATAGCCCCGACATTTGAGTCCGTAATTTTAGCAAACCCCATCTTAGAACCAACCTATCTATTCTCTGGTAATGATCCTTTAGATGAACTTCGCAACAAATTTTTAGAAGGTCCACCTATTAAAATAGATATAGAAGTGAATGAAGGACAACACCAAGTCGACCGTTTTCATTTTGAAACGATTGCTACTCCGGGACATAGTTATAATCAAATGGCTTTAAAAGTAAATGGTATTTTATATGCTGCGGATAGTTATTTCGGTAAAGATGAACTTCACAAACATAAGATTCCATATATTACGAGTGTAGAAAAGACACTATTAAGTTTGGAAAAATTAAAAAATGTCCAAGCGGATGGTGCAGTACCTGGACATGGTTTATATGAAATAGATTTTAAAGAGACGATTGATAAAAATATAGAATATCATCAAGATTTATTACATAAGGTATACTGTATTATTTTAGACAAGCAAACTATCTCACACGAGGAACTCGTATCGGTGTTTTGTGCTGATATGGGCGTGAAAAGCTCTTCGTTAGGTCCATTTTTATTGTTTAAAACTGCTGTAACAGCTTATTTAACTGCACTAATTAATGAAGAGAAAGTCAAGCACTACATTCAGCATTATCGCTGGATGTTTAAAATAAATGGAGAGGAAGGATCTTAGTATGGCATCACATACAATCCTTCCTCTTTGTGATATTCTGCATACATAACGTCTTCTAATGTTAACCCTTGTTTATCGATCTCTTCTAAAATTTGGCTTTGATCCCACTCTATTTCAGCTATATTTTCTTGAAGTAATTCACCATCTGAAATAACTGATATTGGTAGTATCGTTTCCCTAGGTGTTGCATTAAAAAATGCATTTGTAGGGGTTTGATAAATATATTTTTTTAAGACGTTAATGGAGCCATCTGTTTCAAATATAGCGTACTCGACCTCTTGTATTGAAAAAACATCTTTATCTCTTAACAGATGCATTAATTGGTTCATATCTAATTTACATTCTTTCATAATATCGCGTTGTATTTGCCCACGTCGAATCACCAATGAAGGTTTTCCTTCAAGGTATGTTCTGGTTCTTCTAAATTTTTGTGTGAACCATTCTGTTACATAAATAAACGTTCCCCAAATAGCAACTGCAAATAAAATCATAGATATACCCACTTCTGGGTCGAATAAAGCATTTCCAACTAATTCACCTAATACTAGTGCGGAAATAAAGTCAAAGGCAGTAATCTGTGTAATTTGTGATTTACCTAATACTTTTGTTAATACAAATAAAGCGGTAAATCCTACTAAGCTTTCAACAAATATTCTAAGAAAATCCAAAAGTGTCACCTTCCCCAGTCCTATGTCAAATGTCTCTTAAACATTATAGGCAAGGACTAAGGTTCTCATACCTAACAAAAATTAAAAAAACTGACACGCTATTTAGCGAGTCAGTTTAATTCTTTAACCATCGTAACATGTGGTATACCAGCATCCATAAATTCATTAGAAATGGTGTGATACCCAAGTTTTTTATAGAAATCTTCTGCATGAGTTTGAGCATTAAGTTTTGATTTTGATACATTTTGTTGAGTTAAGTATTGCTCCATTGCTTCAATCATCTGAACACCATAATGTTGTCCACGGTGATCTTTTAATACACAGATGCGTTCAAGTTTTCCCGAATCATCAATAATTCTTAAACGACTTGCAGCAATTGGCTGATCATTGAGGTAACCTACAAAATGCACCGCATCGCCTTCATGTTCATCAACTTCAATCTCTGGTGGTACATGTTGTTCTTCAATAAAGACTTTAGTTCGAACTTGATAAGCGTCTTCCAATTGTTTTTTAGATTGCACTTGATTGACGTTCATGATTAATTTCCTAACTTAAAGGTTTCATATACAGTCCATGAGCCATCTTCTAACTGATATAACAATTGGAAGCGATCAATATGGTCTTTTAAGTCAAACTCTAACATTCTCATACTTCCATATACATCTGAATGCTCGTCCTCTGATAATTCTTGACTAATGGTAATGTGAGGGACGAAAGCAAATTGTTGTGATTTAGGAAGCTTCCCTTCGTTCATACGTTTATTGAGTGTTGTTAGGCTTTCATTTGGTTCTACCTTTAGATAAACGGTATTTGTCACAGGACTGAATGAACTTACTTTTTTAATTTCGATATCGAATGGTTCAATTTCTTTTGCGATTTTTTCAAGTTCGGATGTAAAATCATTAATTTCTTCTTTTGTTGCTTCAAAACGCTCTTTTAAGGTAATATGCGGTGGAATTTTATTATATCTGGGATCATACCTTTTGCGGTAAGAGTTTGCGAGATCTTGGATTTCTTTTGATGGAAAAATAGCAATACCATATTTTAATGTTGACATGATTAATCCCTCCTAAATTATAAAACTGCACGATTCTACAAAATCTAATATCTATTATAACAAAAAACGAAATCATTTTTCTTCATTCAAAAGGCTTAATTTCCAAAAATTTGTTTTAAAGCTTCAGGTAAGTCTTTTTGCCACTGTTTCCAAGTGTGTTTACCTTCGAGTTCTTTATAAGTATAATCATTTACTTTTTCTTTTAAAATGCCATGTAGTTCACGATTCGGTGTTAAGAAATCATCCTGTTCTCCTTTAGTAGTTGGAACTTCGGTTTCATCTAAACCGATTGTGTGATAGATGGACATATTTTGAATCTCTGAAGAATGGTTGACCGCTTTTATCACTTGATCATCTACATATGGCGATTGCATAATGATTTTGCCAAAATTGTTCGGATATTTAAGAGCGGTCATTAACGAAATAGTTCCGCCTAACGAATCTCCCATTAAAACTCTTGTAGAACCGACATGATAGCTTGGTAATTCACGGTCGAGCATAGGAAGAGCTTCGAAGACTAAAAATTTCATATAAGCTTCATTTTTTTGGCCTTCGGGGTGATATTTATCCCAACGGTCGTAACGATCTTTATAGTGAATACCAACGAAAATGGTATTTTCAATTTCTTTTTGCTCATGTAACCGATCACTGACAGTGGCAGCTCGTCCTAATTGATAGTAATCATTACCATCTTGCATAATACAAATGTGATATTTGTATAGAGAAGAGAAATTCTTAGGTTTATAAATTTTGACGACTAGTGTTTCATCTAAATAGTCACTGTTAATTTCCTTATCTAACATCGTACCCTGTCTTCCCAAAATTAAAACCTCCAAAACGTCTAGTTGAATATAGAACTTTCAAAATAATTTTATCACAATTTCTTTATTAATCTAATATTAAGACATGATCGATTATTTTCTGAATATTTAATAAGTCTATACTTGTCTAGTGATATAATGTAGATATAAGGAGGAATCATGATGACGATTCATTCACATATAAGAAGTCAAGACGTTGAAAGAGCTGCTCGCCAGCGTTTACATGAACGCGGAGTATCCATAAAAGATGTAGCAGAAGTAGTGTTTAAGATGCAAGCACCGTATAACGATACTTTAACGATGGAAGATTGTATCGAAAGTGTTGATCGTGTCCTTGAAAAAAGAGAAATTCAGCATGCGATTTTAGTTGGTGTCGAATTAGATGTTTTAGCAGAAAAAGGGCTGTTATCAGAACCATTACAATCATTAATTGCACAAGATGAGGGATTATTTGGAGTGGATGAAACAATTGCCTTAGGTGCCGCGTTAGGCTATGGAAGTATTGCCGTTACGACTTATGGTCATTTAGATAAACAGAAGGTAGGTGTCATAGAAAAGCTAGACACTAAGGAAGGGGAACGCTGTCATACATTTTTGGATGATATTGTAGGGAGTATTGCTGCGAATGCTTCAAGTAGAATTGCTCATCGTCATCGAGATATACAGGATGGAATGAGTGATGAAGATATAGTTTTACGTGATGAGGAAGATCGTTTATAACTGATTAGATTAAAAACCCTTTTCGCGAGAAATGCTATAGCCTGCATATTGTCCGTGAAAAGGGTAGATATATTAAAGGTAAGGTTAAAGTTCGAACCATTAAAGAACTCTTAACGCAATTTCAATAGCTCGATTAAGGTCTTGTTGGGACCAGCTTGAAAGTTGAGGTTGCTGAATCGCCATTTCATGTGAAGGTGGTATATGAATAAAACCAGCTCTGTAATTAAGTCCATTAATTTTTGCATAGTGAAGTGCATGATACATGACATTATTACATAAATAAGTTCCTGCTGTATTCGAAATAGAAGCAGGATACTCCTTTTGTTTCATTTCGTCCACCATATCTCGAATGGGCAAAGTTGAGAAATACCCATCTGGACCATTATCAAATATTTTTTCTCCAGCAGGTTTATAACCTTTATTATCCTCAGGTCCATCGTTACAATTAATCGCAATTCTTTCAGGTGTAATGTGTTTTCGATTTCCAGCAAGGCCAAGTGCGACGACCACATCTGGTTTGACTTCTTTGATGGCTTGGATCATTTCACTTCCTGACTGGCTAAAGTCAACGGATAAAATTTTACTCGAGATTTCATATTCTTGAATTGACTTTCCGTCTAAGCCTTTCGCTACTTCCATGGTTGGGTTGGTCTTAAAGTTTAAAAATGGTTCAAACCCGGTCAGTAATAGTTTTTTCATCATAACTCCCCCTTATAATAGTCTTAAAAACCTAATTGTTTCAGTAATTGTAAATATTTAATTTGATTGTAATGTACTCAGTTTCATTACAATTCTTGTATGTAATTTACTTGGTTCAACAATTAATTGTCGAAATTTCTTGAACCGTGAACGATTACCCCCTCTAATTTTTCCTATAGATTTTTTGGCTTTAAGTCAATACATAACTTCACCAACTTTAAGTTTAGTCATTTCAATTCACAAAAATCCAACATTTGTTAATGGCGAGGTCATTTTGTACCTCAAATAAAGCTAATGATGATTATTTAAGAAAAACAACTAGTACAGACTTGCCAATTATTATAATAATATTCGATTTATTCAGAAATTTAGTACAATATATCTAATAGATGTAGGACAAGTTTCACACTACTGACCTAAAATGTTATTACTTTGTAATCAAATTGAAAAAGACCTCATAAAAATCGACATTTTTTGACAACATTCGTTTCTCTATTTCTACTATATTAACATTAACATTCATGATTCTACATTAGAAATAAACTTTTTAAATCGGAAGGGGGAAAGAGCTAGGTTTCACTTCACCAATGGTGTTGACAGAAGCCTTAAAAATCGGGAGGAGGAACAATATTGTCTAGATGGGTAAAGATCATCGTTTCATTTACTTTAATATGGACGATGGCAATGCCGAGCATGATGTTTGCGGAAACAGGTAATGCATCAACTTCATTGAATGATTCAAACAAGACGACGGTGCAACAAAAAGTAAGTAACCGACTAACAGAAGAATTTGACTCAGAAGATAAAGTAACATTTTTAGTTAAGTTCAAAGAAAAAGCAGATGTTCAAAAGGTTTCAGAGGAAGCAAAAAGTAATGCACAGAATCAAGGTTTATCACCAATGAATGTAGAATATTCTCAACGTTCTTCTGTAATCTCTGAATTGAAAATGACAGCTCTTGCTAGTCAAGGGAATGTAAAAGAGTTTTTAGAAGAAGCACAACAAAATGGAACGGTTGAAGATTTCCGTTCTTATCATATCGTTAACGCTATTGCTGTAACAGGAACTAAAGAAGTTGCTGAAAAAATAGCTAGCTTTAACGAAGTTGAGAAGCTATTACCAGATGAAACTAGACAATTAATCGGAACAGAAGTTGATTCAGACGCAGAGGAAATACAGTCTGAAATCACTAATGTAGAATGGAACGTAGAGCAAGTTAACGCACCGCAAGTTTGGGATATGGGAATTGATGGAACAGGAATCGTAGTCGGCGCAATTGACACAGGCGCTGATTGGGAACACCCTGGTTTACAAGAAAAATACCGTGGTTATGATGCAGCTACTGGTGAGGTTGATCACACTTATAGTTTCTTTGATGCTATAAATGGTAATGAAGAAGCTTATGATGATCACGGACATGGTACACACGTTACCGGAACAATGGTCGGTAGTGAGCCAGATGGATCTAACCAAGTAGGTGTAGCTCCAGGAGCTAAGTTCATTCATGCAAAAGCATTAAGTGCTAGTGGTAGTGGTACCGATACGGGACTTATTGCGGCTGGTGAGTGGATGCTAGCTCCAGGTGGCGATGTAACTAAAGCTCCGGATGTTGTTAATAACTCTTGGGGTGGTGGACCTGGGTTAGATGAATGGTACCGTGATGTTGTCACTGCTTGGAGAGCAGCAGGAATTTTCCCTGAGTTCTCTGCAGGTAATACAACACTTACAAATCCAGGCGGACCAGGATCTGTAGCAGTTCCAGCGAACTATCCTGAATCTTTTGCTACAGGTGCTACTGATAGCAATAATAATTTAGCGAGCTTCTCGCTAGAAGGTCCTTCACCATATGATGAAATCAAGCCAGAAATTTCAGCACCAGGTGTTAACATTCGTTCTACTGTCCCAGGGGGAGGATATGAAGGCGGATGGAATGGAACATCAATGGCAGGGCCAGCTGTATCAGGTATTGTGGCATTAATATTAGAAGCAAATAATAATTTATCAGTTGATGAACTTGAAGAAATATTAATGTCGACGGCATTACCATTAACGAATGAAGATTATCCAGAATCACCTAACAATGGTTTTGGACATGGTTTAGTGGATGCCTACAATGCTGTTTCAGCTGTCGCAGATGGACTAGGAACAATTGAAGGACAAGTTTCCGTTGAAGGTGAAGATAATGAGGCGCCTTCATTTGAACATGAAGGTCCGGAACAAGCATTCTCTGAAATGGATTTAGATTTAGAAATCCAAGCAGAGGATAACGTCAGTGTAACATCTGTTGAAGTTAACTATGTTAATGAAAACGGAGATGAAAACACTGTTGAAGCAACACGCACTGAAGGTAATTTCAAATCAGGAACTTATGTAGCTACAATTCCTGGTGAAGATATTTTAGAAGGTGAATTAACTTACACGATTACGGTTACTGATTTTGGCGGTAATGAAGTTGTAAGTGATGAGTATACTGTGGCAATTGATTCTGGTATTTCAGTTGGTTATTCTGCTGACTTTGAAAACCCGGCTGTTGGTTGGCAAGTATACGGTGAAAATGTTTCTTGGGAACGCGGTGCACCAACAAGTGGACCAGAAGAAGCGGTCTCAGGTGAAAACGTTTATGCAACTAGCTTATCAGGCGATTATAATAACAGCGAAAACTCAACACTTCTAATGCCACCAATTGACCTACCAGAAGGCGAATCGTACCTGCAGTTTGAAAACTGGTACAATATCGAATCTGGATGGGATTATGGTAATGTCTTTATTTCACAAGACATGGAAAATTGGGAATCATTACTTGAGTTAACAGGTGATGATGAATCATGGAACACTGTAGAATTAGATCTGTCTGAATATGCCGGTGAACGTGTATATATCGCGTTCAACCTAGAAACAGATAGTATTATTACAAGGTCTGGTTGGTATATTGATGATGTTACACTATCTGACACATCAGTAGGTTCGAATACTGTTGAAATTCAACCAGCAAAAGATAAAGTTGAAAAAGATGCACCAGAAGTTGATCCATCTAAGATTGAACCTTTAATGGTTAAGCCTTCTTCAGATTCTGTAGAAGTTGAAAATGAAATCAATTTACTTCCACTTGGGGCACAGGTATCTGTACTTGAAAGTGGAAAATCAGTTAATACAAACCCTGCTGACGGAAGTTATTCATTCGTTCACCCTGCAGGTGAATTCACAGTTGTAGCAGAGTCTTATGGTTATGCTTCAGAAGAACAAACCGTTAACTTAGAAGCAGATGAGTCGGTAACGGCTGACTTTGTTTTAGAAGAGTTACCACAAGCGACCTTATCTGGAACTATTACAAGTGCTAATTCAGGAGACCCAGTTGAGGGTGCAACGTTACTATTAGTAGAAGATGCAAATGTTGATCCTGTAGAAACAGATGCTAATGGTAACTATGACCTTACAGCATATGAAGGAACTTATACTCTTAAGGTTTACGCTCAAGGATTCCATGGAACTGAAATGGAAGTAAACCTAGATGGAGATCAAGTTCTTGATATTGAATTAGAACCAATGTTCACTTACCCAGGTGGAGAAATTGGTTACGATGATGGAACAGCTGAAAATGCTCGTGCTTTCTACGATGCAGGAAATAAATGGGCTGTTAAGATGTCTCTACCAGAAGGTGAAGATGAAGGGATCGTCACTGACGGTGTCTTCCAGTTCCATGGTACAGACTGGCCAACACCAGGTGGAACCGACTTCGCAGTTGAGGTTTGGGATGCTGAAGGTCCAGATGGTTTACCAGGTGAAAAGTTAGCAGGACCTGTTGAAGCTGAAGCTATCCGTGATCTAGATGAGTGGACCATTGTTGATTTACGTGAATATAACATTCAAGTAGATGGCGATTTCTATATGGTTTATGTACAAACTGGTGCCAATCCGAACGTACCAGGTCTAGCAACGGATGAAAATGGTCCTTATGCTGAAAGAAGTTATCAATCTGTAGGTGGAGCTTGGTCACAATCTCCAGCAGATGAAGGTAACTACATGATTAGAGCTCGTGTAGATTATGCTGTAGATGATGTTCAAATTACGAACCCGTCTAATGGCCTGATTACAAATGATACAGAGATAACAGTTGAAGGTACAGCTTCTCCAACCACAACTGTATCACTACAAAATAATGGTGAAGAAGTTGCGGAAGTCGAAATTGGTGATGATGGTGAATTTAGCATACCAGTTGAACTTGAAGAAGGAGAAAATGACCTACAAGCTGTTAACTTTGTAAATGGTGAACAAGCTAACGAATCTGAAGTTGTATCGGTTACACTGGATACAGCTGCACCTGAATTCACTATTGATAATCCATCTGATGGTGATATGTTGAACACTGAAACTGTTACAGTTGAAGGTGAAGTTAGCGATGACCATTTAGATTATGTAGAAGTGAACGGTCAAGAAGCGGCAGTTGAAGATGGTCAATATTCTAAACGTATTATCCTTGAAGAAGGAGAAAATGCGATTGAAGTTAACGCATACGACTTAGCTGGTAACAGTAGTTCAGAAACAATAGTTGTTCAAGCTGACTATACAGATCCAGTCGTTGAAAATCTAACTCCAGTGGAAGATCAAACTGTTGAAGCTGGCGAAACTGTTATCATTGAGTTTGATAGTGAATCAGGCTTAGATGCAAGATTCTCTATCTTCATGCCATTAACAAATAGTATTCAAAATGCTACAGAGTTACCAATGCTCGAAATCGAAGATGGACACTACATTGGATACTGGACTGCTCCTAAAGGTTTAGAAGCAGAAGGGGGCGTCATTCAAGTTAAAGCTACAGATGACTTTGGTAACCAGACACTTGAATTAGCTGAGGGTAAAATAAATGTCGTTAAAAATGATAACGGCAATGGAAAAGATAAAGGAAAAGATAAAAAAGGTAAAAAAGGTAAAAAAGATAAAAAAGGTAAAAAAGATAAAGGTAATGACAGAGGCTTAGGTCTTGGTTTAGTAAACGGAAATGGTAAAAGCTTAGGTCTTGGTCTTACTAAACATTAATCAAATCTAGGTGTAGGGCTCAGTGCTCTACACCTTTTTTATTTATAGAATTTAATGCATTAATTTGAATTTTTTGTATGTTAAAATATAGACAATTAATGATTAATTGGAGGATAGACGATGAGTGAATACATAGTAAGAGAGATAGAACGCCTTAAAGATCACAAGGTTTTGTGGCTTACAAAGCTTGGTCAATCTGTATATTATCAATATCGAATAGGGCAAATATATAGTGATGAATTAAAAGAAATAGGCGATAAAATTACTGAACTTGATCAAAAAATACACCTTAAATTAAAAGAAATACATAAAGAGGAAATCATTCGATGTGTGTGTGGCAATACCTTAGATGTTGAAGATGAATATTGTGGTCATTGTGGCAAAGCAGTTGAAGAAAATCAAAGTAACGAATCTATTGTCTGTGAGGATTGTAACACTGAAATTATGATAGAAGCCTCATTTTGTTATGTTTGTGGATCTAGGCTCCAACATCATCAGGGGGGAGTTTTGTGATTTATTGTACTAAATGCGGTACAGCGAACCTTGAACATGCAATATATTGTATTGAAGATGGACAACCATTACATAAATCAAGTAAAAATATTAATTTAATCCGCCCTCAAAACTATCAACAAACCTGTTTTAGCTGTGGTGCAGATCAGGAAGAGCATCATCAATATTGCCATGTATGTGGAGAGTCGGTTGAGCGTGTCCATGTGAATGAAGTAGAAATGAAGAGTCATCATCCTCATTATAGAAAAACACTTAAAGAAGTTAATAAATCTATGATTAGAGTTATACCTTTTGTATTGTTATCTATTGCACTTTTAATTGTATTTTCATCATTAATCTTAAATATTGTTCAGAATACATCTGACCGAAGCGAAGAAGCTTTTCATCCAGAAGTGCCAGAAGGGTTTGAACAAGTCGAATGGATTTATAATTATCGATATTTAACAGACAGTTACAATCAAATGAAATTGGAGGCTACTGGTGGACTCGATCAATTAGATCGATTGGAAGGTACTGAAGACATAAATTCAATTTTGTCACCTTTTGACATTATATTATTTGCTAATTTATCTAAAGTTTCAGTATCGCTCACTGATCAATCAGAACAAGAGACTTTTCATGGATATCAAACGACTTCACGCCCAGGGTTAGTTTTTTACTTTTTCTTAGCTTTATTATCCCTAGCCATAGCAGGATTAGCTTACTCATTTAAAGCCAAAATCAATAATTGGCAGGATTGGGTTATTCAAGCGATATCATTTAGTGTTGTTTATAGTTTAATCATTTTTTTGTTTAGTTTATTCATGGATTCAACTCATCAAATCGATCATGGTCATTCAACCCAGGTGACAAGTTATATTTATCAATCATTTGATGTACTTTTGAAGAGTTTTTTGATTAGTTTCCTGACTATATTAAGTGTTTTATCATTTAAGAAAGGATGGTCCCAACCATTCTTCGTCAAAGGGTTAAAGGTAAGTTTATTAACTGTATTAACTATAGTTTCTGTATTTATGTTCGTTAGTTGGCTTTTGCTAACTAGCTATATAAAAAATATCGAATTATATGATTTTCTAATAGATTCTTCTTTGATATCAGGAGTCGTTTTAGTAGGACAAATAGCTATCTATTTAATAAATTTTGTTTTCTTAAACACGATTGAAATCGATACATTTGGGGAGTTGGGGCCTGGAAAGATTAGTTATCAAATATTCGAAAAGCTTAATTCCCCGACAAATAGTGAACTTCTTGAGAAAGGATTTCACTTTATAGAAAGTTTTATATGGGTGCTAATGGGAGTAACACTCATTATCATTTTTATCTTTTCCAGAGCGTTTAAATCATTATCAAATAGAGAAAAATGGTTAGGATTTGTGGTCTATAGTTCATCATTTGCCATCACATTATCTGCATTTACGGTGGCGGTGACATATTTTAATGATATGAACTATACTGAAGATAGTAATTCTTTTTTTATTGGTTTTTCAGCTACCCATATGTTGATCGTTTCCTTTTTAATCTGTTTGGTTATAAGTATTATAGGATCGTTAACATTGAAAAATAGGAGAAGTGAAGGTTGACATGGAGGTAAAAGTTTATCCCTTGAACAATCAGACGATTACCATCTCTTTTGGTGAAAATATTAATTCGATCATTAATCAGAAAGTCCAAGCGTATTACCGTTTGTTGTTAGAAAAATCGTATGATTTCATTGTTGATCTTGTTCCAACTTATACAAATGTGACAGTTTTCTTTGATTCAAGTCGAATCGATTTCAAGTCCGTCAAAACTAAATTGATAGAATTAACGAATCAGATTGAATTAGAGGATCATCAATCAGTAAGAGTTATCACAATACCAGTTTATTATAATGGTGAGGACTTAACTAGAGTGGCAGAGCATAATGGACTAAGTGAGGAAGAAGTGGTTCACTATCATTCTTCTAGAAAGTATTTAGTCTATATGATTGGTTTTTTACCAGGATTCCCTTATTTAGGAGGGTTGGATTCTAGGCTTACAACGCCTCGTTTATCTGAACCTCGACAACAAGTTGATTCTGGCAGTGTAGGGATTGCGGACCAACAAACAGGAATTTATCCTATTTCATCACCTGGTGGGTGGAATATTATTGGACATTCTCCTGTTCAACTATTTGATTTAAAAAGGGATGAACCATTTTTAATACGATCTGGTGATTTTATCCAATTTGAGCCGATTTCACTTAAATTGTATGAACAATATAGCGATAAGAACGATATTCAACCTACAGTGGAGTGGTTAAATAATGAAGATTGATTTAAACGCTGATTTAGGAGAAAGTTTTGGAATTTACCAAATAGGCCAAGATGATGAGTTATTAAAGATTGTTAGTTCAGCTAATGTGGCTTGTGGATTTCACGCAGGAGATTATACGACAATTAAAAGAACTGTTAAACTTGCTAAAGAACATGGGGTCTCAGTAGGAGCACACCCGGGATTCTTAGATTTACAAGGGTTTGGTAGAAGAAGAATTGATCTTAATCCAGACGAAGTCTATGATTTAGTTCTTTACCAATTAGGGGCATTCTACGGGTTTGCTAAAGTTGAAGGTGTCGAGGTACAACATGTTAAGCCACATGGGGCACTTTATAATATGGCAAATCTAAACTATGAGATTGCCAATGCTATTGCTCAAGCTGTCTATGATTTTAATTCGGATATAAAATTATTTGGATTATGTAACAGTTTCCTAATTAAAGCAGGTAAAAAACTTGGATTAACGGTCATTCGTGAAGCATTTGCCGACCGAACTTATACTAGTGATGGACTATTAATGCCAAGAGGTGATAAGAATGCTGTCAAATATAGAAATGAGGAAATCAAAGAACAAGTCTTGAATATCGCCTTGAATCAATGCGTTCAGTCAGCAGATGGTAAGTGGGTATCACTTGAAGCAGATACGATTTGTTTACATGGCGATTCACATACAGCACTTGATCACGCTGTAATGATTAGACAGGTTCTAAAAGGGAAGGGGATTGAAATTACATCCTTTCAATAAGGTAAGGTAGATTGTATGTTAAAAATTATTAAAAGTGGGTTATATACAACAATACAAGATCTTGGTAGATATGGATTTCGGGCATATGGTGTTCCGGTGTCGGGTGCGATGGATCAGTATGCTTTTCATAAAGCAAATTATTTACTAGGAAATAAAAGGAACGATGCAGCGGTCGAAATATTTTATGGTGGTGTTCAGGTTGAAGCTCTTCAGGATACATGGTTGACCTTAACAGGTGCCGAGGTTTATCCAGAAATTGAAGGCCATCCTATAGACATGTGGAGCCCCATTTTACTTGAAAAAGGGCAGCATTTAATTTGTTCTAGCCCGAAAAATGGAGTGGTTAGTTACCTTGCTATCGATGGAGGAATTGATTCGCCTAAATATTTGAATTCGAGGTCAACTTATGAAAAAGCTGGTTTTGGTAAACGGTTAAAAAATGGTGATATTATAGAATCATTTAAGATTCATAATGACTCCTTTAGATCTATTCAACAACGCAAAATTCCAACCTATACTCATGATATTGAGGTTAGAGTAATACCCGGACCGCATGAACGATTATTTAATGACACTAGTATAAAGCAATTTTACCGACAATCATTTGTCGTGATAAAAGGTGATCGAATGGGAGCTCGTTTAGAGGGTTCATCCTCTTTACGTTTAAATAAGTTTAATGATATTTTATCGGAGGCAGTTACGTTTGGTACCATTCAGATCCCGCATAATGGTCAACCGACCGTGTTACTCGCTGATGCTCAAACAACTGGAGGTTATCCGATCATCGGTACTATTCACACAGAGGATCTTTGGCGTTTTGTCCAAATTCCTTTAGGCGGTACAGTAAAATTCAAACGTTGGAAAGTAGAATGAAATCGTATTTTCAATTTTATCCCTCTTAGAGAATTGACTCTATGAGGGGTTTTTTGTGAACTTAAGTATCTAAAATAATATTATTTGAGTTATCTTGAAATTCTGATAATTTAACGGTAAAATCAATATTGAATGTCAACATACAAAGGGGAGGTTAGAGATTTGAGTGGTATTTATTTAGCTTTAATCGGTTTTATTGTTTTCTTTTTAGGTTATCGTTTTTACTCGAAATACATCTCAGAAAAAGTTTACCGACTAGATCCTAACTACAAGACGCCTGCTCACCAATTTAAAGATGGAGTTGACTTTGTCCCAACAAATAAATTCGTATTGTGGGGACACCATTTTACATCAGTAGCAGGGGCAGCACCTATTGTTGGACCGGCTATTGCCGTATACTGGGGTTGGTTACCTGCATTTTTATGGGTTATTTTAGGTACTGTATTTGCAGCAGGTGTACATGACTCTGGTACATTATTTTTATCTGTTCGTAACAAAGGCCAATCTGTTGGTACTCTAGCCAATAAATTAATTGGTCAACGCGCTAAAATCTTATTCTTATTCATTATTTTACTATTGGTTTTAATGGTAAACGCAGTTTTTGCATGGGTCATTGCGAACTTATTTATAAATAACCCATCAAGTGTTTTACCAGTATTTATACAAATTCCATTAGCGATTTGGATTGGTTACCATGTTTATAAACGTAGCGGGAGCATGTTATTGCCGTCAATTGCTGCGTTAGCCGTTATGTATGGTACAGCTATTATTACAAGCTATGTACCTGCCTTGCAGATTGACGTACAAGGATACTTAGGTGGAGAAGGAGCAACAACTTTATTCGGTCTTGATACAACTAGTATGGCGTTCCTTATTTGGATAGTCATCCTAATGGTATACGTTTATATTGCTTCAACCTTACCGGTATGGAAACTTCTACAACCACGTGATTTTATTAACTCTCATCAATTAATTTTAGGATTATTAATATTATATTTAGGCTTATTTATTACTTCACCAGAGATTACAGCACCAATGACAAACTCAGCTGCCACTGATACGCCGTGGTTCCCGATATTATTTATTACAGTAGCTTGTGGTGCGATTTCTGGTTTCCATGGATTAGTTTCAAGTGGTACAACATCGAAGCAGCTTAATAATGAGAATGATGTACGCTTTGTTGGTTATTTAGGTTCTGTAGGTGAAGGTTTACTTGCGTTAATTGCGATCATTGCTGTTGTTACTTTCTTTGATTCTGAAAGTGCTTTCTTAGGATTCTATAGTGATTACAATGCAGCAGGTGGTGGACTGAATGTCTTCGTTGATGGTGCAGCTGTATTGGCATCAGGTGTTGGTATTCCTGAGTCAGTTGCTGCAACGATTGTAGCAGTAATCATTGTTAGCTTCGCTGCAACAACATTAGACTCATCTGTACGTTTAATGCGTTACATTATTGCTGAGCTTGGTATGGAGTATAATATTAAATCGATTACAACTAAGCATTCAGCAACAACTTTAGCGGTTGTATCTAGTACAATTCTGGTTCTATTACCGGGAGACAGCAGAGGGTTAGGTTCAGGTGGTTACTTACTATGGCCGCTTTTCGGTACATCTAACCAATTATTAGCAGGTATTAGTTTACTGCTATTAGCGATTTATTTAGGACGTAAAGGGCGTAATATTTTACCTGCCTTAATTCCAATGGCGTTCTTAATGGTCATGACGTTATATGCGATGTTCTTGCAAGTTTTCACTCAATGGGCACCATGGGCAGCAAGTTCTGATTGGTTATTGTTTACTTTAGGAGCCATCGTATTTGTATTCGCCTTATGGATCGTGTTTACATCCATTTCTGTGCTTAGAGAAGAAAAGAAGAACAATGACCTTGAGAATGTAAGTTAATAATAAAGGCCGTACTCACTTAAGTACGGCCTTTATTATACTCAGGAGGTGTTGTTTATGATTGACATTTTAATCATTCGTCAATCAAAATCCATAGGGTCTGGCTGATGCGGGGGTATAAGTGATGACGGGTTCATCACAATCCCTAACGAATTTGACTATTTAGAGGAAAATCATTATAAGTTAGGAGTTTTATATTCTTCATGGAAACAAAAATATGGAGATAAAATTTCAATTAATTATGTTGATCTTCAAAACGTAGGAGCAGTGATCATTTACCTTTATAAGCAATACAAGAGAGGTTATATAACATTAACTGATGTTCTCAAACATTTATTCACCAAAATTAAGTTGAATGCGATCTTTGTGAATGGATATTATTTAGAAAATATTGATGATTTTGATAGAATAATAGTTGAATGACTAAATGAATCGGGTGTTGAACATGGACAATGACAAAAAGTTCTCATTCAAGAAATTAATAGAATTATATGAAGAGATGTTAAGTGTTCCACATCGAACAGAAATTGCTAGAGAGCTTAGAGATGAAGATGATTTATTCTTATTACTCGTGTATTCGGATATGTTAGGGATTCCTAATCCTGCTTTTTATTATACTTTGGAATTATATCCTTTTATTATAGAAAAATTTCACGATTGGCACTTAAGAATGGGGATGGAGAAATCACCACTTGATGGAATCCGCTGTTGCTAGAGGGTGTGTGGATATATGAATGAACTCGTTAATCAAAAAGTAACATTTATAGGTGGTAAGGGTGGTGTTGGAAAATCGACATCTTCAGCAGCATTAGCTTTAGCATGTGCTAATCAAGGATTAAAAACTCTAATTGTTTCTACAGACCCTGCTCATAATTTAGGAGATATTTTTCATAAACCATTATCACATGAAAAAACGAAGCTAGATGAACATTTGTGGGGTATAGAAATTGATTCGACTAAAGAAACAGAACGATATATGGAACAAGTAAAAGGTAATTTACAAGGGTTGGTTAAATCTAAATTAGTAGAAGAAGTCAACCGACAAATCGATTTAGCTGCCGCATCTCCTGGAGCAGAAGAAGCAGCATTGTTTGATCGATTAATATCTATTATTTTAGAAGAACAACATCATTTTGATAAAATAATTTTTGATACAGCACCGACTGGTCATACGATTCGATTATTATCGCTTCCAGAGCTTATGAGCGTCTGGATTGATGGAATGCTTCAAAAGCGTCAGAAGATCAACGAAAATTATACCCAACTCCTAAACGATGGTGAACCAGTAGACGACCCTATATATGAGATTTTGCAAAAACGAAAAGATAAATTTTCTACCGTTCGTGAAGTTATATTAGACGAATCACAAACAGGATTTATTTTTGTTTTGATTCCAGAACGGTTACCTATTATTGAAACCAAACAAGCCATTAAACAATTACACCAATATCATTTACATGTGAAAACATTAATTGTGAACAAGGTTCTACCAGATCATGCAGATGGACAATTTTTAGAAAAGAGAAGACATATTGAAAAGCAATATTTAGAACAAATGGAAAATGAGTTTAAAAAACAAGATTTAGTTAAAGTTCCATTATATGAAGAAGATATATCTGATTTAAATAAGTTAGACGTATTTTCAAAACACTTAAAGCAATTAGTAAGGGAGGAAATAAAATGAAAGCGATCGTACATGAAAATAAGGCAGGACTTGAAGGTTTAACATATAAAGAAGTAAGTGAACCCGAAGTGAAAAAGAATCAGGTTAAAGTTCAATTGAAAGCTGCTGGCATGAATCGACGTGATATTGCGGTAACTCATAGGCACAGTCCAGATAGTGGTCCATTAGTATTAGGTTCTGATGGAGCTGGTGTCATTTCGGAAGTCGGAGAAGACGTGAGCCAATGGAAGGTTGGGGATGAAGTCGTCATTAACCCAGGGTTAGGATGGGCCAATATTAGTGAAGCCCCACCTGAAGGGTTTGAAATTCTTGGTTTACCGGATGATGGTACGTTTGGAGAATATATCGTCATTGATCAAGATCATGTTGAAACGAAACCAAACCATTTATCCTGGATTGAAGCAGGTGTTTTACCACTGGCTGCTTTAACCGCATACCGTGTATTATTTACAAGAGGCAGAGTGAAAAAAGGTGACACCGTTATGCTACCTGGAATCGGTAGTGGGGTGCTGACGTTCGCATTAAAATTTGCTAAAGCAATAGAAGCACGAGTTATTGTTACATCAAGAAGTCAAGAGAAACTAGAAAAAGCAAAATCGCTAGGTGCGGATGTGGCTATTGATACGAACTCTGACTGGAACGAAGAATTAAAGGATGAAAAAGTAGATTTATTAATAGAAAGTGTAGGTAGGGCTACTTTTAACAAATCTCTTAAAATCATTCGAAAAGGTGGTACCATTGTTACCTTTGGTGCGACTACGGAGGATACAGTTGAGATTGATATTCGTCACTTTTTCTATGGTCAATTCAATTTATTAGGATCGACGATGGGGAGTGCGGAAGAGTTAAGGTCCATGTTAGCATTTATTGAACAACATCAAATTAAGCCTGAGGTTGATCGTACTTTTCAATTATCGGAATACGATTATGCTTTTAATTATTTAAAAGATACAAAGAACTTTGGAAAAATTGGTTTCGATCTATCATAATTTCTAGCCTGAATGGGCTAGAAATTTTTTGTGCAAAAATGATAGAATATTCAGTTTACAATTTAAATTTTAAATGCTAACAATGGTTTAATACCCAAGTAGGATTGTTAAATCGATTCTATTATGGGGGAGACGTATATACCGTTCTGCCTTTATGTTAAAAAATTATTTACAGGGAGGTCTTGATATGAGTCGGTGGATACAAGACGCTGGACATGGTGGTTCTGATCCGGGCGCTGTTTGTTATGGTCAGGCTGAAAAGGATTGGGCCCTCGAAGCTGCATTATATGTAAATAAACGATTAAAAGAATTAAGAATTTCCTCATCTATTACCCGCAATACTGATGTATCACTATCTCGACAAGAACGAACCTCAAAAGTAAAAAAATACGACAAATGTATTTCCCATCATTTTAATGCTGGCGGTGGAGCTGGAACTGAATTCATTCATAGTATTTATGCTAATGGTCGATTTGAAAAATTGTTGTCTAATGAGTTCGATAAGGCTGGGTATCGGGTAAGAAGGACCTATACACGGCGTTACCCTAATCAAAAAGACCGAGATTATTATTATATGCATCGAGAAACTGGAAGTTGTCGCACGACGATTGTTGAATATGATTTTTTAGATGGAGCAAATCGTCAAAAATTAAAGAATAAAGATTATAGAGTAGGTATGTACGAGTGTGTCGTGAAAGCTATATGTCGTGAAGAAGGTGTGACTTACAATTTGAGAAAAAATGGTATAAGTCATTCGGAATCATTATATCGTGTAATAGCAGGTTCTTTTAAGAATATGGACAATGCTAAAAAACGGGTTAAAGAGCTGAAGGGTGCGGGGTTCACTGCTTTTATTGAACGAAATGAATCGTAAAGGAGGAGGAGTATCATGGATGTGATGAACTATATAATGGAAGAAGCGCTTATACTTGTTCCAGTATTAATGATTTTAGGTAAAATGATTAAGCAGTCTAGATTGTTACCTAATCGCTATATTCCATTGTTATTATTATTTATTAGCTTAATTTTAACAAATATTTTGTTAGGTTTATCATTTGATGCATTTATACAATCTATACTTGTTGCTGGAGCGGCAGTTTTTGGTCATCAGTTATTCAAACAAATGAGAGTGGAGGTGTAAAAAGAGGCTATTTATAGCCTCTTTTTTACTCTGCAATTCCAGTTTCAGAAATTTTAACTTTGCTATTCACGACTACTTCTATGTTAGGATACTGATCCTGCCATTTTTCTTTATTCCAAGAACGTAAACGACTGCGTGCAAGTGATCCAATTCCAAGTGGGTCAACTTTTAATTCTTGAAAATATTGAATCATCTCTTCAGCCTCTTGTTTAAATTGTTCTTCTATTTTATCTTTTATTTTTTTAATACGTGCTTGATCTAACTTATCACCACTGAATTCTCTTATGGCTAAATTTAAATTCACGTCGTATTCAACTTTTGGACTGGTTTCGAGATTTGTCATGTTAACTTTCCATTTTGAAGAAATTTTATTAAGGTACACCTCATTCCCATCATCTAATTTAACTAAGTAATGATCTCCTTTTGTATTTTTTTCTTGTAAAGTTTTAAAAGCAAAGAGATCTTTTAGTCCAATCTTCCCTGCCATTTTATCATCTTTTAATAAAGCCAGACCTAATATTTTAATTTTATTATTCCTTAATCCTAATAAAGGGAGAAAAGGGTCACTTCCTTTATCATAAAATTGATTAAAAAATAAATGTATATTTGTATTGGGAAGAGGACCTCTTTCAACGTTTTGAGCTAACATGTCTGAAATAAACATTCCATTATCTTGAGAACTATATTGACCTTGCAACAACTCATTGGCGGTATTTTCAGCAACAAATAAAAAAACTCTTGAACCAACTGAAGGATCTCTTATAAATCCATCGGTTAACGGCATGATTCCATTTTGTGCTATTTCTTGACTAACCGAAATAACTTCAATTTTTCCAGTGACAAATGGTTTGGACTCACTCATGCTTAGTTGCTCTTTAGAAAAACGACCTAGAGATGTCAATTGCGTAAATGTTTCACTAGTGGTGGATTTATCTGGATTGTATCTAGGAACAACCACAGATATTTCAATCATACCGTTATCAGCAGGATCCATTCCAACGGCCGTTACAATTCTAATATCATCAAGGATATGTTTGTTAATACAGCCTGTCATGAGGATGGAGACTAACAGTAACCATATAATGGTGCGTTTCATGATTGCTTTCTCCTTCCAAGCCTAAAATAGACGACGATAAATAATAAAGGTACGTATACGATTAGTAGATAAAAACTAATATATGAATAATAGGTGGTGAGTTGTTCAATTTGATTTTTTGAAGTTAAGAAAATATTAGATATGAACGTGATGATTAGAATAATGATTAATGCATGACGTTGACTAACTCGAAATAACTGACGTGCCCCGCGGCTAGCAGCCCAGAACGCCAAACATATGTTAGGTAAAATAATAAGCCCCCAAGAAGAAATACCTACGTATTCAAACCTCTCTACAAAAGGAAGTTCGACGCTTTTCCACATCGTTAATGTCGGCCAATAGAGCCTTGTTATATGATCAGTTGTAAAATAAGCAAGGGAAACGACCATAATAAGTAAATACAATAACATGGTCAAGAGGTTACCACCATGTGCCCATTTTTTAGACTTTTTGGCGTTTTTTAAAAACGGGAACATACTCCACGACATAAGATTGAAATCCAAATCCACCAACCCCAATTTGAATCGAACTGATTAAAAATAGTGCAAGAAAGTGTGATACCTTATATTGTTTGTCGACTTGTCGTTGAAGTTTTCTCACTTGAATCCCTACTCCTCTATTTCTTTTTCTTCTTTTTAGCTTTCCTTGAATTGAATCTCATCGTATCTTCAGCCTGTGATTCGACAGGTCTTTTAGATTGAAAAGACCAAGGCAATCTAATAAAAGCATCCTTTAAATCTCTAACCCTTGGAGGGAAGATGCTTCTCTTAATAATTCAATCGCTAATTCTAAAAATATAGCTTCCAATATTGGAGGTAATGGAATCTCTCTTCTTGATGTGACCAATACCCCTAATAAATCTTTAGGAATGAGTTCATTATGGTACGTCAATACGGCAACATAAATAGGAGTTATTAAGATGGAGAACATGACTGCGAATAACCGTATTAATCTGAAAAACGATGCCGTAATCCAGTTTAGAAAATAGTCTTCAAATGCAGAAAAGAATTCGACTAATGTTGTTGGAGCGATGATTCCGTGTGGGGCTCCGTCTACAATAAAAGCCACTTTACCTTCAGCTAAAACTGCCGCTACACGATCAGGTCGTTCAGTGTCAATCAATTGTGGAAATGGTGAGTGTTGATTATCTGATATAAGTTGAACGATATAAGAGCTATCTATTACAGAATCAATCTCAATATCCTGAATGTGTTGTCTTAATGTATTGACATTTTCCTCGTTTGTAATTCCTTCAATGCTAAGAATAGCTACTTTAGCTTTAGAAATCTTTCCTACCGTTAATTCCTCGACCTTCAATTCCGGAATAGGCAAGCGATTTCTTATTAGATTTAAATTAGTCTCAAGTGACTCTACAAAGGCTTCTTTTGGTCCAACTACACTAAATTCCACTTCAGGAATAGTGACGTCCCGATTCTTATTCATACTGGCTTTGATGAGTATAACTTCTTTACTTTGTTCGCCTATTTCGACCATACATGATCCTGATAAAATTTGTTGTTGAATTGTCTCAATATCTTTTGTAATGATCATGTCTTCAATGGGTACAGATTTCTTAATATCTTCTAATGAATGAATGTTTTCACTCTGCAAATATGGCAAAATATCACGTTGTACCATTTCTTTATCTACTAATGAATAGAAATAGTAAAATTTTAAAGGTCTTGTACCTTCTTTTATTGTTATATCATTAAAGTCATCTGAACTTTTTAATTGTTGGAGTAAATCCTGTAAAGTTCCATCAATTTGACGTTTCCTATATGAAGGATCTTTGCCCTTATTTGATTTGAAGAAAAGTTTTCTTAAGATCATGATCGGGTCACCTAAAAGTTAGTTGTCGTAATTCATAATTTTTCCTTAAAATTAAAGACTATGCATGATAGTTCGGCATCTGCAGAAAAGGACACCCTAGCTCTATTAAACGTTTTGGAACGGTTTTGATCGTATACATATCAGGGTCTAATTGTTCATTTACTTCATGCCAATATAAAGGAGTTGCAACAGTCGCTTCTTCTGTTGCTCTAGTCGAATAAGGTGCTACGATTGTTTTTCCGGGTGCATGTTGAATGTAGTCTACATATAATCGGTTGCCTCTATTTTTCTTCAAGCGTTCAATGGTAAACTCACTAGGATACTTTTCCACAAGAACCTTCGCCACCGCTTCCATAAATTCACGTGTCTTTTCAAATGTCATACTTTTTGGTTCGAGTGGTATGTGTACCTGGAGACCTGTTTTACCAGAAGTTTTAACAAATGGTACAAAACCTTTATGTTCACACATTTCTTTAATGAGTTGTGCTGCTAAAACGGCTAATGAAAACTCTTTTCTGGATGGTGGATCAAGATCAAAGACCATTTCATCAGGAAATTCTGAATGTATCGTATGAAATGGAATATGAAATTCGAGTGCAGCATGATTGCCAAACCATAGAAGACTTCTTAAATCCTGACATAAAATATCTTCATCCTCATCATCACCAGGCACCGTTTGTATGAAATCAGGTGCGTAATCAGGAAGATGCTTCTGATAAAATGAATGTTCATGAATACCGTCTGGATATCGGATCATGGTTAGTCTTTTGTTATGTATGCGTGATAATAAAATGGGGGCTACATCACGTAAATAAAAGACATAGTCACGCTTTGTAACTTTAGGAAATAAATGTTTATCAGGTTTAGAGATTTCGACCTCTTTAGGAAGTTGAGCAAGCCCTTCTTTAATGCGTTCTTCAGTCACTTCTTCGGGCTCTAAGTCAAATCGAAATTGATGAAAAAAAGGTTCTCTTAACTCTTGGTCTTTTGCATCTAGACATTTTAATCCTAAGCATACACTTGCTGGCACTTGCCATTCACTCGGATTCTTACGTTTCCCATGTTCTTGGATGAAAGTCTTAAGAGTGTTTTGATCTTGATCTTGGAATCCATTTTTCACTTTACCTAATGGAATAAAATCTTTGCCTTTTACATAAACGAGGTCAAAATAATCATTATTAGAATCCCATCCAGTCAAAATACCTTGTATATAACGGTAATTTTTAATTTTGAGCCATTCTTCAGTACGTTTACCAGTCATGTAAGTAGAGTCCTGTTTTTTAGCAACGATTCCTTCACCTTGGTGTAAAAAGACTAATGGTTCAATGTCTTCATATGAATTGAATTGTTTAACTAAATTAAAAGGTCTTCCCATCTGAAATAAATAAGCATTAAGTGTTTGACAGATCTGCTCTAAGTGTTCGCGTCTTTTTCCTAAAGGTTGAGTACTAATCGACTCATTCTTATATTTAAGAACATCAAAAGCCATAAAGGTAGCGGGACGTTGTTGACTCGCTATTTCAATTCTTTCTTTAGTTTTCAGGCGTCCCCTTTGTTGGAGTAATCCAAAATGTGCTTGATATTCAGTTCGTAAGATGGCAATTTCTCCATCTAAAAATATGGGAAGTAATTCAGAAATCGTCGATTGCTGTTTACGACACCATTCAATAATTTCCGGGAAATTATTCGTAAGATCTTTTTGATTACGGCTTATTAATTTAATGTTTTTTTCTGTCCATTCTATACCACAACGAAATCCATCATATTTCACTTCATACACCCAGTTGGACTGATCTGGTGGTTGATCGACTAATGTAGGTAACATTGGTTTCCACATAAAAACTCCCCCAATCAATATCATTATTTTTATCAAATGATGAATTATTATGAGGGCAAAAACAGACACTAATGAAAAAAGAGGGTGATATTGTGCACACGATGTGGAAAGGGAGCATAAGTTTTGGGCTTGTAAATATACCGGTTAAATTACATTCTGCAACGGAAAATAAAGATATAAAGTTAAGAAATTTGCATAAGGAATGTCAGTCACCAGTAAAATATGAAAAAGTCTGTCCAGTCTGTGATACAGAAGTTACGAATGATGATATTGTGAAAGGTTTTGAGTATACAAAGAATAAGTTTGTCGTTTTAGAAGAAGAGGATTTACAATCGATTAAAGATGAAAAAGCAGAAAAATCAGTTGAGATTATGGATTTTGTTAAATTAGAAGAAATTGATCCCATTTATTTTGATCGTAGCTATTATTTATCACCTAATGAGGGTGGCGGAAAAGCATATACATTATTAAGACAAGCTTTAGAAGACACAGGAAAAATTGGATTAGCTAAAATAACGATTAGATCTAAAGAACATTTAGCTGTGGTAAGAATATATCAAAATACTTTGGTGATGGAGACGATTCATTATCCAGATGAAGTGCGTGATTTTCAAGAGGTTCCGAATGTGCCCGAAGAAACAAATGTAGGTGAAAAAGAGCTTAAAACAGCCAAAATGTTAATTGACCAATTAACAACTGAATTTGAACCTGAAAAGTATACAGATGAATATCGAACAGCTTTATTAGAATTAATTGAAAAGAAGAAAGAAGGCGAAGAAATCACAACCGCCAAGGAGCCTAAAACGCCTGATAATGTGACGGACTTAATGGAAGCGTTAGAAAAATCACTTAATGAATCTCAGAAAAACAAGAAGAAAGGAAGTACAACTAAGAAAGCGACTTCATCTAAGAAAAAATCGACGGCTAAGAAAAAGCAAAAAACAGCTACTTAAATAAAAAAGGATCTGACGTTTAGTCAGATCCTCAGCTTGTAGAGAAACCCCGTGTTTTTCTACAAGCTTTTTTAGGTTAATAAATAGATATCTCAATAATTTATGTCTATCACAACCTTAATAATAAGAAAAAGACTCTCCTCTACCTAGACCACACGGTCTAGGTGGAGGGCAATCTTCTTCATGTTCTGACAAGCAGCTGTCATAAGCGCTTGCTCTCGAACATTATCCCTTCCACGCAAACGACAATAGCGCAGCCCATGCAGTTCTTTTGAATCTGCGAAGCTACGTTCGACTTTCTCTTTTCGCATTCGATATATCCATTTACCTTCATTCGAAAGACGGTTCTCTCGAACTTTATCTTTACTATCTTCCCATACATGGCGTGTGAT
>NZ_FOES01000077.1 GCF_900110685.1 Piscibacillus halophilus
CTAAAAACCTATCATATACTTTTCCGAAGGAAATTTGGTAAAAAAGTGTTCAATTTTATCTAGCGAAAACTGTATAATTTAGTTTAGCAGTTACAACAAATGCTTATGGATCATAAATCCAGACTTAAAGAACAAGCTATGGAGTTACATGATTTAGTTGAAGAATTTGATAGAAGTATTAACGGAGACTATTATGAAGATCAACATGAAGAAAAGGGGATTAATTAATTAACGAATGGCACGAAATTAGGAGGAGATATATGGATGATAGTTAATATATTAATTGGGATAGGTATAGCACTTGCCATATTGTTTTCATTTTTAGCTTTTAATAGCTATAAAAAGTAAAAAGGTGACCCGAAATAAAATCGAGGTCACCTTTTTCTCGCTCAGTTGAGGTAGTCAACAGGTCTTTATTGAGTTAGAGTGGTTTTACTCAAACTGGTTTTTGTTAATATGCTTTTGCCCAATACACCATATGTTGGACTTGATGGTTACAGCAAACGCATTGAGCTGAGATGGACTCTTGATTAAATGGGATACAACGAGAAGTAGCACCCGTTTTTTCTTTTATAATATTTTCACAAGCAGAATTTCCACACCACATCGCTTTTATCAGTTGATTCCCTTCTTGTAACACATTTTGAAAATCTTCTAAATTGGTAACGGATGTCGTTTTTTCGGTCATACGCTCTTTAGCCTTTTTATAAAGATTAGCTTGAATTTGTGATAAGGTTTCTTCTATTTTAGTCTCAAGCTCTTCTAACGATACTGTAAATTTATCACCCGTATCGCGTCTAACCAATACGACTTGTTCCTTTTCGATATCCCTTGGCCCAACTTCTAAACGAAGTGGTACCCCTAGCATTTCATACTCATTAAACTTCCACCCTGGCTGTTTATCACTTGAATCGATGCCAACTCTAGCTATACTTGAAAGTCTATTTTTTATTGAGTAAGCGTGATCCAACACCCCTTCTTTATGTTGAGCAATTGGGAGGATCATGACTTGCGTTGGAGCAACCTTTGGTGGAAGAACTAAGCCTCTATTATCTCCATGAACCATAATCATCGCTCCAATGACTCTAGTTGTGAATCCCCAAGAGGTTTGTTGAACGTTTTGTAGCTCACCATTTCGATCTAAAAACTCAATTCCAAAAGCTTTAGCAAAACCATCCCCTAAAAAGTGAGAGGTTGCAGTTTGTAATGCTTTTCCATCGTGCATTAAACTCTCGACTGTATAGGTGAATGTTGCTCCGGCAAACTTTTCTTGATCGGTCTTTTTCCCTTTAATAACTGGAATAGCCAAGAATTCCTCACAAATTTTAGAATAAACATCTAGCATTTTTTCCGTTTCTTCGATTGCTTCTTCCTCAGTTTCATGGCATGTATGACCTTCTTGCCATAAAAACTCTAACGTTCTTAGAAAAGGACGAGTCGTTTTTTCCCACCTTACAACATTAGACCATTGATTATATAATTTAGGTAAATCTCTGTATGAATGAATGATATTTTTATAATGCTCGCCAAACAACACTTCTGAAGTTGGCCGTACACATAATCGTTCCTGCAGTTCTTCCTCGCCTCCATGTGTCACCCAAGCCACTTCAGGAGCAAACCCTTCAATATGGTCTTTTTCCTTTTGGAGTAAGCTCTCAGGAATGAACAGTGGCATATAAACATTCTCATGTCCTGTCTCTTTGATTCGTTTATCTAATTCAATTTTGATATTTTCCCAAATTTGATACCCATAAGGTCTTATGATCATACTTCCCCGAACACTTGAATAATCAACAAGTTTCGCCTTCCTCACCACATCGGTGTACCATTGAGCAAAATCATCTTCCATATTCGTAATGTTTTCTACAAATTGCTTAGACATGTGACCCCTCCTTCATAAAATAAAAAAAGCTGTACTTTAAGTTAGGGACCCTTTATGGTGGTACCACCCTAATTTAAAGCACAGCTTTACACTTAATTTTATAACGGTCTCAACCGCTGTGTTTTTCAACACAGAACTCATAGGTAGGTTCATTTGAATCTCTTTAGGAACTTCTCAGCTTTAATTCCCTCTCTGTAAAAGATTATTCAAATTACTAGTCCTAATCAATGTCGATCAAAATTTTCAGTTTTCAATATTTTATATGGTAGCTTTTCAAAAAGCAACACTTTAACAGCATTTTTCACTTTTTAAAACATTTTATTCTTAAAAACATAAATTGATTATTATTAATATATTTTGGATCTGATATTTAGTCTTAATATAAAGAATCGAGTCGTAGCAGGAGAGTATAAAATATTTTGTGTAAATGATTTTTAGAACATAGAAAAAGGAAGACCCTTTTTGTAGAATTAAGTTAGCCGACAAAATTCACAGAA
>NZ_FOES01000057.1 GCF_900110685.1 Piscibacillus halophilus
ATAGTTATCGAATGAAGAACAGAACTTCCATTTTTGAGGAAGAAAGTGTACAAAATTAATTAGCAAAAAGTGTTCAATTTTACTTGACGGTCACATTTGTTCAATACGTTCTATTTCCTCTTCGGTTTCTTTTTCGTTGTCGCTACTTTTTAGTTGGTTTTTTAATGCGCTCAATTGTCTACTTAATTCACCAACATTGTTATATGGACTATTAACGTATTCTTCGGCTAGTTGTTTGGCTTGTTCAAGTTTAGATTTGTCAATAGATGTTAAATGAGGGACCCGTTTTTCAATGGCATTTTGAATGGTAGCTTCTGTGGGAAAAATGTACTGCTCTTCACAGTCACACAAAATACCATCCACAACAGTATGTAATTCATAAGCAAATCGCTCTTCAATAGTGTAATCACTTGAATAAAAGTTAGGAAGTTCGTCATTTCCTAACAAGGCATAGGAACGGATCATCCCTAATACCGAAGCAACCAATACCACGCTCACTATCAAATATAATACTTTCTTAAACATAATTCCCCTTTTAATTACCTCCCTTAGATGTATTTTCGAAATATTTAATTAAATCATACTTAAAATTCCATATTAACGCAAATATTGAAAATAATACTAGTTTATTGACTGTTCAACTTCAAGTGAAACATGAGTAAAAAGGCTTTCGTAAATAAAATGGTGCTAGAATGGAAAGAGTTTAGACTCCTATTTAGAAGTAAGAATCTTTTTTTATTAGTATTGCTTTTGAACGACTCAATAATTTTGAAATAGATCATAAAAAAGATTGAACGTCCCATAAACACGATTTTTCACCTCATAAATTCCAAAATATGTCCCATAAATATGATTTTTTATCTCATAAAATTAATAATATGTCCCATAAGTTTGAGACAACCTCCCATAAAAGATATTAAGCCTTTTTTAAATTCAAACATAATAGCAATCATGGGTAAATGGATGTTGAAAAAGAGAAATTATTTATTGTAATTCAATAAATAATTGTCTATAATCAAGGTGTAAATACATTCTGTGGAGGCTCATTTTATGAGAGCATTGAAACAACTAGTTCGATTTGGTTGGATGCAAGCTTTATCGTGTTTGTTTCCAGTAGTTATTTTTGCATCGTTGGCCATCACAAAAATAATTCCACTTCCACTTTTGCCTCGGTATGATTGGTTACTCATTATATGTCTTTTGATGCAATGGTGGATGTTGTATTCTGGACTTGAATCAAAAGATGAATTAAAAGTGATAACATTGTTTCATATAATTGGCCTTGCTTTAGAAATTTATAAAGTTCATATGGGGTCCTGGTCTTATCCTGAAGAGGGGTATTCTAAAGTGTTTGGTGTGCCTTTGTATAGTGGATTTATGTACGCAAGTGTTGCAAGTTACCTGTGCCAGGCATGGAGAAGACTTGATGTAAACTTAGTCGATTGGCCACCGTTAAACTTAGTTGTGCCTCTAGCTGGAGCAATCTATTTAAATTTCTTTACGCACCATTATTGGATCGATGTTCGTTGGTGGTTGTCTGGATTGGTAATCATAGTATTTTGGAAGTCATGGGTAACATACAAAGTAGGTCGTAAAACTTATCGTATGCCGATTGTTTTCTCATTTGTGTTGATTGGATTCTTTATTTGGGTTGCTGAAAATATTGCGACCTTCTTTGGAGCCTGGGAATATCCTTATCAAACGAATGCATGGAGCCTCGTACATTTAGGAAAAGTTAGTTCTTGGCTCTTGTTAGTGATTGTTAGCTTCTTAATTGTTGCCTCCTTAAAACAGGTTAAGAAACAACAACCATCAAGGGGAGTAACGCATGTACATAATCCTCACATTTACGGTTACGATAAAAACTAACTTAAGTTTATGGAGGAATTTACATGACGAAAGATTCAAAAGCGCCAAAGTATAAACGTAATGGTGAAGGTAAGCGTCCGGATGAACAAAGAAGAGGTAAGGCTAAATCGACAGCACGAAATACCAAAAACTAAATAACATCAAATCAGGACAGGACAGATAATCCTGTCCTTTTTACGTTAAAATGGTTTATTAGTTAGAAAGAATGACATATGGAATAAACGTTACGACATAAACCAATAAGAATAAAAGAGAAGCCTTGGCATATTTAGAGGTGAAAATATCCGTTAAACGAAATTTAAAGATCCCTAAAATAAAGGTGCTGAAACTTAATCCCAACGATAACATGGATGCGATGAAGAGAATTTGTTCCATTTTTGAGCACTCCTTTTCAAACATTTGTTAGCCTTAACTTAACAGATACTATGGTGTTGAAACATCGATTTATCTAACAATTTGTTTTTGGATGTGACAATTTTGTAATACGAGAATGATGAGTGACTAGCAGAAAACAGTAATATCTATGATAAAATGAGACAGTATGATTCGAAGTAATGTTAAGAACATCATCATAGGAGTGACATGTCATTGAATAAAAAAGATATCGCAAATATTCGTAAACAATTTAAATTAGATAATGATCTATTAAATATTAGAGAAATTTTTAATGTGTACATCATGAAAGAATCGAGTGAAATCTATCATCATCAAAGTCTATCATTTGATTTGTTAGAAGAAGAACAGAAAGAGCTCTTTATGAACAATTTTAAAAAAGTTTTAACTGGTCAACTGGACGAAAAATTATTCGAATTAAAATTCCAACGTGATGTTGAAAATAGCAGCCAGTTAATCCTACACCAAGGGTTATTAAGTCAAGATACAGAAGAATGGACTAACTATATGCTTCAGCTTGTAGAAAAAATGTTGAAGGATCATCAATATGAAATGGATATTGTCGTTACCTTTATTCGTGGGGAATATAGAATTCCAATGAAGCCAAGAAATGATGAAGCGGAGGAAAGTGAACGAGACGCGGTATACTCTCACCCTTTTATCCTGTGTAGTATGAATAAAACGCAAGACCCGAAAAAAGAATTACTGTTTGATTATGTAGAAAAGGAGTTTAAGTATAATATTGTCGTCGATCCAGTAATCAATTTGAAAGCTCCAGTGTCAGGGTTTTTATTCCCTAGCATGACGGACAATGCTTCAGATGTTAATCATGTACTTTATTCGACGGGAAAAGCGAATGAACTGGATTATCATTTTATAGAAGACGTATTAAATGCAGAAGAAATCATGACAGCTCAAGAGGACAAAGTCGTTTTCGAAGAAGTTGTCAAAAAGGTGACAGGTGATCAAATTAATACATCCACCCTTTCAAATGTTTATGAAGAAATTAACCGAGTCATGGAAGAAAATGAAGAAGAGGATCCACCGAAATTAGATTACAAAGATGTTGAAACGGTTTTAAAAAGTAGTGGGGTCAAAGATGTGGATCAAGAAAAAGTAGAATCTGCTTTTAAAACCGTCATCGATGACGAGAAATATGAGTTCAAAGCAAGTAACATCGTACCAAAATATAATAAAAAATCAATTAAAATAAAAACTAAAATTGCAGACATCTCTGTTAGTCCACAAGATTTAAAGTATGTTCGTCAAGTTCAAGTGAATGGTAAGGTTTGTTTAATGCTTGAAGTTGAAGAAAATACGGTTATCGAAGGCTTTGAGATGATTCCAGAAGTATTATTTCAAAAAGCTAAAGACAATACGGATTTATAGACACAAGAAAATTTTGCTTATTTACTTAAGTATGTCTATACTAGAATTGAAAAAACTTAATAGCTATACCGATTCACTAGGGGAGCATTTTAGATGCTGAGAGATTTGATCGACCCTTTGAACCTGATCTAGTTAACACTAGCGTAGGGAAGTGAAGGTGAAAATAATAGACTAGTTATGTCTAATTTTACCCACCCCTATACTCTAGTGGTGGGTTTTTTTATGCTCCCTTATAAAGGAAAGGGGGGAATAAGTAGATTTAAAATCTCAGCAACAATACAATCTTTTTGAGAGGGGAAAAATGATGAGTACATTATTTACAGATCGATTATGGAAACGAGTAGATACGATATGGAATTCTTATTTAGATCACCCGTTTGTAAAGGGGCTTGGTGAAGGATGGTTGGAAAAGAATAAATTTAAACATTGGTTAAAACAAGATTACGTATATCTAATTGAGTATAGCCGATTATTGGCATTAGGGAGTGTGAAAGCAAAGGATTTAGAAACGATGACGACATTTGCGAAGCTTCTTTATAACACACTGGAGGTAGAGATGGACCTTCATCGTGAATATGCTAGTCAATTTGGTATTACACCCAAGGAGTTAGAAGAAACAGAGCCAGGGGCAACGATGACAGCTTATACGAGTTATATGTTAAATGTATCACATCGTGGAGGTGTTGAGCATGTAATGGCATCTCTACTGACATGTGCATGGAGTTATAACTTTATCGGTAAAGAACTCGCAAACTGGCCAGGTTCCGTCGACCATGAATTTTATGGACATTGGGTTCAAATGTATTCGTCTGAAGAGTTTACGAAGTTAACGGAAGAATGTAAGGACTTAATGAATCAACTTGCTGAGGGTAAACCCGAACGTGAATTGGTAGAATTGGAAGAGATTGTGGTTAAAACAAGTTTATATGAGTATATGTTTTGGGATATGGCAGAAAAGGAAGAAGAATGGCCAGTCAATTTGGCTGTTAATCAAATTAAATCAAGTTAAATTTTGGAAGAATTTCCAGAAAAAATGAGGTGCTTCGATTTTTGTGAAGCACCTCATTTATAATATGTAACTAGAATGCAGCCGTCCAGCCTCCATCAGCTGTGACAACAGTTCCATTGATAAAGCTTGAATCATCTGATGCTAAGAATAAGGCTACTTTAGCTATTTCCTCAGGTTGTCCAATTCGAGGAATGACGCCTTGTACAGGTTTCGTGCGTTCCATTCCGAACTGATTCACGTTTTGCATGGAGGAGGAAATATTAGTTTCAACAGCCCCAGGTGCAATGGCATTACAACGAATACCTTTTTGTGCATACATATAACCTGTGTTTTTTGTAAGTCCAATGACGGCATGTTTAGAAGCGCCGTATGTTGCTCCTGCATGCGCTCCATTAAAACCACCTGTCGAAGCTGTATTAATGATTACTCCATTCTCTTTTTCTAAGAAAATAGGTAGTGCTTTACGCATGGCTCTCATGACACCTTTTGTATTAACATCAAAAATTAAATCCCAGCGTTCATCCAGAATGTCTCCTACAGGTTCAAACCCATCCATAATCCCCGCATTATTCACTAGAATATCTAATGTTCCATATTCGTTAACAGCCGTTTCAATCATATTGTCGATGTCATTTTGATTAGCAACATTAACTTCGACGGCTGTTGCCATACCGCCATGATTTTTAATTCCTTTAGCAACTGATTCGGCACCATCATGGTTTAGATCAGCAACGACAACTTTTGCACCTTCACTTGCATATAATTCTGCAATGGCTTTTCCCATCCCTGAAGCTGCACCTGTAACAATTGCCACTTTGTTTTTTAATTTCATTATATTCCCCTCCTAAATAGTTGCGTATTGTCAAAACTTTTATAAGAAATAGGTTATAAAATACCTTGATAGAGAGCTTTTTGAGCAAAAAACTAGTAAAGACGGGTGTATGGGCAGCAATTATTACGCTGATTTTCTTCTTAGGTCCAATAACAGGTCCTGTTGCCATGTTCGGTCCAGTTGAAGCTGCCAAGATGGCATTTCCAACTTTCTCAGAAGTCCGTTATATTGAGGCTGGAGAGGTGATCAATCGGTTCGATGCAATCGCAATTCTTTTTTGGACCGTAGGATTGATGATTCGAATATCTTTATTTTATTACGGGTTAGCACTTGGTACAGCACAAGTTTTTAGGCTAACAACCTATCATCCATTAGTAATTCCATTTGCTTGATTAATTGGAGTTGGCTCCATTCTTTTTGCTAAAAATTACGAGGAAATCAATGAATTTCTATTTCAATCCTATGTTCCGATGAACATTCTAATGGGCGCTATATTACCATTAGTATTTCTAATATGGAGGATGACAAAAGTTAGGAAAAGAACTAGTTAAAAAGCAACCACTTACAACTTTGTAAGTGGTTGTTTTTATAAACATGGTTTACTCTCTCTGAAATTAAGGGAATACTATTCCTAGCAAACAATTTGGAGGATTTATTTATGAGTGAAGAACAGCATAAAATTCCTAAGGAACCTGGGTTAGATCATACCCTTGAGTTACTTAAGGAAGGCTATCATTTTATTGTAAACCGTGCAAACAAATTTGATTCTCGTGTTATTCAGACAAGGTTATTAGGTGAGAAGGCGATTTGTCTAGTTGGAAAAGAAGAGGCGGAATTATTCTATGACAATAGTCGTTTTTTTCGTCAAGAAGCTGCCCCTTCAAGAGTTCAAAAAACATTGTTAGGAGTAGGTGGAGTTCAGGGTCTTGATGGTGAAGAGCACCGTCATCGTAAAGCGATGTTCATGGCTTTCATGACTGAAGCTTCTTTAGAAGAAGTGCAATCCTTGGCAAAGAAAGAATGGAAAAGATTATTAGAGAACTCTAATGATGAAATCAAGATATATGATGCCGCTCAAATTGTTTTAACTCGAGTTGCATTGCGGTGGACTGGAGTTCCTTTTAAAAATGATGAAGCTGAAGATTGGGCTTCAAGTTTAAGTCCACTATTTGAAATGGCGTCTAATATTGGACCTAAGCACCTAAAATCGCGTTGGTCTCGTGTTCAATTAGAGAATAAAATAGAAGGTCTTGTGAAGAAAATTCGTGATGATTCCATAAGAGTAGATCAAACGAAAGCGCTGTATCATTTTTCTTGGCACAAGGATATAAATGGTGAGTTATTGGATCCACATGTGGTCGCTGTAGAAGTATTAAACTTATTAAGACCCATTGTGGCGATTTCAGTTTATGTTGATTTAACCTTATTCGCTGTTTATGAACATCCTGAAGAAGCTGATTATGCTCGTCAAAGTCATGATAATCTCCAGCATTTTATACAAGAAGTTCGTCGATATTATCCATTTTTTCCGGCTGCTATCGCTAGGGTCAAAAAAGATTTCACGTGGAAAGGTTATCAATTTAAAGAAAATACAATGACACTATTAGATCTTTATGGAACGAACCATGACCCGAATATATGGAAAAAACCGCACGAATTTAACCCTAGTCGATTTAAAGATTGGGAGGGAAGTCCATTTGATTTCATCCCTCAAGGTGGTGGTGAATTCGATATGGGTCACCGATGTGCGGGAGAATGGATAACAATTGATATTATGAGAGTGACATTAGATTATTTTCTTAACGATGTAGAGTATGTTTTCCCTGACCAGAAGTCAGGCTTCGATATGAATGATATACCACCAATATCAGGAGTAACCATAAAAATAAGGGGCTGATCTGAGCCCCTTATGAAATATATTTTGGTTTTATTCCAAATTCCTTTAATTCCTTAACGACTTTTGAAATAGGTAGTCCAACCACATTATAATAATCACCCTTGATTTGTTTGACGAACATGGATCCGATACTCTGGATACCATATGCACCAGCTTTATCAAAAGGGTCATTTGTTGAGACGTACCACTTCATTTCTTCGTTTGTTAACGGCCAGAATTCGACTTCTGTTTTTTCAACAAATACATCTTCGTGATCTTGTGATCGAATCATAACCCCCGAATAAACTTCATGTATACTTCCGCTTAAGTCAGAAATCATGTTATAAGCTTCTTCTCGATTATTAGGTTTTTCGAAAATTTGATTTTGAAAAGATACCACCGTATCAGCAGATAAAATCACTTCATTAGAATCCAAAATCTCAACATGTCGCCCTTTAAGCTGGGCGAGCTGTTTTACTTTTTCAAAGGGATTTTGAACTTTAATTTGTGATTCATCAACGTCGGGTTTTCTTATTGAATAAGGGATATGGACTTGTTTAAGTAGCTCTTGTCTTCTAGGTGAGGAAGAGGCTAAAATTAATTGTTTTTTCATAGATTACGGCTCCTCCGATCTTTTTGTTATTCAGTCTAACATTTTTTCACTTAATTTGTCTTAATTGAAATGATTGATGGTAAAAATACGGGTAATGATAAGAGATAACCATTATAGAAAGAGAGCGAGCCAATTACATGAAAGTACAAAAAGAAACGGTTCAAGTTATGAATGTTGATTTATATTGTGAACATGTGTTTAACGAAAAACCACCAATTGTATTAATCCATGGTTTTTTGTCCTCTACATATACCTTTAATAAAGTCATTCCTTTATTAGCTGAATATTTTTCAGTGTTAGCGATTGATCTTCCTGGTTTTGGACGAAGTGAAAAGTCTAAAAAGTTTCGTTACTCCTTTGAAAATTATGCTAAGTTGGTCACACATTGTATGGATCACTTTAATATCGATCAAGCTTTTTTAGTCGGACATTCAATGGGAGGTCAAATAGTTCTTAATGTTGCCAAAAATTATCCGGAACGAGTTAGGAAGCTTGTGTTATTAAATAGTTCTGGTTATTTGAAACGTGCAAATCGACTTTTCATTTGGTGTTCTTATTTACCTTTTTTTCCGATTTATGTTCATCATCATGTAAACAAACATGATGTTAGACAAGAATTAGAGAATGTTTTATATGACCACTCTCTTATTACAGATCAAATGATAACAGAATATAAGAGACCCTTATCAGATAAGCTTTTTTATCATTCATTGATTAGGCTACTTCGCCATCGAGAAGGCGATTTATCTTCAAAAGATTTACAACTGATTGACCATCCTTCTTTGATTTTATGGGGGAAGGAGGATCAAGTTGTGTCATTACGAGTTGGAAAGAGATTGCATCAAGAATTGAAATCTTCTCAGTTAGTCGTCTTTGAACAAGCTGGTCATTTAATTACTGAAGAGAAGCCTATGGAAATAACTCGTCATATCGTTGTATTCACAAATAGATGACGACTAAGAGTCCTGTTACGGTACCAATTAAGGCGCCAATAAAACAGTCAGTTGGATAGTGAAGTCCAATATATACTCTTGAAAACCCTATAAGTATGGCAATGGGTAACAATACTAATGCGAAAGATAAAGAATAAAGAGAGAAGACAATAGCAATTGAAAATGCAGCGGTTGTATGACCAGAAGGGAAAGAATAGTCTTTTAGAAGATTGGTACACAAATGTACTTCTTTCAATAGTTCAAATGGGCGTACACGACTATAGTGTCTTTTAATAATTTGTACTAATATATGGCTTAATACTAGAGAAATAAAGGCTTCAATTGTCCATCTTTGAACAGTGGAAGAAGATAAAAAATAAGTAAGGATGAGGAATGAGATGGCTAATGTAGCTCCACCTAAATGTGTAATTTTCGGTAATAGAAAATCAAAAAAGCGACATCTTAATCGATGATTAACGTAACGGAATGCTAACGTATCATTGTCTACAATCCAAGTAACAATGCGGTTCATTTAAAACACTCCCTTAATGTTCTATTCACTATCATTTTAAGCTAATTTTTATATATTTAGTGTAAGTCTTTTATGAAGTTTTAGTGCTAAAAATTTACAAAACCTAAACACTAAATTTACAGAAAAATTGATAGGATAGTAGTGAGAAATTATATTGGGGGAATGATTGATGAGAATTGCTATTTTTTCAGACACTTATGTGCCTGAGGTAAATGGAGTAGCTAAGACTTTAAGTAAGTACACACACTACTTAGAGGAACGTGGAATTGAGTACCAATTGTTTATTCCTAAAAGTCAATCACTAGTGCCTGCCGTCCCACATGTCCAACGTTTTAAGAGCCTTCCTTTTATTCTTTATCCAGATTGTCGTTTAGCATTACCGAATCCAGTTTATATTAAGCAGACGTTACAAGAGTTTAGACCAGACCTCATTCATATTGCCACCCCATTTAATTTAGGCCTACAAGGTTTACATTACGGTAAAAAGCTCCAAATTCCTATGGTTGCCTCATACCATACTCATTTTGATGATTATTTAAATTATTATCACCTTCAATTTATGAAAAATTGGATTTGGAAGTATATGGAGTGGTTTCACCGCCCAATGGAGAAAATCTTCGTTCCATCCGAAAGTACAAAAAATAAGTTATTACAGCATCAGATCCATGACGAAATCAACATCTGGGGAAGAGGTGTTGATCATCGATTATTTACCCCACTTAAACGCTCCTTAAGGATGAGAAAAAAATATCAAATCAAAGAGAAAAATATTTTGTTATACGTTGGGAGAGTATCTCCAGAAAAAAATGTCCCTCTTGTCATAGAAACTTTTCAGTCATTACCACCACATTTAAAAAAAGACACTCACTTGTTAATAGTTGGAGACGGACCTCTTTTAAAACAATTGAAACAACAAAATATGAACCAAGTAACCTTTACGGGGTTTCTTGAGGAAGAGGAGTTGGCCATGGTTTATGCTTCAAGCGACTTATTTATTTTCCCTTCTACTACTGAAACCTTTGGGAATGTTGTCCTGGAAGCTATGGGATCAGGGCTTCCCGTAATAGGTTCCAATCAAGGAGGAGTTAAGCATTTAATACAACATGACAAAACAGGTTATGCATGCGCCTCTTCAAATGAATTGCTTGAAGGAACCATTCGTTTACTCGAAGACTCAGCCCTTCGTAAACAGTTTGCGAATAACGCTAGACAGTATGCTCTAACACAATCTTGGGATCGTATATTTGATCAATTAATTTATAACTGTATGGAAGTGGTTAAAAAAGCCCAAGAAGGTCGTAAAAGTGCATAAAATGAATTACATTTGCTAAGGTTATACATGGTTAATGCTTGAGAAAAGGTAACCATTAAAAGAAATGTAATGAGGTAATTATCTTGACTTGAAGATAACCCGCTATTACAATAGCCTATGTACTTACTAAAAGTAAGCAAACAACTAGAAAGGGGATTTCAACATGTCAAACATCAACCTAGCAATTGTATATTACAGCTCAACTGGTACGAACTATCAATTAGCTAAATGGGCTGAAGAAGCAGCTCAAGAAGCGGGTGCAAACGTAAAAGTACTTAAAGTAGAGGAATTAGCACCGCAAGAAGCAATTGAATCAAACCCAGCTTGGAAAGAGCACTATGAAGCAACTAAAGATGTTCCTGTTGCAACTTCAGACGATATTGAATGGGCAGATGCTCTTATTTTTAGTACACCAACTCGATTTGGTAACTTACCATCTCAAATGAAACAGTTTTTAGATATGCAAGGCGGCCTATGGGCGAGTGGGAAGACTGTTAATAAAGTCGTAAGTGCGATGTCTTCAGCTTCAAATTCACACGGTGGTCAAGAAGCAACTGTACAAACTCTTTACACTTCAATGATGCATTGGGGCGCAATTATTGCTGCTCCTGGCTACACGACTCCAGCACAATTCACATCTGGCGGTAATCCGTACGGTGTGAGTGTAACAGTCGATCAAGAAGGTAATATGGTAGAAGATGTTGAAGAATCAGTTAAGCATCAAGCTAAACGTACAGTTGAAGTTGCTTCTTTTGTTAAAAAAGGTCAGCAATAATATTATAAATTTTTCCAACACCGAAATGCGATCTCTGCATTTCGGTGTTTATTATTTCTAATATGTTTAAAGTTTTTGGGTAAATTATACTTAAAATATTAGTATGTAATGAGGGGTTTTTATGGGCACTAATGGATTGAACAATCTTACAGCAGCAGAAACGACCAATTTATGGAATACTTACTTAAACGATACCGCTGCGATTTGTCAGTTGAATCACCAGCTTCAACATGTTGAGGATTCTGGAATAAAGGAAGTTCTCCAAAGATCACTAGAAATATCAGAATCCCGAGTGGAGAAAATTAAAGTTTTTTTTAATCAAGAAAATTATCCAATTCCTAATGGCTTTAATCTTCAAGAAGACGTTGATCCCACAGCTCCTAGGCTTTTCACAGATGTTTACTATATAACAACGGTGCATCAAATGGGAAAGATAGGAGTGAATTATTTTAGTAATGCCCTTAACTCTGCAGCCAGGGAAGATGTTTTTAGTTTTTTCCACAATAGTATTGAAGAATCGATAGAGCTAGTTGATCGAACGAAGTCAGTATTACTCAACAAAGGGCTTTATCAAAGATCACCATATTTACCTATTCCTAGTCATTCTGAATACATTGAAGATGAAGGGTTTATATCTGGTTATTTCAAAGAAAAACGTCCTTTAACAGGTTCTGAAATTATGAATTTTTATGCTAATTATGAAAGGAATGCACTTGGGGCGGTAACAATGATGGGATATAGCCAGGTGACAAAGAATCGAGAGGTTGCTGAATTTTTCTTAAGAGGAAAAGAAATTGCGAATAAACACTGTGAAATATTTGGATCTTACTTGAAAAAATTTGATGTTCCTGAGCCAATGACATGGCACGCAGAAGTAACAGATTCAACTGCTTATGTTTATTCCGATCGAAAGATGATGTTCTATACTTGTGCATTAATTGGGTTAAGTATTTCCTACTATGGGTCTGCGGTAGCCTCAAACCCACGTCGTGATATTGGATTGAATTACTCAAGGTTACTAACTGAATTACTAAAGTATGCCGATGATGGTGCTCGAATTATGATAAAAAATGGTTGGATGGAAGAACCACCACGCTCGATTGATCGTGAAGAACTTAGTAAAAAGAATAAATAATTCTAGAAATCCGTAGTCATTTTTTTGACTACGGATTTTTAATGTGTGCCCGGCATGGGCTATAACTTGGTGGTGAAAGTCCACTACAGGCCTGGCAGTAGGAACTGTTAGCTAATGGCAAGGGTGTCCA
>NZ_FOES01000006.1 GCF_900110685.1 Piscibacillus halophilus
CTGGTGGGTCAGATAAACTTAAAGAGATTAAAGAAGAATTATATCGTTATTACGACCTTGTGAAGGCATCGGGAGTTGTAGAATTTGAAAGGTCGATATCGACCTTTCAAAATTGGCAAAAGCAAATCATGAACAGCTTCGCATTTGATTTACATAATGGGTATGTTGAAGGGATTAATAATCAAACCAAAGTGATTAAGCGTAATGCCTTTGGCTTTAAACGGTTTGATCGTTTTAGATTAAAGGTGTTATTGCATCATCAATATAAGAATTTAAGGGTTCGTATCAATTAAATTAGGAGTGAGCGTATGCTCACCCCAACATTTGACTTAGAACCTTTTTCTTTAATAATAAAACACTTTCTAGCCTTTATTTCACTTAAATAAGATTCAAATGTTAAGATAAACTATAGATTAAATATTGATATGAGGTGAACATTATGAACGAAAAACACTTAAACCAAATGAAGAACCAAGATGGATTTATCGCAGCACTTGACCAAAGCGGCGGCAGTACACCAAAAGCTTTAGCAGCATATGGCGTAACAGAAGATGCTTATTCAAACGAGGACGAAATGTTTGACCTTGTTCACAAAATGAGAACTCGAATCATGACGTCTCCAGCGTTCAACTCAGACCAAATTATCGGTGCCATTCTATTCGAGCAAACGATGGACCGAGAAGTTGAAGGAAAATATACAGCAGACTACCTCTCAGAAAAAGGGATTGTGCCATTCCTTAAAGTTGATAAAGGTCTTGCAGAGCAAGAACAAGGTGTTCAAATGATGAAGCCAATTCATGACCTTGATGAAACGTTACGTCGTGCCAATGAACATCATATTTTCGGAACCAAAATGCGCTCAGTCATTCATGAAGCAAATAAGGAAGGTATTAAAGCCGTAGTCGATCAACAATTCGAGATTGCTAAAAGAATTATCGAAGCTGGCCTTGTACCTATCATCGAACCGGAAGTAAACATCAACAGTCAAGATAAGGAAACATGCGAAGACATCTTAAAAGAGGAAATTCTAAAGCACCTAAACGAATTATCAACTGAACAACATGTCATGTTAAAACTAACGATTCCATCAAAAGCTAACCTTTATAAGGAATTAATCGATCACCCTAATGTGGTTCGTGTGGTAGCACTCTCAGGAGGCTATTCTCGTGAAGAAGCCAACGAAAAATTAAAAGAAAATGATGGATTAATCGCAAGTTTCTCACGCGCATTAGTCAGTGACCTAAATGTAGAACAAACGGATGAAGAGTTTAATCAAAACTTACAAAGTGCTGTTGATAGCATTTATGGCGCTTCAGTTAATAAAAAATAACAGAAGATTAAAGTGTCTGAACCCCTATTATAAAGTTCAGACACTTTTTTATACCTTTTTTAGCTTGTTCTTAATTTATTTAGCATTGACATATTAAATCCTTTCACAATTAACCAGATGGCCAAACTCATCTCATAGACACCTACTGGTAAAGCTATAAGTCCTTTTACTGTAGATAAAGGTTCAACTATACCAAACATATCTAGTGAACCAGCTATTAATACCATAATAGCTGTGACCATACCAAAGAGAGCTAACAGTCTTGGGATTAGTCGCGTCTTAAAAAGCAAAAAACTACTCTAATATGTCTAAATATTATTTTCATAGACTGTTCTCCGCCATGATGGGTTGTTCATTAAACCATTACATACTTTCCAGAAGATTGAATGCATCCCTACAATTAATTCAAAACAATCACGTATCTCTAACAGATATTGCTTATCAATTAAACTTCGGAACCCCGTCATCATTTACCCGTGCTTTCAAACGTCAATACGGTATAACTCCAAGTTCCCTAAGGTTAAAAGAAATCGTCATCGCTCAAGAACCCATTCCTTCTGTCGTTCAAAGACCGATTAAAAATATCAATGGTGATATTGTCACTGATTTTACTTTGACAGAATTCGAAACGATCAAAGTATGTGGCATAGCTTTTGAGGTTGATTTAGCAACAGAAGACTATAAGACGAAAATTCGCTCTCACTCTAAAATGTTACAGAATAGTATTGATGAAACCATCAGTGGTCCTTGTTATGTCATCTATTCAAATTGTCAACCCAATTCCACCCGTTTCAAGGTTCTATTTGGAGTTCCCATTGATTTAAAAATAAACAAACCCTATTATTTTACCGTCGATTTACCACAATTTTTTTGCGCTAAGTTCAAATACTTTGGTGATTTACTTGATATAGGAGATGTATTCAAAACAGACTATGCAAGATTTTTAAAAATCTCAAAACTAGAAACCGAGAATTCAGATATTGAACTCATCCAGTCTTTTGATCACATTCACAACCTTGATTCCGCTTATCACATTTATGCACCTATCAAAAAGTTACCCATTGATTCAGAAATTTAAGTTCGCATCAATGCTTTCTACTCCCTTCATCCCTTACTTAATACTTGATAATCATAAAATATCACTTTGGCTTAAGTATGACTTTCCAAATCTTGCTGTAATAAAAAATTGTTTATGAGTTGTAAAGTGCACAAGATGATCAGGTCTTGCATAAGAAGTGTTTCCACCAATATAAAGCTGTCCTTTTTAGTCATTTTTATGACTTTGGGACAGCTTTTTAATGAAGTTACATCTTCTATCCTTATTACTTGTTTATATTCGGAGGAATACATCTAATAGATTTAGGAAAGAATAATAGTGTTATAGTTTGATCGGTTCTTTGAGATTTAGGGAGGAATAGGCAGTGGAATTGATCCAAATATCAATCAAATTAGTCATAGGTTTCTTTATTCTATTTCTATTAATTAGAATTATAGGGCATAAACTAATAGACCAATTTACACCATTTCACTTTATCTCGGCTGTTGTCTTAAGTGAATTGTTAGGGAATGCCATTTACGAAGAAACGGTGCCGATCTACTATATTTTGTTTACGATCTTTATATGGGGAAGTTTATTATTTTTACTTGAATATATTGCTCAAAAATCTCTTATATTAAGAGGACGGTTTGAAGGGAAGCCATCGATGGTAATTCATAATGGTCAAATCGACTTTAATGAGCTTAAAAAAAGTCGTATGAATCTCAATCAGTTACAAAGCTTACTTCGTCAAAGCGAAATTTTTTCTATTCGTGAAGTTGCTTATGCTCTGATTGAACTTAATGGCTCAATTAGTGTATTAAAAAAATCACAGTATCAAAAAACAACTCAAGAAGACTTTAATATGCCACCTCAACCTGTTTATCTTCCCATCACACTAATAAAAGATGGCGAATTAATTCAAAAACATTTAAAAGACATTAACAAAGATGAAAGGTGGTTAAAGGGTCAGTTAATAGCCCAAAATATAACCAAAGTTGATGATGTCCTTTTTGCCGAATGGCTAGAAAATGACGGGTTGTTTGTGATTCCATACGAGTCTTTTCAGCCCCATTAACACATTTAAATTAAGTGGCATAAACCAAAGCAAAAGTTTCTGATTTGGAAACTCATGCTTTGGTTTATTTAATAGGCTTTCTTTAAAACTAACATATCTCTAGGAGTTTTGTTTGGTGGCAAAATAGCTCGACTTTCTGGCTTATATTGATCTAAAACTCTCTCAACTTCTTGAATTTTAATATGAGATTGAAGAAGTTTTTGAATTTGTTTTAAAGCTCCATATACCGATTCATTCATCTTAATCTCAAGTGAATATAAATATGTAATGCTTCCGGTAATGGTTATTTTCTTACTTGATAAGCTTCCATTTAACATGGATTGAATATAAACTAGCATTTTTAAATCAGAAGAACTAATCGTTATCACAGGATTCTGATGTTCTATTGAATCTATATTTTTAAATGAAATCGTTCCGTCGCCGTCAATCATACCTGCTAAATAAGCTGCTTCCATTGGTTTCAACATGATATGATGTCCCCTTTCAATTTTTATAATTTAAGTATACATGATTTTTTAAACAAGAACAAGTGTTCGTGTTTAAGTTGTTATGATTTTAGGGAACAAATTAAAGATTAATCAAGCCAGGATGGGAGTTGATGTACCAAATCAAATTCAGAGGTATTTTTATGTTATTTTTATTTTTGATATATTAAAAAAGGAAATAATTAATCAGGATTATGCACAATACGTATTAGGTTAGCCCTACAACATAGTCCAAAAACAGGAGTGGTTATATAATGGAACTACAAGCAAATCCCCAATTATTATGGTTTATCGGGATCTATGCTGTCATCATGATCGGACTAGGGATTTATATGTCAAAGAAAGTATCAAACAGTACAGACTTTATCTTGGCAGGAAAAAGCTTAGGACCTTTTGTCTTAATGGGTACTTTGCTAGCTACTTGGACTGGAAGCGGAAGCATATCTGGAGGAGAAACGTCTGTAGCTTATAGTTTTGGTATTCTCCCTTCTCTTATGTTAATGATTCCTACTTTAATTGGTATTCTGACACTTTACATAGCAGCGCCTAAGATCAGAGCATTTGGAAAATATACAATTTCAGGTATTCTCGAAGAAAAATACGGTGTCTCTGCTCGTAACCTAGCCAGTGTTATTGTCCTTTTAGCGTATGTTGGAATTGTTTCGTATCAAATGAAAGGTTTTGGATTTATCCTTAATCTTACAACAGGAATGAGTGTAGAGGTGGGGACCATCATAGCTGCTGCTTTAATCATATTTCTTGCGATGATTGGTGGTCTTAAATCGGTCTCCCAAACAGATGCGTTAAGTGGGTTTTTAATGGTTGGGGGATTAATAATTACCGTACCCATCATCTTTTCAGTTGCTGGTGGCTGGGATTCGATTGTTGAAAATGTCCCTGAATCTCATTTGACTGCAACAGGAGGACTCACAAACATACAGTTGATGGGTTACCTACTACCTTCTTTATTTTTATTACTTGGTGACCAAAACATGTATCAACGTATAGCATCATCAAAAGGGGATGCGTCATCGAGGAAGGCTCAACTTGGATGGCTAATCATCATGCTGATCATTTCACCAGCCATTTCACTTATTGCCTTTGCATCTCGCTCTCTATTCCCTGATATTGATCCAGGAATGGCATTGATGGCAACAACCCTTGCCATGCCTATAGCCATCGGAGGCATCCTTCTGGCTGCAGCCGCTGCATTTATCATTACAACGGGGAACTCCTATTTACTATCTGCAGCGACAAATCTGACGTATGATATTTATGGAAAATACATTAATAAACAAGCATCAGACCAAAAACAATTAAGAATGACAAAAATGTTTATTGTCATCCTTGGTGTATTAGCCTATTTATTAATTCAATTTTTCCCAACTGTCTTAGAAGTTCAAATGTATGCTTACACCGTATATGGTGCAGGTATTACACCAGCGATTTTAGCTGTATTCTTCTGGAAACGCGTCAATGCGATCGGAGGTATTTCTTCCATGGTTGTGGGTGTGATCACAACGTTAGTATGGGAAATTATACTTGATAAACCTTTTGACTTAAATAGTGCGGTTATTTCAGTCCCTGCGGCGTTTATTGTATTAATCGTTGTAACATTAGCTACGCAAAAGACAACCAAAGAATAATTCTTGTTAAGTGTCCATCAAGTCACATCGATGATTTTTTGATGGACACTTACTATTACTAAAATTCATCTTATCCTTCCTCTTAATTCTAGGTATAATTAATTATCTGAACTTTCTGCATATAGCCTAGATTCCTTATTATTTTAACAATAAAATTAGGACGATTTGGGGGTGTTTTTTTCACCGTGTATTGAATTATACTTATTAGCAATACATTTTGAAGGTGAAGGATAGATTCACCCCTACAAATCGTATAGCTAAAAATTGACTAGGAGGTATTTAATTGCGGAAAGTATTGATTTTATTAGTGAGTGTTAGTATGTTATTAACCGTCTTTTCTTCTCCTGTACTAGCCAAGAAAAATCATCCATCCACTGAAGGGAATACGAACATTTCTAGTATTGTGACGTATGATGAAATGATTGATGAGTTAAAATCCCTTGAAAAACGGAGCAAAGGTGAATTAGAAGTATTCACGTTAGATGAATTAGGCTACGAAAATAGTCAAAGTGAGCAGAATCGTGACTTATACGTCGCTAAGATCGGAAATGGTCCAGAAAAAGTATGGATTCAAGGAAGAATTCATGGTAATGAGCCGTATGGAACTGAATCTACCTTAAAACTCCTAAAAATGTACGTACAAAACCAATCACCTAAATACCAAAAAGTATTAGATGAATTAACCCTTTATGTCATCCCTATGTATAACCCTGATGGAAGTGAAATGAATATCCGTCATACCGAATTAAGTGAGAGTGGGGATCGGATTGACTTAAACCGTGACTGGACAGAAGAAGGATTTGAAGCTGTGGAATCTAAAGCTTGGTATAGCTACTGGGCAGACGTACAGCCAGACTTTGGAATTGACATTCACCACCAAGGCTTAAAAACTGACCCTGAAACAGAAGAAGCGATTACGATGTCACTAGGTGTTTCATTAGCTCCAGGTGGACCTACACTTCCAAACATTAAGGATGGTTTATATGAGGATGTAACTCGTCAAGCACAAGTACATGTGTATGATTCTTTAAAGGATTATGGCTATACAAATATTGATCGATACACAGTCGGTAATAGCTCTAATGGGTTCTCTGAAATTGATATTCACGGTGGTGTGGTATCAGCTATGATGCTTGGTCTTAACTATGATAACCTAAATGAGGACCACCATAGTCACCCAGCCATTTTCTTTGAAACATCTGGAAATACGAGAGACGGAAATTTAGGACAGCGAGCTCGTGGTCATAACATTAAGCAGAATGTTTTAGGTCTACAAGAGCTACTACATGGTTTGGCAACTGATGAAGTATATGACGCTGATCCTGAACGTTGGGCTGAGATTCCTATGCCAGACACAATTGGTTATCAAACAGATCATTCAGGCTTTATCCCTATAGAAAATTAAGTTCTATTCACATTAATAGATTAAGAGAAGACCGTAACAAAAGGTAGAATTTTATACCTTTGAACGGTCTTTTCTTATTAAAGTTTAAATTGCTTGGTAAGTTTAGAAAGTGAATTTGATAAATGATTAAGATTTAAACCAATCTCGTCAGTTCTTTCCAAGTGCTTTACTTGTTCTTCACTAACCGTCAACATTTCCTCAGCACTTTCTAAAGTTTGCTGTGAAACGGTTGAAAAGCTATCTGCTGCTAATTCAAGATCTGGTAAAATCCCTTCTAAACCTTTTAGTTCATCATGCATCCCTTCTAATTTATAGCTCACTTCAGATATTTCTTGCATCAGTTCATCAATAGAGTGTTTAGACTTATTTGCTGTTGATAGAGTTCTGTTGATTTTCTCAAGCATTTGTTCAAACTCTTTTGTTGCTCCTACTGTAACGCTTTCCATACTCGTGATCGTTTGGGATATTTCTTCTGTAGCGTTTGCTGATTGTTCGGCTAATTTTCGTACTTCACTGGCTACTACGGCAAATCCTTTCCCAGACTCACCTGCTCGCGCTGCTTCTATAGTGGCATTTAATGCTAAAAGTTTAGTTTCCTCCGCGATTCCCCTTACTAACTCAACAAGTTTTGTAATAGAAAATGAATACTCTTTAACACCCTTAATCGTTTGAGTTAATTGGTCAAAGTCCTTTTCAAAGGTATGGATCATAGAAATTAATTCAATCGTATTTTTCTCACCATGTCTTGAGGAGAGATTCATATTTTCTGAACTGCTATAGACGTTTTTCATGTTCTTCATCATTACTTCAATTTGATCTTTCATTGTTCTAAAACTCTCGACATTCTGATCTGAACTACTAGCTGTTTGTTCAGCACCTTGCTTAACAATATCAATCGTCGAAATTAGTTGACGACTTGACTCAAGATTATACTTTGAGGAATCCTTTAAGTCCTTTCCTTTCGTTTCTAACTCTACAGTTGTACTCTTGAGTTCAAAAAGAATATCTCGCATCTGTTCAATCATAGCATTATAACTATTATGTAATGAAATGATTTCTGGTATGGTTGTATTGATTTCTTCAGAAGGCTTTAAATTACCGTCGCGCGCTTCTAGCATTTTTTTACGTAACGCATTAAGTGGCTTGGTTATAGCTCTAACGAATAGAATGATTAAGATTGTAAATATGAACGTACTAATCAAAATAACGAATAATGTAAAGTACCCCATCTGATTGACATCAGCCATATATGAATTTGTAGGAATTAGCATAACGTATGTACCGTTAATTTCCTCCATATCCTGATAGACAATTGTATAATCCTCGTTATCAATTCTCTTATGTAAAACCCCATTTTGAGATGTAGATATATGACTTATCATCTCATCATCGATTAAAGGTAGTGACTCTTCACTTGTCTCAAAAGGGAATATTTCACCATTTCTTATATATAAAAAATCTGACTTAATCCCTTCTTCTTCAAGTTTATTTTTCTGTTCACGTACATTTACTTCTATCTGCTGCATAAAATAATCTTCATCACTAACATAAACAAACTTCAGGTTTTGTATGATATAATCCATCAATTCTACTTCTCTTACTAACCTATTTTCAATAGATTCCATCGTTAGATCTTTCGCTTTGATATAAGAACTAACCCCAACAATCACAATAGATGATATAAATAGAATGAGAAAAATTAATAACAAACGAGTACTTAAATTTAACCTTTGTAAAACTCTTTTACTCACATTCTTGATATGATTTTTTGCTTTATGAATGACCCCATTACTCAAAATAAACTCCCCCGAATTTTATAATTATATGTATCTGATAAAATTATAAATGAAAAAAAGGGAATATTTTGTAAAGGTCCTGTAAAGTTTTGTCTAAATATGACTATCATGGATCTTCAAGGATACATACATTTCTTCTAATCAAGTTAGGAATCTTCTTTTAACCTTTTAACCTCAATATACAATCTACTTGTCATTAAGCTTGAACAACTCCCGTAATGTGACTATCTAAGATGGAATCCATCCGCCCATTTTAACATTTTCAGTATATCTATATTGACTAATTTCATTTTTACTGTTACGGTTATACACATGAGTATATAACCATATAAGTGTTTAACAAAACAAAGGATAGTGGGAGATAACATGAGAGGTCCATTTGTTCAAGATAAACCTATTTATATCCAGGTTCGCGAATTAATCGAAGACCAAATTCTTAATCATCAACTAAAAGAAGAGGAGCAGGCACCTTCAACCAATCAGTTGGTTGAATTTTATAAGATTAATCACGCCACCGTATCGAAAGGAATTAATTCATTAGTGGATGAAGGGATCCTTTATAAGAAGAGAGGGATTGGAATGTTTGTTGCTGTAGGAGCCAGAGAAAAATTGATTGAAAAACGAAAAGCCACATTTGTAGAGGATTATATTGTTAAATTGGTTCAAGAAGCTGACAAATTGGAAATTGAGGAAAGTGACATTATTCGTTTAATTAAAAAAGTAAAAAGAGGTGAGCACCATGAACATTAAAGTTGAAAATCTAAATTTAAACTATGGCAACCATACTGCTTTGGAAGATGTATCATTTGAGTTAAATGAAAATAAAATATATGGCCTGCTTGGTAGAAATGGAGCTGGAAAAACGTCTCTTTTATCCATTCTTGCTTCATTTAATAAGCCTTCTAAGGGAGCCATTACCGTTGATGGTGAAGATCCATTTGAGAATGCCAACATCATGCAGCACATAACTTTTTTATATGACAAAAGCTATAAGAATGAGGCAGAAGATATAATAAATTTCCTCGAAGGCATAGAGAGGTATCGTCCCAATTTTGATATGAGCTATGCTGAAGAGCTCATAGAGAAATTTAAGCTCCAAAAAAAGAAACCCATCAAAGAATTTTCTAAAGGAATGCAATCAGCTCTTAATGTCATCATCGGGTTAGCAAGCAGAACACCTGTCACGATATTTGATGAGGTCTATTTAGGTATGGACGCTCCATCTAGAGATATATTTTATAAAGAATTATTAAAAGATCAACAGGATTACCCAAGAATGATGATTCTCTCGACTCACCTTGTATCTGAAATGGAATATTTATTTGATGAAGTCATTTTATTAAACAAAGGAAAGGTTCTTCTTCAAGAAGATTTCCATTCCCTTATATCAAAAGGGGCATCTATTACTGGAAATACAGAAATCGTTGATGATTTTGTGAAAAACATGCGTCAAATTAATGTAAAACAACTGGGTGGAATGAAATCAGTAACGATATACGGAGAACTTCATGACGATCAAAAACAAGCCGCAGTGGATAAAGGTCTTGATGTATCACCAATCTCTCTTCATGATTTATTTGTCCACTTAACAGAGGAGGAAAACGAATGAAGAATCATCGCAACTACCTAAAAGTAACGTTAGATATGTTTGTTATCCAATTAATGTGGGCTTTTGGTGTTTTAGGTGTTTTGTTAATTGTACAAATCTTTAAGCTATTTTTCGGCAACAATACTGACCAGTACTATAGTGCATTTTTTATAATAGCCAACATATTTACATTTGTCATTGGCATTATAGCCATTCACTTTCTTCCATACTATGTTGAAAATGGTGTGACTAGGAAAGATTATTTTAAAGGAGCGACCTTGGCTTCCATTGGTTTAGCGATCATTCTTCCATTCTTAGCCTGGGGGATATCTGCATTAACACAATTAATACTACAAAGTATATCAAGTCTTACCTTTAAAGAACCAAATTTAGATGCCATGACAAACGATGGTAACTTGGTTGGAGATATCATTCAGTTTTTAATTTTAACTCCTTACGTTAATCCTGAAAATAATCTCATTTTATCGCTTGGAATTTTTAGTTTAAACATCTTAATGTATTATCTAGCTGGTTGGTTGATTGGTGCTGCATTTTACCGTTATCATACGGTCATTGGTTTAGGGTTTATTGCCATGACATTAGCTGTCTTAACACTTGTGAACGTATTGGTAAGAAACACACTAAATTTACCTGTACTTGAAAACTATTCATTCATCGATTTACCAAGAAATATTGCGATTCCGGTTATTGTTCTCATCGCTCTCATTTTGATTGGATCGATTCGTTCCATCACTAAAGACGTTACAATTAAAATGCATTAAAAATAAGACCTCAACTCTCGAATAAACTTAAATGAGAGCTGAGGTCTAGATTATTTTCATTAAATCGTTATTTTTGTACCATCAAATCTAGTTAAAGAGAACCCTTCAAACTTTTCATTATAAGTCTCTTGATAATTCCTAAAAATTTCAATGGCTACTCGCTCACCTAGTTTCAATCCTTCAACTCCATCAAACCGCCAGTGGACACCGGCTGTATCACGTCCATGCGCAATGTTAGTCGCTAGTTTGTTCAATTCCCCTCCTATTGTCAACGAAGTTCCACTGTAAGGTAATAATGATGTCCCATCAGAACTCGCTTCAACCGGATTAGGAATCGTAAATGATTCGTTAAAAAACGCTTTTAGTACAGTAACGGCTGCCTGTTTTCCTATCAATTGTTTCTCTTCACGTGTTTCTGCTTGGACCAACTCTAGTTTCATCTCATTTTCTCTCTGAGGGGCAACAGTCAGATAATTCCATCCTGGTGCAAATTCCTCTTCATCACATACAACAAACCCCAATTTTTCCGTATAAAACGTTTTAGCTTTTTCCTGATCTCTAACAAAAATCGTTATTTGAATTCCTTTCGTAATCATCTTTTCTCCTTTCGTTCAATAGACTAAGTAACTTAATCTCTTATTCCTCACTCGTTAATTCAAGCAAATAGGCTGATAATTTTTTAATGTTGGCATCACTCGACTGATCAAAGGTATAGACATCACAAAATGCATACACCTTTTCTTCATCATTCTCGCTTGGGGTTTTCATCGTCCCCTCGATCATCGCAGTGTTCCCCTGTACAATGATATTTTCAATCGTATGTTCTTCAGCAACAACCCCACGCATCGGCTCAAGCATATTACTGGCTGCTTCTTTTCCTTCTATTACGCCCTCCCCCACAAAATTCCACTGAATATCTTCAGCTAAATTTTCAACGATATAATCCGTATCACCTGTCACGAATGCCTTATTTAAACTCTTTACTTTCTCATTTATAACCGCATCATCCCTATAATTGAAGCCAAAATAGACCGTGATTTCGCTTATTTTCCCGTCTATAAACAAAAAGTGTTCCATATTTTGAAAAGTGGCACCAGACTTTAGAACACATTCATAACGAATGACGACTTCATCTCCATCTGTCAATAGGTTTTGAATATGGTATTCCTGTATGTCATGACAACTTGGCCAGCACCTTTCAAAGTAAGTCTCACGATTAATTTTGTCATCGACCGGGCTATTGAACCTGAAGTCATCACTTAACAACTCCTCCAATGCCCCCCTTTCCGTTGTTTCATACGCGTTAAAATAGTTTTCCACAAGCTCCGATAGATTGATTTGACCCATACATGAATCCCTCCATAAAAATTTTACTGATAGCCTCCATTTATGAAAAAGGCTTAGTAAAGTCAGGTTTTCCATATTCTAGCACGTTAATCAGTGTGATATTTCTTAAAAATTGCTAATGTTTCCGATTTAGAAAGTTTTTCATGAGTAGTGGTAAAGAAACTAGAATTGGAGGGTCATCAAGGTGTGGTCCACGAAGGCTAAGGTTTTGTTTGGGTATTTCTATCTTTGAATTAACTGTAATTGGAGTATCCGCTTTTGCACGTAAGGTTTGGTTGGGCACGAGGATCTCATTCGATCTCATCTCCCAAGTAATGGCTGTTGCCATTAAGTAATAAGTGCTTGGACGAACATTTATGAAGGTAAAGTCTCCTAACGAGGTGAGGATGGTGCCATATTGAGGAAGACCAGCAGGAATCGGTTGGGTAAATAATCCAACTAAAATAATACCATGAAAGGGCATTTCCGCTTCAACAGTTCCTTCTACTCTATTAAAGTGGGGTGCAATTATTGAACGCCGTGATAAATGGGTCTGAGTTTTTAAAGACTTCATATACTTGTTGACGTGCAAAGGGGACTTTCTGAATTGGGAAGGTGACATACCGACTCGTTCGGTGAATCGAGTCGTAAAGGTGCCTAAGCTTTGCTGACCAATTTCCATTCCAATATCACGAACCGTTAAATCGGTGTTCAATAATAAGTCTTTTGCTCTTTGAAGTTTTAATGAAGATACGTAATGATGAGGTGACAGACCCGTCCTTTGTTTAAAAATACGCGAAAAATGATAAGGACTATATCTCGCATAATCTGCTAAATGGGAAAGTGAGAGCGGATCATCAATATTCTTTTGAATGTATTCGATCACGTCATCTATTTCAGAATAGATATGATTCATTGTTCCCTTTTCTCCTATCACGACCATTTTCTTTAACCCTAGCTTAACCCAATACGTATTGTTTTGAAATAGTTATATTTTTATTTCGCATATTATTTAATTATCGTATCTTTAGAGTGTTCATTTTTTTCTTTGACGAGGAAAACGACTGCAAGAGAAAATAATAGTGCGACCATAGCTTTTCAAAAACAAATACAACGGGTGCATTTATATTTCATTAATGCACCCGATTTTTGATAAGTGTTTAACTATTCTTGAAAAACCTTCGTTATCTAGTTGGCAATGGTGCTCGCTGAGAAATAAATCCTTTGTCCACTAATTCACTCCAAAAGGATTGTGGGATATCTTTATTCATCATCTCTACATCTTCTGCATTGTGTTCTGGACGTGTTGAACCTGGAATAACAGCTTTTACTGCTGGATGAGCAGTTGAAAATTGTAAGGCTGCTGCTTTCAAGCTTACATTATGATATTCTGCAATTTCTTTTAACTGCTTTACTTTATTTAATATATCAGCACCAGCTTTAGCATAGTTAAAATGATCTCCTCCAAGTAACACACCAGAATTAAATGGACCTCCTACAATGATATCTACACCTTTTTCCTCAGCTTTTGGCAGCATACGCTCTAAGGCATGCTCATGCTGTAAAAGCGTGTATTGAGTGGCAGATAAGCAGACATCAGGTTGAGCTTCTTCCAAGTCCATCACTAGTTCAATAGGTTCGGTTGTATTGACACCAAGTCCCCATGATTTAATCACCCCTTCTTCACGAAGGCGACTTAAGACACGAAAGGCGCCATTTCTAGCCTCATCAAACTTTGTAACCCATTCATCTCCATGAAAATCAGGGGAAACATCATGAACGAAGACCATATCCAAGCGGTCGGTTTTTAACCGTTCTAAACTTTGTTCAATAGATTTCATGGTGGCTTCCTCTGTATAATCCGTTATGACTTTATTTTGACGACCATACTTAAATATGCCTTCTTTATCTTCTTTTTCATCGGTAATATAACGCCCAACTTTCGTCCCTATGAAATAATCATCACGATTATACGCTGATAATGCCTCTCCTAAACGCATTTCCGCTAAACCTGCTCCATAAAAAGTGCAGTATCAAAATAGCGAATTCCTTGATCCCAGGCGGTTTGTATGGTTTTTTGTGCTTCCTCTTCGGGAACGTCTCTGAACATATTCCCTAATGGCGCGGTTCCAAGACCTACTTTATGTTTAAGTGCTTCCTCTAACGATTTCAACTAAACTCCTCCTTATCATGAAGTTATATATTTCATTTTCCACTTATACACTGCACTAAACATGAAGACTTGGAAATTTAAAACGTTTTAGGGTGTAACCTTACTAACTTCTAAATAAGTTTAAACACCACCGCTGAAACTTCCATATTTTGAAAAGTACATATTATCATAATATAAATTGGGAGGAAAAAGTAATGGTGTTTTTGAAATTTACTAATATTTTATGGGTTTTTAGAACCTTATTTACTTGTGGTACGGTTCATTCCGATTAATTTTAAACCCGCGATAGATCTGCTCTAACAAGATGAGTCTCATTAACTGATGTGGATAAGTCATTTTACTAAATGAGATCGAAAAATCACTTCGACTCTTTACTTCATCACTTAATCCTAATGATCCACCGATAATCAGGGTGATTTTGCTTTTACCATAGGTCGCGAGGTCGTCTAATTTCTTCGCAAAACCTTCTGATGTAAGTTGTTTCCCTTCAATTTCTAACGTCATGACATATGTATCTGTGGATAACTTTGTTAATATCTTCTCTCCTTCTTTGTTTTTTACCTCTTCTTTTTCAGCCTCGCTTAAGTATTCGGGGGCATGTTCATCTGGAACCTCTTCAATTTTTACTTTGGCGTAGGGTTTTAGCCGTTTTAAATACTCTTCGATTCCTTGTTTTAAATATTTTTCCTTTAATTTTCCGACTGAGATGATTTTAATATCCACTTTTATTTCCCTCCTGCTTTTTGAACCCTTCCACAATTATGTGCCATTTATCCACAAACGATGTGTGTATTTCGTTATTATATCTTAATAACTGCTAACTTATCTACAATTCCATCACTTATCCACAGGTTTATCAACATATCAACATATGTTCGCGTCATATTTAGTTAAAATATTTTATCTTGACACTATATATGCATTTTTTAAAAATAATTACTCACAATTTGTGAATAAGTCTGTCGATAATGTGAATAACTGCTTATAAATAAAACTCCGCTCAGTTTTTATCCCGAGCGGAGCTTCTTCTAATTACCTTGTGATACTAATTTCACCGTTGTTTCTTGTAATTCACCATCTCTATAAAATGTAACCTTGACTTCATCACCTGGGCTTGTTTCTGTAAACAAGTATTGTCTTAATTCGAGTACATTTTGAACTTCTGTATCGCCCATCTTCACGATGACATCATATTGTTGGAAGCCGGCTTGATCGGCTGGTGACATTCGATCTATTCCATCAACTATGACGCCGCCTTCAACATCTCTTGGTAATTTCAATGTGTTTTGCCAATGATATTGTGCCACATCAGATAGTGAGAAGATCTCTACACCCATATAAGAGCGTGTAATTGTTCCATCTTCTTCTAAATCCTCAATTAAAGGACGTGCGATATCGATTGGAATAGCAAATCCTAACCCTTCTAGTTCTGGGGAGGCATATTTCATGGAGTTAATCCCAATTAATTGGCCATCCATATTCACTAATGCTCCACCAGAGTTCCCTGGGTTAATAGGTGCGTCCGTCTGGATTACTTCAGCTTGCCAGTCTACATTTCCATTTTGATCGAAATCTTGTGGGATTAACCGATCCTTACCACTGATAATCCCTTGAGTCACAGTACCGGCGAATTGTAAACCAAGTGGATTTCCTATCGCTAAAACTGGTTCTCCCACTTTGAGGTTTTCAGAATTGCCCATCTCAATGACCTTTTCGACATGTTCTCCGTCGACCTTTAAGACGGCTAAATCTGTATAAACATCGCCACCGATTATTTCTGCTTCAACTTGTTCTTCATCCGCAAACACGACTTCAACTGAATCGGCACCTTGGATAACATGATAATTCGTCACGATAAAGGCTGAATCATTGTTCTTCTTATAGACGACACCAGATCCAACTCCACCTTGTTGTGATTCGGATTGTCCAAAGATACTTTGTTGTTTAATGTTGACAACCCCTACCACGGTATCGGATACATCTTCAACAATTTCTGTAATTTGCGAGTTAACCTCTAAATTGACTTGTTTATTCACTTCATCTCCAGATGGTGTAGATTCTTGTGTTTCTTCATTTTCTTGAGCGGTAAAATCATAGGGTAACCAATTTGCCTGAACTAAAATAGGTAAAGCTAACAGTATGAGAACTGCTCCGATTAATGCACCAACGACTGATGGCATTAACCATTTACGATTTTTCTTAGTGCTTCTCATATGGTCATCGTAATATCCCATGTTTGACACCTCACCATAACAAGTAATTAAACGTAACACATAGCGGTTGGTTTAGTTGGACTCGTATCTTCTAATGTCAATTGTTCTCCAACGCCAACATCATGTTTCTTCAGAATCTGCTCAACGCTCATTCTTGCTAAGTCGACCATATTATTATCTTGGCTTAAATGTCCTAAGTAAATATGTTTCGTCTGGTCTCCAATAACATCTAGCATCGCCACAGCAGCATCTTCATTCGAAACATGTCCTTTATCACTTAATATTCTACGCTTAATGTTCCAAGGATATCCACCCATTTGCAACATACCGACATCATGGTTTGATTCAAATAAAATCGCATTGGAATTTTCAACGGTTTTCTTCATCCGTTCGGATACATAACCTGTATCTGTTAACATGGATACTTTTTTACCTTCATGGTGAAAAATATAAAACATTGGATCCGCAGCATCATGCGAAACTCCAAAACTTTCTATGTCAAGATCACCCAATGTCTTTACGGATTCCATTTCAAAGTGAAATTTTTGTTCATTTTGGAGCTTACCGATATGTGGCTCCATCGCTTCCCATGTTTTAGGGTTCGCATAAACTGGTAAGTTGTACTTTCTTGCGACGATTCCTACCCCTTTAATATGATCACTATGTTCATGGGTTACCAAAATCCCGTCTAAGTCTTGAGTTTTTACATTCACATCACTGAGTAATTGGTCAATTTTTTTACCACTTAAACCCGCATCAACTAATAATTTAGTTTTATTGGTGCCAATATAGAAAGCGTTCCCCGTACTCCCTGATGCTAATACACTAAAATGCAGTGTCATTTATATCTCACTCCGATTTTAATTCTTCGATTTCTCTTTTTAAGCTTTCTTTCATGGTTACAACAAATTGTTCTCCATCATGTGAGATGTATTTACCTTCCATTGCATTTACAAAGAAATGATCCTCATTATTAACAATGACTTCCCATGTAGGGACAAAAACTTGTACACCATCATCTAGAGGAACCAGTGTCTGATACCCCATATCTAAAGTCACTTCACTTTGAGAAGGTAGTCCAGCTGTTGTATTCGTCCAAACTTCCCGAATGGCATTAATTGGGTCTATAACCGTTTGTTCTTCTAACCGATGCTCAAGTTCTTCTAAGAAAGTTTGCCTATACTGTATGGCATCTCCTTCTTCATTTAAAACCACAATGAGGCTTGCAGAATCGTTGAAGTAAAATGTTCGATCACTTTGCTTTTGGAAAAATAACAAAACATTCTCTTTTTCATAATAATTCCAGTACTGAAAAGAGTCGCCATACAATACTTGAGATTTAATCTCTTCAATTGAACCTTTAAAATCATCTTCAAGATCCAAATCTAATGGGGCTAAAAATTCACCAGTAATAACCTCATAGTTTGATTGGTAACCATCTTGATCAGGTATATCATCTAATGATACAACATCGCCTCCGTTTGAGGTTAACCCAATTAATTGATGGTCTAGGAGTCCTTGTAATATGTCTAAATCCTCTTCAGATAGTTGATATCGTTGCGCTGATACATAAGCTTCTTTTTGACCTCTTTCTGGCAAGTCATAGGTAATCTCTTGTTCTGCTAGTTGTTCTTCAAAAGTAGACCTATTTTCAAGTGTATCGTAGTTACTTGCATTTATTTTGTCTAATAGTTCCTGGACTAGGAATAAATTTAAGACTAGGAAGCTTACAATGAATATGGTTTTAATTTGGCCCCATTGCAATCTATTCAACCCCTTGATTCATTAACATATCATTAAATTGACTCATTGGTTGCCAAGAACCTTCTAGTTTGATATACCACTCAGGTTCTAACGTTATAACTTGAGAAGATGGAGATGTTTTAGCCTTTAGCGTATAACCTAATTTAACTTGTTCGATCGAGTTTAATGTAATTCGTTCACTAAGACTTTCTATCGTTTGATAAATAGAATCGCCTGAAGGTAAGACATTTTCTTTAACTGAAATGGCCTCATCCTCAATCAACTTAAATAGTGGCCGTTTCAATTTATTCAACTCATTGTTTCCCCACACTTGTTCCATGGTAGTGACACCCTTGTCATGATAAACTGGGTAGCCATCATAATACATTCTATATAATACTGCGCTTGAAGGTTGTTTTTGTATTTCGTCTAATTGGTAATCGTTTGTCCATCCTAAATGGACATTGGTCAAGTTCACGCTTCGACGTATCATTTCTGTTGGATTCGACTGTTCCAAATCATTAGATAAAGGATTTATAAATTCCATTTGTTCAGCTTCGTTATTCAATATTTGATACGTTTTTAAAGCTCTTGAACCGTCTGTATAATGAGTTCTTACATTGGGTGCATTCGTTAATGTCTGACGTACAACTGAAGGGTCTCGGAACAATGCATTGACCATTGTGGCTGCATCGAAGCTTTCAGTTAACAATGTATATCCATTCATTGCTATTTCTTCTGTAGGTAAATAGATGGTTTGACCCTCTTTAAATTCAAACCCTTTTAAATATACCATGTCATCTTGTTGATTAATAAGTTCTTCCAACCGCTGATAAGCACTTGATGACTGAATTTCTCCTACAAGTACATCACTTTCACCTTCTTCATCTGAAACAAACGCAACCTTTATTTCTTTTGTGCTATCTTGTAAATGTAGGAATACTTTATTAAATGACTGAGAATAATTTTGATTTTCTGTATTCACAGAATACATATAATTGATCATATCCATTGGAATACTAACAGGATATTGAATTTCAATACTTTGGTACTGGTTTTTACTCTCCCATTGTTCAAGTTCGGTTTGTTGCATATATTGTTCTAACACATAATGGTTAGAAGTCGGTATGGTAAGAGATGAAAAGTCCCAATTTAAAAATTCCTCATAGAAATCCTTCTCATCTTGCTTACTTTCTAATCGTTTATGAGTCTGGTAGTCGTGTATAATAATTTGATTAGGAAAAACAACTTCTCGGACTGATTTTTCTTCTCCATCAAGTTTTGACTGAGTTATATATTCTGTTTGTTCAATAGGTTCAAAATCTGGTTGATAAGTCCAAAGGGCATAGGTTAATAGTAAACTAGATGCGACTAACAGAAATAGGACGACCGATTTAATTTGTTCAATCATTTACGATGCCCCCGCTTCTTCTGCATGAGAGGTAATCTAAATGTAATCGTTGTGCCTTCATGTTCTTTACTATTAGCCCAAACCTCTCCATCATGTGCTTCTATTAACTCTTTAGCTATGGCTAAGCCTAAACCTGTCCCACCTAGTTGTCTTGAACGCGCTTTATCTACTCGATAAAAGCGGTCAAAAATCTTATCTAAGTTCTTTTCAGGTATTCCTACCCCTTCGTCAGAGATTTTAGTCAATAACTGATGTTTTTCTTCTACTACTTGAACAATAATTTCTCCACCTTCTGGAGAATACTTAATAGCATTTGAAATAATATTATCTAGTACTTGAATGATTTTATCTTTATCAATCCAAACATAGTAATTCCGATTAGGAATATCTCTTGTAATCGTAATATCTTCTTTTAGATTTAACTCAAAACGATCCACGACATGGTGAATAAAATCGGTATAATTAACTCGTTCTTTGTGTAACTGATAGTCTTTGTTATCCATTTTTGATAATTGGAGTAAATCATTTACAAGCCTAATCATACGTTCTGTCTCATTTTGTGTGACAGATAAGAATTTAGGGGCGATGTTCTCATCTTTCCACGTGTTTCCTTCAGTTAAAGCTTCTAAATAGCTTCTCATTGTTGTTAGTGGCGTTCTCAGTTCGTGTGATACATTAGCAACAAAGTCTCGGCGTTCTCGTTCAATTTTTTCTTGTTCAGTCACATCACTAAGAACTGTAATAATACCGCTCATTTCATTGTTTTCATCTTGGACTTCAGAAAAATTAGCTCGCACTAATAATAATTGGTCGCCTTCTGATAAATCCAAGATCGTACTTCTCATATCTTTTAAGTCATTAATATCAGAGACATCATCATCGATATCAATCAACTCAACTAATGAAGCCCCTTCAGCGGTTCTTTGGTTCATTTTTAATAATCGTTCAGCTGGTGGATTCATAAGAATGACTTGTCCATTTTGATCTGTTGCAATGACTCCATCAGTCATATTTGTTAAGACTAAACTTAATTTACGCCTCTCACCTTCTGTTGAAGCTTGAGCTATTTTAATTTTATCATTTAATTCATTAAACGTTTCGGCTAGTTGCCCAATTTCATCTGTTCCATATACATTAACTTTTTGGGAATAGTCACCCTGCCCCATTACCTTCGCTTGTTTACGCATTTCAGTAATGGGTTTAGTAATCGTTCTAGCAACCAGTATTCCTAGGAGAGCCGAAACTGTAATAGATAAAACCGTACCATTTGCGAAAATCCGAATGATTTCATTCATCTGGCCGTATACACTCTCTAACGATGCTTCAAGTCTTATAGCTCCTACGATTTCATCTGAATTTTCACTTTTAAAGATCGGAGATGACACAACTAAAGTACGGTGACCATTTTCTCTGTTATACATGATCTTTTCTTCTGTATTACCAGAAAGCGCTTGTTGAATTCGAGTTTCGGTTGTTTTCTTCCCTACATTCCCTCGTTCTAAAGGGTTGGTCGTTCCAAGTACGTGGTTATTTGTGTCGATGACTTCGATAACGTTTATTTCATCAGATGTAAAATCATTAATAATCGTTTGAACATCACTCTCTAATGAAGGAGCTTCCTCTGGCCTTTCACTATCCATCATGAAAGCTTGACTCAAATTATAGGTTAATAACTCGACACGGTCATTAATCGACTCAGTAAAGTTTTCTTTAAGCTCTGCCTCTAATTGTTGAGCAAAATAGGTCCCTATAACTTGAATCGTAATTAAGATTAGTAAGATGTATACGGTGATCATTTTTAATTGAATGGATTTAAAAAATCCCCAAAAGGCACGCATAAATTATCTACTCCTGTTCAGGGTTCCTCATATAGTACCCGACACCTCTCCTAGTCACAATCCAATTTGGATTACTTGGGTTCTCTTCAATCTTCTCTCTTAAACGGCGAATCGTAACGTCTACTGTTCTAACGTCACCATAATAGTCATAGCCCCAGACCGTTTCTAATAAGTGCTCACGTGTCATCACTTGTTCTAAATGCTTGGCCAAGTATAGGAGTAATTCAAACTCACGGTGAGTTAGATCAATCAGTTCTCCATTACGTGTAACTGAATAATTTTCACGGTTAATTTCAAGAGCACCAACTTTTATATTTGGTGTAGAAGACGTGTTTTGATTTTGTTCACTCGCACTCATACGTCTTAAATTAGCTTTCACCCTTGCAGCGACTTCACGTTTACTAAACGGTTTGGTCACATAGTCGTCTGCTCCAAGTTCAAGCCCTAATACTTTATCAATTTCTGAATCTTTAGCAGTTAACATAATAATTGGCATTTGAAAGTCTTTTCTAATTTCACGACAAACTTCCATACCGTCTTTTTCTGGTAGCATAATATCCAATAATATAATATCTGGTTCTTCTTTTTTCGTTAATTCAATCGCTTCATTGCCATCATTAGCAACGACTACTTCATATCCTTCATTTTCTAGATTGTATTTTAAAATATCCGCAATTGGTTCTTCATCATCTACTACTAATACTTTATAACTCATTACGGTATACACCTACCTTTATTCAGTTAGTTTACCTTAAATATTATTCTACAACAAAACAAGTTAAATGTCTTATTTAGCAATGTTTTATTCATATTGTGACTCATTCTCATTTTAAGAAGTAGAAAACCTCTAGCTCACTCAAGCTAGAGGTTTGGTTTTAGTAACTTACATAATTAGTTGGATTTACCTGTGAACCATTTTTTATAACTTCAAAGTGTAAGTGTGTTCCAGTGGAACTACCGGTGCTTCCCATGACACCTATTTGTTGTCCTTGTTTGACTGTTTGACCATTGCTTACACTAATGCTACTTAAATGAGCGTAAACGGTTTTTAATCCGTTTTTATGATCGATAATAATTTTATTTCCATATGCTCCATCACTGCCTGCAAACGTTACAACACCATTGTCTGCTGCTTTGATTGTTCGATTACTTACACCTGAAATATCGATCCCTTTATGGTAACTACCCCAACGAGGCCCCATATGGCTCGTAATAAAACCACCAACAGTTGGTTTCGCTAAAGATCCCGTTCCTTTTGATGGGACTTCTCTAGTACCTTTTAGAATGATTTCATCTTGAGGTTCTTTAATTACTTCTTCGTCAATCTTTTCTTTCTTAATCACTTCATTATTCTTTGTTGTTACACGATAAGTGATTTCCTTAACACCTTTTTTACCTTCTTGGTCAACTTTAGATTCACCTTTATCCAATGTTTTCGTATTCTTAGTTACCGTCTTATAGTTAATCGATTCTTCTTCTGATTTTTCTACGGTATAACTGACATTAATAAATGGTTGATCTGCTTCGACTTTAACCTCTTGACCAATCTGTACGACTGAATCTTCATCTAAATCTGGGTTCATATCAAGCAGTTCTTCATAAGACAAATCATACTTTGATGCAACTTGACTTAGAACCTCACTCTCTTGAATGGTATGTACTGTTTCTCCTTTTGTACCGCGTTCAAGCATCTTTTGTAATTGTTCTACAGTTAGTAGTTTAGTAGGGTCAACCCCTTCTTTTACAACTATCATATTCTCGGTCAATCCAATATCTAAAACAACTGATCCATCTTCTAAACGGAGTGTCGGTTCTTCTTCATCTTCTTCATCACTTTCTGACTGATTCGCTTCACCTGAAGGGAGGTGACTTAAAATTGGAGATACGATTTCGTCATCTTCCATTTTTAGAAATTCAATCTCCTGATCCAATTCATCTGGTAGATATTTATTGACTACATTATTAATGGCTTTATTCGCAGTTTCTAAATCATTTACATAACCAATCACTTGATCCTTCATTTGAAGCTTAATAGCTGTAGCATTAAATGTTAAGTTATCTTCTAATTGGTCAAGTACTAAGTCTGCCTCATCACTCGGTGTAAAAACGACTTCACTAATGTAAGTCACTTTTTGTTCTGGCGTTAAGTCGACACCATCATATTCACTTTCAGCTTCTTCTTCTTTAGTTTCTATAAAACTTTCAACTTCTTCTTTATCCTTGACTGTTCCTACATATTCAGAGTCAACATAAACATGATGTACTTCTACAAAACTTTCGTCTAACGAATCGGCATAAACAGTTCCAAAAGCAACTCCCATGCCTAAACAAGTTATAAGCAGCGTCATCTTTAGAATAGATACATTCCGAAAACGCTTTACGCTATCCTTAAATCTCCCCATTAACTGTTTCACGACAATATCCTCCAAAATCCACAATCTATCTATTAATATATAGTATAAAACTGACACACTTCTCGTATATACATATAAATCTACCATAATAGAATAATTAAAATAAACCTTTGTTTACATATTGTAAACAACTTGTATAGAATCTAGAAAAATCTTGAAATCATAATGATTATAATTCTACTAAAAGCGTAAATATACACTTTTTATTTTTGAAAATTCTGAACTAATGAGCCTTTTGTAATCCTTTTGTAATATAAAATTGTAGAAATCTGACAATAAAAGAAAAAACACAGGATCACTGTGTTAATAAATGGTGGCTCGGGACGGAATCGAACCGCCGACACACGGATTTTCAGTCCGTTGCTCTACCGACTGAGCTACCGAGCCAAGTATGGATAAATTAAATTGCGAAAATTTCACTCAGAGAAATATACGTTCTCACAAAGCTACATGCAAAATAAAAATGGCGGTCCGGACGGGACTCGAACCCGCGACCTCCTGCGTGACAGGCAGGCATTCTAACCAACTGAACTACCGGACCAATAATTGCGGACAGCGTTAATATTACCAAAAGGTCGTCTCTTTGACAAGCTTCTTTTAAATTTTTCTTTTTAAAAGCTTAAAGTTTAATTATTCTAATAATTAAAGGATCAGCATCTCTTACTGTAAGGGATGCTGATCTTACCTTAATATTATGAATAAATTTCGTTTTGAACAATTGTTTGTTCACGGTCTGGACCAACAGAAAAGATGGATACTCGAACGCCAATAAGCTCTTCAATGCGTTGAATGTATTTCTGAGCGTTTTCAGGAAGTTCATCGTAACTTCTCACTTGTGTTATATCCTCGTTCCACCCTGGTAATTCTTCATAAATAGGCTGGCAATCCTTCAATTCTTTGGAGCTTGCTGGATAGTATTGAATCACTTCACCATTCACTTTGTAACCTACACAAATCTTCAATGTCTCTAAACCGCTTAATACATCCAAGCAATTTAATGATAAATCCGTTAAACCACTTACTCGTTTCGCATGATTCACTACCACTGTATCGAACCAACCCACACGTCTTGCACGACCTGTTGTTGTCCCATATTCATGACCGACTCGACGGATTTGTTCCCCAATTTCATCATGTAATTCAGTTGGAAATGGACCATCACCAACACGAGTTGTATAAGCCTTAGATACACCCACAACTTTATTAATTTTATTAGGACCAATCCCACTTCCTGTCGCGACACCTGCCGCCGATGTATTCGATGATGTAACATAAGGATATGTTCCTTGATCTATATCTAACATAACCCCTTGAGCACCCTCAAAAAGGATATGTTGATGATTTTCAATTGCTTTTTCTAATTCTAAAGATGTATCAAGGATATATGGCTTTAAAGCTTCTCCATATTCAAGATACTCTTGTAAAACTTGCTCTGCATCTATTGGATCTTGATTATATACCTTCTCAAACCAAATGTTTTTCTCTTCAACTTGTTGATCAATTTTCTCTTTTAACGTATCTGGTTCTAATAGATCCGCCATTCTAATTCCCATTCGATTAATTTTATCCGAATATGCTGGGCCAATCCCTTTCTTCGTCGTACCGATTTGCTTCTCTTTACCTTTTGACTCTTCTTGTAATCGATCAAGCTCCATGTGATAAGGCATGATTACATGGGCACGACTGCTAATTCTTAAATGTTCAACAGACATACCGTTTTCTTTAACGTAGTTCATTTCTTCTAGTAATTTTTTAGGGTTAATAACCATACCATTACCTAAAATACATACTTTATCAGAATTAAAAATACCTGATGGAATCAAGTGTAATTTATATGTTTCATTTTTAAACTGGATTGTATGACCAGCATTGTCTCCACCTTGATAGCGTGCGATGACGTTTGCTTGTCTAGCGAGAAAGTCTGTAATTTTACCTTTACCTTCATCGCCCCACTGTGTCCCGATTATTACTGCTGTTGTCATATGAGGACCTCCTAAATATTAAGAAATAACTTAAGCACAAAAATATTCTATCAGTAAATGATATAGCAATCAATGAATTTACGAACATTATTATATCTTTTTGTGTTTTCATACGTGTTTTCCTTTAATACATGATCTCTATTATCCTTTATTAATCCCTTATTTTTATACAAACACCTTTTTAATATAAGAAAACCTGTAAGTGATGAGACGGTTTTAACGGGAGAAAAAGTAGAAGAAATCTTTATGTACCAGAGGGGTTCGTTTCGCCGATTTGTAAAGACGTTTCGCTAATTTTTAATTAACTCTCGCCAATTTAATTATGATTCTCGCCAAACTTGAAAAAGGTTTCGCCGATTTCATAGATGGTTTCGCTAAATAAGGCACTTCTTTCGCCAAGTTTATACTTTCTCATAATATAAAAAAACTCCTCAAAAATGAGGAGTTTTTAAGCTGGCGGTATATCCGCTTCATTATATTTTCGATCTAAGTCAACGAACTTGTTATATTCTTTAACAAAGGCTAATTCAACTGTCCCAATTGGACCATTTCTTTGTTTAGCAATAATGATTTCAATGATGTTTTCTTTTTCTGTATCATCATTATAGTAGTCGTCTCTGTATAAGAAACCGATAATATCGGCATCCTGCTCGATACTTCCTGATTCACGAATATCAGACATAATCGGGCGTTTATCTTGTCGTTGTTCCACACCACGTGATAACTGCGATAAGGCTATAACAGGAACTTCTAATTCACGTGCTAAAGCTTTTAGCTGACGCGAGATCTCAGATACTTCTTGTTGTCTGTTCTCACGACTAGAGCCGCTTCCCTGGATTAATTGTAAATAATCAATTAATACCATGCCTAAACCAGATTCCTGCTTTAGACGACGGCATTTTGAACGAATTTCGCTTATTTTAACACCTGGTGTATCGTCGATGTAGATTCCTGCATCCGATAAACTTCCCATCGCCATGGTTAATTTACCCCAGTCCTCTTCTTGAAGACTGCCTGTCCTTAATCGTTGCGCATCAATGTTCCCTTCTGCACATAACATACGCATGACCAACTGCTCCGCTCCCATCTCTAGACTGAAGATGGCACAGTTTTCTTGTGCATGTATAGCTACGTTTTGTGCAATATTAAGGGCAAATGCTGTCTTACCAACAGAAGGACGAGCTGCGATTATAATTAAGTCGTTTTTTTGGAAACCTGATGTAATGTGATCTAAATCCTTAAATCCTGTTGGAACTCCAGTCACTTCTTCACTTTGGTGATGTAACTGTTCAATATTGTCATATACATTGATTAATACATCTTTTATATTACGAAACTTACCAGATGCTTTTTGTTGAGAAACATCTAGGATGGATTTCTCAGCATAATCAATGATTTCAGAGAGTTCGTCTTTTTCTTCATATGACTTCGTTACAATTCCCGTTGCTGTCGATATAATACGGCGAAGGACTGACTTTTCTTCCACAATCTTAGCGTAATATTCTAGATTAGCTGCGGTTGGGACAGATTCGGCTAAATCTGTTAAATAAGTGACACCCCCAACTTCTTCTAATACATCCATTTCTCTTAATTCATTTGTGACCGTGACTAAATCAATCGGTTCACCCTTATCTGTTAAACGAATCATCACTTCAAAAATTCGTTGATGATTAACTCGGTAAAAATCATCAGGCTCTAATATTTCAGAGGCTGAGACAATGGCATTAGGCTGTAAAAATATAGCCCCTAACACTGACTGTTCAGCCTCAATATTATGTGGCGGTGTATGATCTTGTAATACCATATCTGTCACATCCGGTTCCCCCTTCAACGCGGAACAATTCCACTAAGCTTCTTTTACATGTACTCTCAATGTTGCTGTTACATCTGGATGTAGTTTTACGGGAACATTCGTGAAGCCTAAGTTACGAATTGGTTCATCCAATTCAATTTTTCGTTTATCTATTTTAATATCATGCTTCTTCTTTAATTCATCTGCAATGTGTTTACTTGTAACGGAGCCGAATAGTCGACCGCCATCTCCTGATTTAGCTGTTAACTCTACTGTCATATCCTCTAATTGATCTTTAAGTTTCTTCGCTTCATGAAGAATTTCTTGCTCTTTTTCTTTCTCTTTCTGTTTTTGACCTTCTAGCTGTTTTAAATTTCCTTTTGTCGCTTCGACAGCTAGATTATTTTTTAATAAGTAGTTACGTGCGTAACCTTCAGAGACGTTTTTAACTTCCCCTTTTTTACCTTTACCTTTTACATCTTTTATGAAAATGACCTTCATGATTCGTCCCCTCCTTCAAAGTATTCCTCAATAATACCTCTAAGTTGTTCTTCTACTTGTTCTAGAGTGGTATCTTCAAGCTGTGTGGCCGCATTGGTTAAATGGCCACCCCCGTTCATTTTTTCCATAATCACTTGAACATTGATTTCTCCAAGTGAACGAGCACTTACCCCTATTTTACCATCTTGTCGTTTCGCGATGACAAATGATGCTTTGACATTACTCATGGTCAATAACGTATCGGCCGCTTGAGCAATGATAATGGCTCCGTAGTCTTCACCTTCTAAGCCTTTAGCAATAGCGACACCTTCACGATAAACGGTCGCATTCTTAACCAGTTCGCTTCGCCTTACATAAACATCTAAATCTTCTTTTAATAAATTTTGTACAAGTACGGTATCCGCGCCTTTAGAACGTAAATAGGATGCCGCATCAAATGTGCGCGATCCAGTTCTTAATGTAAATGACTTCGTATCAACTGTGATACCAGCTAGTAAAGAAGTAGCTTCTAAAACATCGAGTTTTAACGGTCCATCTTGATACTCTAAGAGTTCTGTTACGAGTTCAGCCGTTGACGATGCATAAGGCTCCATATAAACAAGTGTCGGCTGTTCAATGAACTCTTCACCTCTTCGGTGATGGTCAATCACGACAATATGCTCTGTCTTATTCAACAAACGTTCTTCCATAACCATTGATGGTTTATGCGTATCAACTACAACAATTAATGTATCCTTTGTCACGATGTCTAAAGAATCGTCAGGTGTAATGAACCACTCGCTAAGTGACTCATTTTCTCCAATTCGATCCATCAAGCGTTGTACACCTGTATTGACGCCATCTGGGTCAAAAACAACGTACCCTTTTTTCCCATTTTGTTGAGCCAATTTCAAAATTCCAATGGACGATCCAATCGAGTCCATGTCAGGCGTCTGGTGACCCATGATGAGTACTTTTTCACTTTCTCTTACTAATTCTCTTAAGGCATGAGAAATAACGCGTGCACGCACACGGGTTCGTTTTTCCATTGGGTTCGTCTTCCCACCATAGAATTTAACGCGGCCTGTTTCATCCTTGATGGCCACTTGATCTCCACCGCGTCCTAATGCTAGGTCGAGACTAGACTGTGCTAAATCTCCAAGTTCGGGCAGGTCCGATGATCCTCTTCCTATCCCGATACTTAACGTTAATGGAACATTTTGATCTGAAATTAATTCTCTAACTTCATCCAGTATTTCAAACTTAGATTTTTCAAGATGAGTTAAGATTTCTTTATTCATAACCGCAATAAAGCGCTCTTGTGAGGTTCGTTTTAAATAGATCCCGTAATCATTAGACCAGTTGTTAAGAATGGATGTCACCTCTGAGTTTAAATGGCTTTTAGATGTATCATCCATCGCTTGTGTTAGCTCTTCATAGTTATCTAAAAAGATCACGCCTAATACTGCACGTTCATTATCATATTGATTTTGTAACTCAATTTGTTCTGTTCGATCAAACAGATAAATTAAACGTTCTTCAGATTTAATTATGGCTTGAAAACGTTTATCCCCTAGGGTGATCCACTTCTCTTCATCACCATCTTTAACTGCCACTTCAAGACTTTCAGATAAATCTTCTAATGATTCGCCGATCAATGATTGTTCAGGATCAAAAAAATCATTAATAAATGGATTGGCCCATTCGATTTGATTTTCCTCATTAAAAAGGAGGATTCCAAAAGGCATGTTCAGCAATGCCTCTTCTCCTACCTTTTTGACACGATAAGATAATGTAGATATATAATTTTCAGTTCGTTGCTTATTTAATGTTTCTGTCCTATATGTGAAATAAACAATCACAGCTAATACAACTGCTAACACTGTACCAATTAACCACTGATAATAGAATACAATAGTTGTTAATATACCAGCCAATACGTAAAGCAGCCATATACTCTTGTTTTCCGTTAGTTCCTTAACGTCATTCATAAATGAACTCATCTCCCAATCGATCGACTTATTTTTTCTTCGTTAGCCGATCTCTTAGTTGCAAACCTAAGTCAATTATACCTAATATTCTCAATGGATAAAGGAGTAATAATGGTTGTAAGACAATTAACACGATAACAATTATTGGAATAAATCTTGGCCACTTCTTATAGTGCGTAAAGAAAAAGACAAATGACAGACCCTGGATTGCTAATAACACGCCAGCTAAAGTCGATAAATTCTCCGCAACTAAATATAATGAGTCTTCCGGTGAAGGAAAAATTAACATTAACACAATTCCAATAAAATAATACCAAATTAAAGAAGTTGGTAATGTAAATTCTCTAAACGGTGGAAATTTAATGGATTGTCCTTCTATTTTATGAATGATTTTGTGACTAATCCATTGTGTAATCCAGGCGAAAGCTAACCCAAATATTACAATACCAGCTGGAATTTTATAAACCATTAAATACATCTGTTCACGATATAGCTCAATTTCTTGTTCGGATAGTTCACCAACTTGATCATATAAAGACATAAACGTTTGTAAGCTTTCATCAACCGCATTTTGTATCTCTTGAGACCAATTCACTTGGAACAAGAATTGACTTAAGACATAAACGAGAGCTAAACCTACTGAGTAACCTACCGTACCCAACGCTAATGTTTCATAGGATGTCCGTTTCTGTCTAAGTGCATATCCAATCGCCATTCCACCTAATGCCATAAAAAGCGTAATTGGAATGGATAAATAAAATAAGAATAATGAGCTAACCAAGAGAGTTAAGACAAACATTATCATCGTAGTTTTAATCTCATATTTGTAAGCAAAAAGTATAAATGGTAATGGTAGTACGAACATTATAACAATACTTAATACGGGTACAAAAAAAGTTGCAAATAACAATACTATATATATAGCTCCATACATCAAACCATCTTTAGTTGCACTTGACGAATTCATGATTTACTCGCACCTCTAACTTTAAAACTAATCTATGTCACCTAATATTATTATTTTACATCATATTTATGTTCAATCATATGAAAAGCATAAGAAAAACTGAGCTGATTTCGAACACCTTATAGAGAAAGATTTATTACCAAAAAGAACCTAAACTAAAAATAAAGGAGTGAACTGGCTCAAGTTCACTCCTTTAAGATTTCATTATTGGGTTACAGTAATACTTCCATTATTCGTACGTAATCTAATAATGTTATCTCCATCACCTATGACTTTATTATAATCATCGTCACCAAATAGCTTCACACGACCATTATTCACAGAAGTATCAAAAATAACATTTGTCGGCTCGTTCTCAGTTTGAATATCTATTTTTCCATTATGAGTTTCTAAGTCCATATTTCGATCTAGATCCTCTGTAACTAAGGATATTTTTCCGTTATTTGCCTTCACCTTCAATTCTCCATCAAGATTTTCAAGATCAATTTTTCCATTACTAGTTCTAAGATCATAAGAATCGGCAATGATATTTCCAAGCTCTACTTTCCCATTATTACTTGTTACCTTGACATCATGGATCACTAAATCATTCGCTTGGATCTTTCCATTCCTTACATCCACTTCTAAACGTTCATATTCTTTTTCAGGTAAATAGACAGTTAATGTTCGTGATAATTGAAAGAAATTAAAGTTAAACCATTTTCTCATTTTATTCTCTGTCTGAATCGATAGAGTCTGGTCATTTTCTTCTACAATTAGTTCACTCTTAGTGTGCTCATTTTCTTTACCTGTTAATTCAACCTTTGGGGTAGGATCAGTTGTAGGTATAATTTCTACTTTTTCATTATTGGCATCTATTTCAATAGTGTTTATATGAGCGTCTTCAAGTTCCTTTGTAACAGCAAGAGTAGTTGGTTCATAAAAGCGGTAAGTAAGTAGACTACCGATTCCACCTACGACTATTAACACAATAGCTAGCACCTTCACTCTCTTTATGTTCATGAGTTCATTCCACCTTTAACAAGATTTACATTATAGTTCAGATACTTCACAAAACCTTTAATCGATATACGTGACACATATAGCATGCCGACAATCAGTAATAACCCCAGTCCACATAATGTTATAGAGAAAAACAAATCAAATAACATAAAAGCATCAGGGAATACAGCTATATTAATTAAGAATAAAATCGGAGAAACTACAAATGATGCCCCTATTGCCCATCCTGCCACAATCAAGCTTACTAAAGCGATAAATGGCCCTAGTACAATAACTAAATTAAAGAAGCTTAATCCAATGACCGCCCAAACCGCTTTAAATATATTCGTTGTTGATGATGAAGTTTCAACTTTATCGACATAGTAACTAGCTAATATCTCTTTACCAATTTGACCAGGTGACCCTAGTGAATGAGCGATTTCTTCTTCTGTTTTACCTTCCGCTTTTCCAACTTCAAAGTGTTCACTGAAGTCCTGTAATATATCTTCTCTTTCTTCGTTAGAAAGCTTTTTTAGCCTAGTTTCTAAACTAGTGAGAAATTCCTTCTTATTCATGACTAACACCTTCCTCAATAATATGATTTACCCCTTCAGAGAAATGCTCCCATTCCTTGAGCAAATCATTTAGATGATCTCTTCCTTTATCCGTTAACTGATAATACTTACGTGATGGTCCTTCTTGAGATTCTTGCAAATAAGTCGTAAAGTATTCTTCCTTTTTCAGTCTTCTCAATAAGGGGTATACAGATCCTTCAGATATTGCGATTCGATCTGATATTTTCTTAACGAGTTCATAGCCGTAATGATCTTGCTTATTTAGCAAAGCAAGGACACATAACTCTAGCGCTCCTTTTTTAAATTGGATATTCATGGTAGACAACCTCCGATTTTTCTAACTACTATATATTATATAGTACTGAAATAAAATTAGTACCTGCAAAATAAATATACCACCAACTACTGTACAATGCAAGGTACTAATTAATAATTAATTTGTATGGGTGAAAGATGGACTGTTTAGAGTGGTTTAACAGAACATGTAATAAGTGTAGGTGTATAATTTTAAGTCTTTGCTTTTCAAGCTTGGGTGTAGGATTCTCCATTTACTTCTTACTCCGCCTCAGGGGAAATTTTCTTAATATAAAAAAGAGGCAATGCGTTAAGCATTACCTCTTACATATCATTATTCGCTAACATATGGTAATAAAGCCATTTGTCTAGCGCGTTTAATTGCTTTAGTTAATTTACGTTGATATTTAGCAGATGTTCCTGTTACACGACGAGGTAAAATTTTACCACGTTCTGAAACGAAACGTCTTAGTAGATCAACATCTTTATAGTCGATGTGTGTAATACCATTCGATTTGAAGTAACACACTTTTCTACGCTTACGTCCACGACGTGCCATGTGATAACCCTCCTTTGATTACAATGTTTGATTAAAATGGTAGATCGTCATCTGATAAGTCTACCGGTTCACCGCTATTTTCAAATGGATTGTTGTCTTCTTGTTGAGACTGTCCAAATCCACTTTGATTTTGGTTTGATGATCCTTGGTTTGATGTGTTTGGAGCTGGACTTCCTTGCATGTTTTGTCCACCTTGAGATGACCCTTTAGACTCTAAAAACTGAACGCTTTCAGCCACAACTTCTGTTATGAAAACTCGTTTTCCGTCTTGCCCATCAAAACTACGTGTCTGAATGCGGCCATCAACACCGATCATGCTACCCTTCTTCATATAATTCGCAAGGTTTTCTGCTTGGCGTCTCCAAATAACACAGTTAATGAAGTCTGCTTCACGGTTTCCTTGCTGATTAGAGAAAGGACGATTGACAGCTACTGTAAAGTTCGCAACAGCCACTCCATTTGGGGTGTAACGTAAATCAGGGTCTTTGGTTAATCTTCCTACTAATACTACTCTGTTTAACACATCAAACACTCCTTATTGATCGTCTTCGCGAATTGCCATATGACGAAGTACATCGTCTGAGAACTTCGCTTTACGACTGAATTCATCAACCGCTACAGAGTCGCCTGAAAAATTAACAACAACATAGTAACCATCACGGTAATCGTTAATTTCGTATGCTAGACGACGTTGACCCATTTCATCAACATTCGTAATCTCCGCGCCATTATTCGTTAACACGTTGTGAAGACGCTCAATTTCAGCTTTGCGAGCTTCTTCTTCGATATCTGGGCGGATGATATACATGATTTCGTATTTAGTCATCCGTCTTCACCTCCTCTTGGACTTTACGGCCCCATATTTTATATGGAGCAAGGAGTAAACCTAATTACTCACAATAAAGTATTATATCAAAAACCCTTCAAACAAACAACTATTATTTTTGACCCTTTATGATTAAACGTTAAAACGGAAATGGATGACATCGCCATCTTGAACGATGTATTCCTTTCCTTCTAAACGAACTTTACCCAAATCTCTAGCCTTTGCCATCGAACCAGCTTCTACTAAATCATTATAGGATACCGTCTCAGCTCGAATAAATCCTCGCTCAAAATCTGTATGGATAATTCCAGCTGTTTGCGGCGCCGTCATCCCTTTACGGAATGTCCAAGCTCTTACTTCTTGTTCACCAGCCGTAAAGTAAGTTGCCAAGCCTAACATATTATATGAAGCTTTGATTAGCTGGTCTAATCCTGACTCCTCTATGCCTAACTCTTGTAGAAACTCTTCTTTTTCTTCACCTTCTAGTTCGGCGATTTCGGATTCTACTTTTGCACAAACGACAATAACTTCTGCTCCCTCGTTTGCAGCATAGTCTTTTACTTTTTGGACATTTTCATTGTGATCAACATCTAACAACTCGTCTTCCCCAACGTTTGCCACATATAAAATTGGCTTAATCGTTAATAAATGTAACTGCTTCACATACTTTTCTTGTTCTTTTGTAAACTCTAATGCACGCGCAGGCTGTTCGTTTTCAAAAGCCTCTTTTAATTTCTCTAAAATTTCAAATTCAAATACTGCATCTTTCACTTTTTGTTTAGCCAATTTCGCTACTTTATCATAGCGTTTCATAATGGTCTCTAGGTCCGCTAAAATTAACTCTAAATTAATCGTTTCAATGTCTGAAATTGGATCCACTCTACCAGACACATGCGTTATATTTTCGTCTTCAAAGCAACGTACCACATGGCATATTGCATCGACTTGTCTAATGTGAGATAAGAACTGGTTTCCTAACCCTTCACCCTTACTCGCACCTTCAACAATTCCTGCAATATCTGTGAATTCAAATGATGTTGGAATTGTTTTTTTCGGGTTCACCATTTCCGTAAGCTTTTGCAAACGATGATCCGGCACCTCAACAATTCCTACATTAGGATCTATAGTCGCGAATGGATAGTTAGCTGATAGTGCACCAGCTTGTGTAATCGCGTTAAACAACGTTGATTTACCGACGTTTGGTAACCCAACGATTCCTGCAGTTAATGACATAATTTACACTCCTTCAATTCCGTACCCAACCTAACAAGATTAGTCCATAACAATTATAGATATTAGAAGATAAAAACACAAGTTATAGAGAAAATAAAAAAACAAAGGCACTTTTGCCTCTGTTTATTCAAAAAACATGAAGAAAATCAAAAATTGTTTCACGTGAAACAATTTTTTAACTTGCTTTTTTAATAATTTTTTTTAGTTTTTTTTCAAACTTTTTTCTAGGTACTAAAACACTATGATTGCATCCTTGGCATTTTATCCGAATATCCATTCCCATACGAATGATTTTCCACTCATTTGAACCACATGGATGGGGTTTTTTCATCTCAACGATATCATTTAAATCGTAGTTTTGCTCAACCATAGTCACCATCCCTTTCTTTCTAGACCGTTTTCTCTTCTATTTTATCAAATTTTCCCTTGATTGGCTCGTCTTATAATAGGAAACAATAAAATCATGGCTAATACGTAAATATTTATAAGACCATATAAGGGGTATAAATAGCTAATCAAATTTGAGAAACCAACAAGCGTAAAGGGAACGGCAGCACAAATAATTAATACTCCAACAACGCCTTTACTCCACTTAAAATATTCTTTAACGCGAGCAATAAGACCAAATAAACTCGTAATCGCTGTTGTATAAATGGCGAACCATAACAAAACAGACATGAAAAAGAACATCTGGATTGGATAACCATTTAAAATCGCAAACAACGGAATTTCATAAAAGAATAACTGATCCGATACATGAATTAAACTGATATTATATAGATACGAGATCACACCTAAAATAAGTCCACTTCCGATACTGGCCACATATATTTCTTTCTTAGTCTTAATTTCCTTCCCAATGGCTCCAATAACCGCAACGAGTGGGACAACATTCAGTGACGTAAATGGAATGGCTGAAGCCCAATTAGATTGTTCATACAGATTATAAATATATGGTACATTTTCTCGATATATAAAAATTATCAAAACAACGGCCAAGCCGATGATTAACATAGGTAAAAGAAACCGATTAATCGATACAATGCCATCCATACCATAAGGAATAACAGCTAACAATAACACAATCATTAATATAACACCTAAGAAATAAGGCAATTCTAGGATATGAACCGTTGCACCACTACCTGAGATCATGACGAATAGCATCGTAAATAAATATAGTAGAACGCCCCAATCATAGAAGTTGGCGAACTTCTTTCCAACTAATGTTTGTAAAACGGGTAAGTAATGTTCTGTTTTAAGTTCATAACTGATCGTTAATACAACAATACAACTGATGATGAACATCATCATAAATAATAAAATGGCTAGTCCACTTTCATGCCCAAAAAACTCCCAAATTTCTCGACCGGAGGCATATCCAGCACCAATCATAGTTGCCACAATTAACCCTATCCATTTTAATCCTCCAAGCATCCCTTCAACCCCTTATGTATATCTTTAAACGATACGCCATATACTAGTAAAAATATGTACAAGGGGTATGAAGTATGACTTCTATTAACTGTAATCAAAACTCTATGAATCTACATACAAAGGAGCAGCTTTTTGCTAAAAACTTATTTCATTTTATTCAAAATAATGTTCCTCATGATCAACCTATTATCGTTTTATGCATTGGCACTGATCGATCTACGGGTGATAGTCTAGGTCCACTCGTTGGCCACTATTTGAATTATAAGCCACTTATGAAACTTCAAGTCTATGGAACCATTGATGAGCCGGTTCATGCCAAAAACTTAGAAGAAACAATTTTAAATATTCATAACCAATATGACCACCCTTATATAATTGCAGTCGATGCCGCTTTATCTACCATGCCAAAAGTTAAAACGGTCGATGTTGGAATCGGTTCTCTTTCGCCTGGTGCAGCAGTCAAAAAAGACCTACCACCTATTGGTGATTTGTATATCAAAGGTTATGTCAATGTAAGTGGTTTTATGGAGTTCAGTATTTTACAAAACACAAGACTTTCAGTGGTCATGCATATGGCTAAACAAATTGCACAAGCCTTGTATTACGCTGATACTCATTTAAAACAACAATCCTCTATATTTAAATTAAAAGGAGCCCAATAGATTTTATTAGGCTCCTTTTAATTGATTCATAATATGTGTTAAGAATAGTTCCGTTGTATTATTAATACCTAAATCGCTTAACATTCTACTTCCAACAACATCTTCAAGCTCGTTAAATATTAACTCTCCTTCATCAGTCAGGAAAAAATCTACCCCCACATAATCAGCTTTTAATCCATGTAAAAACTGATGAACTAATTGGTGATGTTCATGGGTGTATTCAAAGATCTCACAAGTGTTATTTTGACTATAGTTAAACAATAATCCACCATCATTTTTCCGTATTATAGCCTGGATAATTTGATTATTAATCACATAAAACCTTATATCACCCATTAAATTTGTTAATAAGGTTTGTTGTATACGATTCTTAAAATCTGAAACCTTTAATTCACTTAACCTTTGAACCCCTTCTCCCCCATGTCCATCAACTGGTTTAGAGATTATTTGATCCTGATTCGTCCAATCTAATCGCACTGGAGGATACTTGATGTTTTGCTCCTTAGCATGGCGATAGGCGGCCAATTTATTATTCCCAAGAAGAGTGATTGTTGATTGATTAAAGACTCTTACATGATTCAATTCTAGTATTAAAGATAAATGATAGTCTCGAGTACGGTTTATAGCAAATTGTATTTGATCATATTTTTCATAACCATGCTGATAAAAATCGTCACTAAAGACTAATTCTATTTTCATCCCAAACTGAGCAGCCATATCTTGAATCCATTTGACATAATCACTATTCTTCTTATAATCTGCTTTATTATAAATCAATAATCCATTCATGGCATTTCACCCACAATATAATCTAATAGCAAACGACTGACATTGACTCCTGACACCTGTTCAAAACTTAAATAATTCACATTTGAGTTGACCTCACAGACAATAGGTCGATCATCCTCATCAAATAGTAAATCAACTCCACTAAAGTCTAAACCTAATGAACGATGTGCTTTTAACGCCAATTTCTCTTGTTCTTCAGTTAACTCTACTAACTCTCCTCGTCCGCCCAATGTAATATTGGCACGAAAATCGGTGGCAAACTCCCTTTTCATTCCGCCTATTACTTGATTACCAATAATCGTCACCCTAATATCTCTTCCAAAAGATGATTTAATTGGTTCTTGTAATATAAAATCCCGACCATCTAATTCTTTCATTTTATGAATTAAATCTTCTTTGTTATTAAATTTATATACTTGCATACCAAATGAACCAAATACTTCTTTTAAAATAACTTCAGAGCCTAATTCTTCAAATATATAATCGATATACTCACCTGATAGCTCATGCTGATGGAACGTAAAAGGGCCAACGATCGTCTTAGGGACTCGGATAGTATCTTGAGCCATCTGTAAGTGCATGTAAGCCTTATGATCACAATTCTCAATCGCTACTCTTCGATTAAATAAGCGATACCCCATCGCTTCTAAATGCTTAGCTAAATAAATATCTTTATCCCAAAAAATGATAAAGTCAGGTTCATTAAGAGACCTAAGACTTTTTAAACCTTGTGTGCCATCAGAATGAAACATTGGCAATAGTTCACTATTAGGAATGGCTTCTAATTGAATCCCTTTCTTCTTCGATTCTGCTACTAAGCTTTCAACTAATAGGTGGAACTTTTTAAATTTTAATGCTCCATTATAAATGATCCAACCATTCATACAATTTTCTCCACCTTTGATCGGAATTTGAGACTAATCATTACCTTATTAGGTTAACCAGCCTTGAATCTGCGTATAAATATATAGAACGAATCCAACTGTGACAAGGCTTGGCAAAAGGTTTGCAACTCTTATTTCTGTTATTTTGAGTAAATTTAACCCTATGGCAAAGATTAATAATCCACCAGTCGCTGTCATATCTTCTATAAATAAATCTAAGATGTTTTCTGGTAACCATTCATTAATTTGTGTTGCAAAAAGTGCGATCCCACCTTCATATAACACAACTGGTATAGCTGAGAACACAACACCAAACCCCATCGTCGTCGTTAACACTAAGGCGACAAACCCATCAATGATAGACTTGGTAAATAGGATACCGTGATCCCCTCTTAAACCACTATCTAAAGCTCCAACGACTGCCATCGCACCTATCACAAATATTAATGAAGCCGTCACAAAACCTTCTGCAATTCGAGATTCTTGACCTGGCTTTTTAAATTTTACTTCTATGTGGGATCCTAGACGATTTAATTTTTCATCTAAATCGATCCCCTCACCAATAATGGCCCCTGAAACTAAGCTTAATAGTACGACTATAACCCGATCAGATGCAAAGGCCATCGATAAACCAATTAAAATGACAGTTAAGCCAATACCACTCATAATCGTGTCTTTTATTCTTTCTGGAATCTTAGTAAAAAATAACCCTAACAACGTCCCTATTAATATACAAACCCCGTTAACGATTACCCCTGTTAATGCCAAAACGAACCATCCTAACTTAATTTTCAAGTATGTAAAATAAAATGTTTCACGTGAAACATTTTAAAGCTATTTATTGTAAAGAAAACTCGCCATGACGGCGAGTTCACTACTTACTCGTTATTAATTCAAGTATTCGGTTCAAATCACTTTGATCAAAATACTCGATTTCGATTTTACCCTTTTTCTTACCTTGTTGGATGTTCACACTCGTCCCAAAGAAGTCGCGTAATTCTGCTTCTTTGGATGAAATAAAGACATCTTTTTTCGTCGTTTTCTTTTTCTTCTTTTTCTTTTCATTAAGCTGAGTAATAAGTTTCTCAACTTGGCGAACGTTAAGGTGTTCTTTTCGGATTTTATCAGCAACAAGAAGCATCTCATCTTCTTCTTTAAGAGCTAACAAGGCTCGTCCATGTCCCATCGTTAATTCTTTACTATTGATCATAGCTCGAATTTTTTCAGGGAGTGATAACAGGCGCATCATGTTAGCAATGTGCGGGCGACTTTTCCCTAACCTTTTGGCTAATTCGTCTTGTTTAATGTTTAATTCGTGAATTAATCGTTCATAAGCTTCTGCTTCTTCCATTGGACTTAAATCTTCACGTTGAAGGTTTTCTAGTAAAGCTAATTCCATCATTTGTTCGTCCGTAAGTTCGCGGACAACTGCTGGAATGGTCTTTAATCCACCTTCTTTTGAAGCACGAAAACGTCTTTCCCCAACTACAATTTCAAAGCCTTTAATTGCTTTACGGACAATAATTGGTTGTAATATTCCGTATTGCATGATCGAATCTTTCAGCTCTTCAATTGCATCAGCTTCGAAGTTTTTTCTAGGTTGGTAAGGGTTTGGACGTATTTGATCAATGGGTAGTTCTTGTACGCTTTCTTCTTCAACTCCAAAAAGCTCTTCTAAACCTTTACCCAACCCTCTGGCCATTTGCCATCACTTCCTTCGCTAACTCGGAATATATTTCTGCACCTTTCGATTTCGGATCATATGTAATGATCGGTTCACCATGACTAGGTGCCTCTCCAAGACGTATATTTCTTGGAACAATTGCGTTAAACACTTTATCTTGGAAGTATTTTTTCACTTCTTCAATCACCTGAATACCTAAGTTTGTTCTTGCATCTAACATTGTTAGTAAAACGCCTTCTATCGTTAGGTCTTGATTTAGACGTTTTTGAACTAATCGAACGGTATTGAGTAACTGACTTAACCCTTCAAGCGCATAATATTCACACTGAACAGGGATAATGACACTGTCTGCTGCAGTTAATGCGTTTAAGGTTAGCAATCCTAATGAAGGAGGACAATCAATAATAATATAATCATAGTCTTCCCGAATATTTTCTAGTGATTTACGTAGTCGTAACTCCCTCGAAATCGTAGGGACTAACTCTATTTCTGAACCAGCTAATTGAATCGTAGCTGGAATTGCATCTAAATTAGGAATATTTGATGATACACATACTGCTTTTGGATCTTCCTCTTCAATTAAAACATCATATATACACGAGGACATATCGCCTTTATTTATTCCAATGCCACTTGTTGCATTTCCTTGTGGGTCGATATCAATTAGTAAGACTTTATTACCTTCATTTGCAAGGCATGCGCTGAGATTCACAGCTGTTGTTGTCTTACCAACTCCACCTTTCTGATTTGCAATGGCAATGACTTTCCCCATAATGTCACCTGCCCAATCTAAAAGTTTTCAATAATATTATTTTATCACGTTAACTATAGAAATGTTAGATAAATATAGTAGAAAAAAAGCCCCATCTTCGAAATTAAGATGGGAATCATAGTTACTTCTATCTATTTTTTTGGTATTTTTATTTTAATTTCGTAAAAATCATCTGAGTCACTTTCTTCTGTTTCCACATCCATACCTGTGTCTTTAACCATACTCAAGGACTGTTTAATTGTATTCAAAGCGATTCTTACGTCTTTATTAACCCCTTTAACCTGAGGTTTTTTCTTCTTTTTCGGTTTTTCTTCAGGGTTTAAAATCTGTTGGACATGTTCTTCAGTTTGTTTAACATTTAAATGTTTATCAATAATAATAGCTAATACTTGTTCTTGTATTTCTGGATCTTTCAAACCTATTAGAGCACGAGCGTGTCTCTCCGTAATCTCTTTATTTAGGATCGATTGTTGAACAACACTCGGTAATTTAAGTAATCTTAATTTGTTTGCAATTGTTGATTGGCTTTTACCTAAGCGCTGTGCAAGTGCTTCTTGAGTTAACCCATGTATTTGTAATAACTGGTCATAAGCTATCGCCTCTTCAATAACCGTTAACTCTTCACGCTGGAGGTTCTCAATTAAAGCAACTGAAGCCGTTTGCGTGTCTGTCATATCCTTAACAATCGCAGGAATCGTCTCCCACTCTAAGGTTTGAACAGCACGCCACCTTCTTTCACCAGCGATGAGTTCATAACCTGACTCACCTTCAAGATTTCTTACGACAATTGGCTGAATCATCCCATGTGTTCGAATGGTTTGAGCTAATTCTTCTATTTTTTTGTCGTCGAAAATAGTGCGGGGTTGATACTGATTAGGTTGAATATCTTTGACCGGCAGTTCAACTATTTCGTTGTTATAGTTTTCCTCGGTTGAATCATTTTTCGGTTCGCTCTTACCGAATAACTTACTTAACGAACTCATTTAGGCACCCACCTTCAAAATTCAATGAATCCATATGGTTTATGTAATTTTTACATCTTAAAAAATGTAATGTTTCACGTGAAACATTACATTTCTATCATTAGTATGACTAGTATATGTTGTGATTCACTATCCCTATTTTACCATAAACTTATCATTGGTAGAAGTGAATTTTATAGAATACTAGAGTTAACTTTACGTCAAAATCCTTAAATATACGACAATGTTTTTTACTCAATTGGATCTTTATTTGGCGTACCAGGCTTTCTTGGGTATTTCTTAGGTGTCTTGCGTTTTTTATCGATGATTACAATATTTCGTTCACTATTTTCAATTGGTAAATTAAATGAATGAATGTCATTCCATTCTCCACCTAACGTTTTAACAGCCAATTCACCTTGTTCTTTTTCTTCCTCAAATTTTGCAGCCTTCATCATGATAAATTGACCGCCCACTTTTACTAGTGGTAAACATAATTCACTTAATACAGACGTTCTTGCAACAGCGCGAGCCATGACGACATCATAAGTTTCTCTAAACTTTTTATTCTTACCAAAGGTCTCAGCTCGATCATGATAAAAAGCTACTCCTGATAAATTGAGTTGATCGGCTAAATGGTTCAAAAATGTAATTCGTTTTTGAAGTGAATCGACAATGGTTACATTTAAATGTGGGTATGTAATTTTGAGCGGGATTGAAGGAAATCCCGCTCCAGCCCCAACGTCGCACACTTGATCGATTTGATTAAAATCGAAATAAAATGCAGCTGAAATCGAATCATAGAAGTGTTTTAAATAAACTTCTTCTCGATTTGTGATGGCTGTTAAATTCATTTTTTGGTTCCAGTCAACTAAAACCTCATAATAAGTCTCAAACTGTTTAAGTTGTTGGTCTGTTAGTTGAATACCACGATTATTTAATTCATTATAAAAGACTGTTGTATCCATAAACATCCTCTATTCGTTAGAAGCTTTTGATCGAAGTCCTTGTTCAATATACACTAATAAAATGGAAATATCTGATGGGTTTACCCCAGAAATACGAGAGGCTTGCCCTACTGATAATGGACGTACTTTCTTTAGCTTTTCCTTCGCTTCAGTAGCAATACCTTGAATATCATCATAATCAATATGATCCGGAATACGTTTGTTTTCCATCTTACGCATTTTTTCAACTTGTTGCATGGATTTTTCGATATACCCTTCATACTTAACGATAATTTCAACCTGTTCTTCTACATCATTTGGAAGGTCTTCCTCGCTCGGTACAAGTTGTTTAATATGATCATACTTCACTTCTGGACGGCGAAGTAAGTCAGATGCTCTAACACCATCTTTAAGTGGTGAGCCGCCTAATTTTTCAATTAGTTGTTGTACCTCTTGAGTCGGCTTAATGATATGAGATTTTAGTCGTTTAACCTCAGCTTCAATTAATTGTTTTTTCGTATTAAAACGTTCATAACGTTCTTCAGGAATTAAACCATATTGATAACCAAGGTCCGTTAGACGAAGGTCAGCATTATCGTGACGTAGTAATAGACGATACTCAGCACGTGATGTTAGTAAACGATAAGGTTCGTTTGTTCCTTTTGTAACTAAGTCATCAATTAAGACACCGATATATGCTTGTGAACGGTCAAGAATTAATGATTCTTTGCCGAGTGCTTTTGCAGCTGCATTAATACCCGCCATAATACCTTGACCTGCAGCTTCCTCATAACCAGATGTTCCATTTATTTGACCTGCTGTGAATAGTCCTTCGACTTTCTTTGTTTCCAGTGTTGGCCATAGTTGAGTTGGAACAATGGCATCATATTCAATGGCATATCCTGCACGCATCATTTCAGCTTTTTCAAGACCTGGAATGGTCTCAAGTAGACGCTTTTGAACATCTTCAGGTAGAGATGTGGATAGACCTTGAACGTATACTTCTTCTGTATTTCGGCCTTCTGGTTCTAGGAAAATTTGGTGACGTGGTTTGTCGTTAAAACGTACAATTTTATCTTCAATTGATGGGCAGTATCTCGGCCCTGTACCGCGTTCTGCACCTGAATACATCGCTGAACGAGATAGGTTCTCATCAATGATTTGGTGTGTGAATTCACCAGTATACGTTAACCAGCAAGGAATTTGATCTGTAATATACTCTGTCGTTTCGTAAGAGAATGCACGTGGCTCTTCATCACCTGGTTGAATTTCTGTTTTAGAATAATCAATCGTATGACTATTAACACGTGGTGGTGTTCCCGTTTTAAAACGAACGATATCAAAGCCAAGCTCTTCTAGTTGTTCAGACAGCTTAACCGTCGCACGTTGGTTGTTCGGTCCACTTTCGTATTCAATGTCTCCGATTAATACTTTTCCTCGCATAAACGTACCTGTTGTTACAATCACGGTTGGTGCGTAGTAAGCTGCTTTAGTTTCAGTAAGGACTCCTTTTACAACACCATCTTCAACGATTAATTCATCCACCATTCCTTGGCGAAGCGTTAAGTTTTCTTGGTTTTCAATTACTTTTTTCATTTCTTGTTGGTAAAGAACTTTATCTGCTTGTGCACGTAATGCACGAACAGCTGGACCTTTACTTGTATTGAGAAGACGCATTTGAATATGCGTTTTATCTATTGTTTTACCCATTTGACCACCAAGAGCATCGATTTCACGTACAACGACACCTTTGGCTGGTCCACCGACTGATGGGTTACATGGCATAAATGCAATTAAATCAAGGTTAAGGGTCAGCATTAACGTTTTGGCACCGCGTTTAGCTGAAGCTAATCCAGCTTCGACGCCAGCGTGACCAGCACCAATGACAATGACATCGTATTGGCCTGCATTATACATCTTTATTACCTCCTTATAATTTTAATCTTCAACGTTTTATTTACCGAGACAGAATTGGGAGAATAACTGATCGATTAATGATTCATGAACATTATCTCCAATAATCTCTCCTAATAACTCCCACGTTCTCGTAATATCAATTTGAACTAAATCTAATGGCATTCCTGATTCAATACCATTTAACGCATCATCTAAAGCTGATTCCGCTTGTTCGAGTAACTGAATATGACGAACGTTCGATACATACGTTAAATCAGCTGATTCTAATTCACCATCAAAAAACGTGTTTGCAATCGCTTCTTCTAATTCATCTACACCTTGTTCTTGTAGAAGTGAAGTTGTAACGACTGGAGCACCATTAGCTGCTTCTTTTACAGCACTCATATCAATGTTTTGTTCTAAGTCCGTCTTATTCACAAGAACAATGACGTCCATTCCTTCTGCCGCTTCAAATAATTCAGCATCTTCTTTCGTAAACTCTTCATGACCGTTTAATACTAGTAAGATTAAGTCTGCTTCTTTTAAAGCTTGGCGAGAACGATCGACCCCAATTTTTTCAACGATATCTTCTGTCTCACGAATTCCCGCTGTATCAATTAAACGTAATGGGACACCTCTCACATTGACGTATTCCTCAATGACGTCACGAGTCGTTCCTGGAATCTCCGTTACAATGGCTTTATTTTCATGTGCTAATTTATTGAGTAAAGAGGATTTTCCAACGTTTGGACGACCAATGATCGCCGTTGCAATCCCTTCTCTTAATATTTTCCCTTGTTTAGCTGTTTGAAGAATCTTTTGAACTTCTTTTTGAACATGAGATGCTTTTTCAATCAACATATCATGCGTCATTTCTTCAACATCATCATACTCTGGATAATCTATATTCACCTCAACATGAGCAACCGTCTCAATCAATTCTTGACGTAATTGTCGGATTAATTGAGATAAACGACCGTCCATTTGTTTGAGGGCGACATTCATAGCTCGATCCGTTTTAGCACGGATAAGGTCCATGACCGCTTCAGCTTGAGAAAGATCGATACGGCCATTTAAGAAAGCTCGTTTTGTAAACTCTCCTGGCTCTGCTAGACGAGCTCCCTCTCTTAACACTAATTGAAGAACACGGTTAACTGAAACCATTCCACCGTGACAGTTAATTTCTATTATATCTTCACGGGTGAAGGTTTTAGGACCTTTCATAACCGTAATCATCACTTCTTCGACTAACTCATCCGTTTTTGGATCCATAATATTGCCGTAGTGAATTGTGTGTGAATCCACTTCATTTAAATCTTTACCTTTAAACACTCGATTAGCAATTGAAAATGCATCATCCCCACTTAATCTAACAATGGCAATTGCACCTTCTCCAATCGGCGTTGAAATCGCAGCAATTGTATCTTGTTCCATAACCTTCACCCCTTTCAAGGCTTATTTTACAGGAAATTGATTGCATAATTTCCTAACTTAAAACAATAACATATTTCAAGTAAAAAGAAAAGCTAAATATACGGCTAAATATTTCCATAGAAATGAGCTTTTACTCGCCTTCTACCAAGGATTCAAGGACCATTTCTACTGGTTACAAATCTAGTGACGACAATTAGATAATAATAAAGAGTAATTTCTAATAAAATGTTCTATTTAGATAATAAAATTTAAAAAATAGATAATAAAATTTGAAATTTAGATAATAAATTCTTGGATTTGGATAATAAACTTCAAAAATGGATAATAAAACTCAAAAATTAGATAATAAACTTTCTAAGATCACTTCCATTTAAAAAGACCTCCCTTAACGGAAGGCCTTTGATTCATTATTTATTCGGTTTAATCACGATATATCGATTAGGATCTTTTCCTTCTGAGTGAGTTGTAACGCTGTCGTGGTCATGTAAAGCTGTATGAATGATTTTACGCTCAAATGAAGGCATTGGTTCAATTTTAACATCTTCGCCTGTTCGAACGGCCTTACTCGCCAACTTTTCAGCTAATTGATGCAACGTTTCATTTCGTCTTTCACGATAATTCTCAGCGTCTACAACAACTGTTACATATTGTGATGCATCTACTTTATTCACCGCTAAATGCGTTAAGTATTGTAATGCATTTAAAGTTTGTCCTCTCTTACCGATGAGTAAACCAATTTTTTCGCCAACGAGTTCAAATACAAGTTCATCGTCATTGTTATGAACTTTCACGTCGACCTCTACTCCCATTTCAAGAGAAACACTTTGTAAGAATTGTTGTCCAATTTTAGCTAAGTCAATCTTTTCTTGGACTTTAACGTAAGCACGTTTGGATCCAAAGATTCCTAACAAACCTTTTTTTCCCTCATCAATCACTTCTAAGTTAACTTGATCTTCTGTAAGGCCTAATTGACGAAGCGCATTCTCTTTAGCTTCTTCAACTGTTTGACCACTAGCCGTTATTTCTCTCACTTTTTAGATCCCCCATTTTTTTGTTGTTCTTCAAATTGTTTCATCATTGGACGACGAATAAAAATGGTTTGAACGATCATGAATAAGTTACCTACTACCCAGTAAAGTGCTAATGCTGATGGGAAGAATAATGCAAAACCACCAATCATTAATGGTAATAAGTATAACATAACTTGCATTTGTGGGTTCACACTAGCTGGTTGCCCAGCCATCATAATTTTCTGCTGAATAAAAGTCGTTGCCATTGTGATGATGGCCAGAATAATACTTGGTTCACCTAATGAGAACCATAAGAAATCATATTCTCTAATCGGTGGGAATCTTACAATCGCATGATAGAATGCAATTAAGATTGGCATTTGTGCTATGATCGGTAAACATCCAGCCAATGGGTTAACACCATGTTTTTGGAATAACGCCATCGTTTCTTGCTGTAATTTCTGTTGTGTCTGTTGGTCTTTAGAAGAATATTTTTCTCTTAACTTCTGAATCTCTGGCTGCAATAATTGCATTGCCTGAGATGATTTTAATTGTTTAATATTTAATGGAAGGATTAATGTACGAAGTAATACAGTCACAATAATAATCGCTAATCCGTATCCATGATTGAAAATACCTTCTGCAATAAATTCAATTAACGTAATTAACGGCCATACAAAAAACTCTTCCCAAACCCCTTCTTTAGTATCCTGAGTAAGGTCTTGGTTTACATCCATACAACCGGATAAAAAAACCGCTATGCCTATTAACGCTATAACAAGTATAATCTTTTTGCGCACTCTCTATTTCCTCCTAACAAATCGACAAACTACTAACATTATAATGGTTTGTAAGGTTTATTAAACTCTATTAAGTATTTTAGCACTTCTTCTATATCTTTTACCATAAGAAATTCAATCATTTATTGACGAAACATGTTAGATCGTTTTAAAACATGACTTAAACTCTTTTTTATTTCAAAAAAACCCATATCACTTGTTGGTTTTCTAGCAATAATAATTAAATCAAAATTCGGCTTAATTTCATCTTCTAATTCAATTAATGCATGTCTTAAATATCGCTTCACTTCATTTCTTTTAACGGCATTCCCGATCTTTTTCCCAACGGATAAGCCAACACGAAAGTGAGCTTGGTCCTTTTTTTCATAAAAATATAGAACCAGTTGACGATTCGCAAATGAATGACCATGTGTGAGTATTTTTTGAAACTCTTCATTCTTTTTAATTCGATATTCTTTCTTCATAACCATTTCATCCATTCTTCTACGAGCTATATCAATAGGATTACACAACTTTATTGAATCTATAAAGTGAAAAAAGACCACTGATATGGTTTCAGTGGCCTAAGCAGAAAGTTTCTTTCTTCCTTTTTTACGACGACGAGCTAGAACATTACGTCCATTTTTCGTTTTCATTCTAGCACGGAATCCGTGAACTTTATTTCTTTTACGTTTATTTGGTTGGTATGTGCGTTTCATTATTAACACCTCCTGAAGATCTATACACGTTGTCTTTCATTCCTTCAAAAAACAGTCCAAATTAGTATATAAAATGTTACCTTTGTTGTCAAATCAGCAACGCATATTTCATTGTAATCCAAACTCCATTATAACACAAGACATATTTTTATCCACAACCCTCATGAACACTTACTTTTTGATTATTAATTATCCACACACCTTTTCGACAAATAACCCACAAATTCTACACTTGTGGACAATATTTTTATACAGCTTTGTTACAGGTGTGGATAAGTTTTTCAAACCATTGAATTAAAAGTCATTTTCTGCTATGATAATGTTGTTCAACAAGTGGATAAGTGGTTTTGCTTAATATGTTTTTCCACAGGTTGTGAATAGTTTGTGGATAGTTAATCACATCCTGTTTAACTTGTTATGCACATATTTGTGGATTTTGTCGATATTTGTACATATACCTTGATAGCTCTGCCTATCATTATCCACATGTGTGTTTTTTTATTTTGGCCTCTAAAGGGAGTTTAGAACTAAGGGAGTGAACTAGTTGGAGAATATATCTGAAATATGGACAAAGGCTTTGGCTGAGATAGAGAAAAAAGTCAGTAAACCTAGCTTTGATACTTGGTTGAAATCAACTGAGGCTAAATATATAGAAAATGATCAAATTATTATCGCAGCTCCAAATGAATTTGCGAGAGATTGGCTAGAAAACAGCTATTCTAAATTAATCTCTTCTACAATTTACGACATTACTGGAGCTGAATTACAACCTAAATTCATCATTCCAGAAACAGAAGATCTGGATGAACCTCTTAAACAACCGGTTAAAAAAATGAACCAATTAAAAAATGATCACCAATCTTCTAAAACGATGCTTAACTCGAAATATACGTTTGAAACATTCGTCATTGGTTCTGGAAACCGTTTTGCTCATGCTGCATCTCTAGCAGTAGCAGAAGCACCAGCAAAAGCCTACAATCCCCTATTCATCTATGGTGGAGTTGGCTTAGGTAAAACACACTTAATGCATGCAATTGGCCATTATGTTCTTGAGCATAATCCTTCTGCCAGTGTGGTCTATACAACTTCTGAAAAATTTACGAATGAGTTTATTAATTCAATTCGTGATAATAAAGCGATTGACTTCCGTAACAAATATCGTAATGTAGACGTGCTGTTAATAGATGATATTCAATTTTTAGCTGGTAAAGAACAAACTCAAGAAGAATTTTTCCATACGTTTAATACATTACATGAGGAAAACAAACAAATTGTCATATCCAGTGATCGACCACCAAAAGAAATTCCAACTTTAGAAGATCGACTGCGTTCTCGCTTTGAATGGGGCCTAATTACAGATATTACACCACCAGATTTAGAAACTCGTATTGCAATCCTTAGAAAAAAAGCAAAAGCCGATGGATTAGATATCCCTAATGAAGTCATGCTTTATATCGCTAATCAAATCGACACCAACATTCGTGAACTAGAAGGAGCCTTGATTAGAGTAGTCGCTTATTCTTCTTTAGTTAATGAAGATATTGATGCGGCTTTAGCAGCTAATGCCTTAAAAGATATTATTCCAAATAGTAAGCCTAAAGAAATTACGATAAAGGGAATTCAAGAAGTTATTGGTGAAAAGTACCATGTTCGTATAGAAGATTTCGCAGCCAAGAAACGTACTAAATCAATCGCTTTTCCAAGACAAATTGCGATGTATTTATCACGTGAGTTAACCGATTTCTCATTACCTAAGATCGGTGAGGAATTTGGAGGACGTGATCATACTACTGTGATTCACGCACATGAAAAAATTTCTAAAATGATGTCGAATGATTTACAACTTCAACGTGAAATTGATGAATTAATTGAAACCATCAAATCTCATTAAGTTGTGAACATGTAGATAAGTTGTACACATTTATAAACAGCTTATCCACATGTGAATAACTTGGCAAACGAAAGTTAAATAGAGTTATTCACAAATTCACAGGACCTATTACTATTATTACGATATTTTATAAAACATAAATAAATATATGACTACCGTTTTTAGGAGGGCATTATGAAAATATTAATAGAACGTGAACCGTTAATGAACAGTATTCAAAATGTCATGAAAGCTATTTCTTCAAAAACGACTATTCCCATTTTATCTGGAATTAAATTGGAGGCTAATGATCAAGGAGTCAAATTAACAGGAAGTAACTCAGATATTACGATCGAATCCATCATTCCAGTTGAAGAAGATGGAATTGTTAATATCCATGAAATGGTTCCAGGACAAATTGTTGTTCAAGCTAAGTTTTTACCAGAGATTATTCGTAAACTACCTGATCATCAAGTCGAAATCAATGTAGATAGTGATCTAAATCTACAAATCAAATCTGGACATGCTGAATTTAAATTGAACGGTCAAGATGCTGAAGAATATCCACAACTTCCAGTTTTACAAACGGATAATAGTTTTGACTTACAAATCGATTTATTAAAAATGCTAATCCGCCAAACGAACTTTGCCGTATCCGTTTCTGAAACAAGACCCATTTTAACCGGAGTGCATTTAAAACTAGAAAATGACTTATTAGAATTAGTCGCAACCGATTCACACCGACTAGCATCTAGAAAAATTACGATGAACGACTCTGAACAGTTAACCTTTAATAATGTGGTCATCCCAGGTAAAAGTTTAAGTGAATTAAACAAGATCCTAGATGAAACACAAGAAACCATTCAAGTAAGTGTGACTGATAATCAAATTTTATTTAGAACTAAGAACTTATACTTCTTATCTCGTTTATTAGATGGGAATTATCCAGAAACATCCCGCTTAATCCCAAATCAAAGCAAAACAGTCGTCAAAGTAGATTCAAAAGAATTAATTGAATCTATTGATCGTGCTAGTCTTTTAGCTAAAGATAATCGTAATAATATCGTTAAACTAGTTACAAAAGGTCAAAATACTTTACAGATTACAAGTCACTCACCAGAAGTTGGACAAGTAGAGGAAACATTAGAAACGGACTCTATCGAAGGTGAAGACTTAAAGATTTCGTTTAATGCAAAATATATGATTGATGCATTAAAAGCTATTGATTCAGATCAAGTATCGATTAACTTTACTGGTGCAATGCGTCCATTCGTGATTCGCCCTGAAGAAGATGATGAACAAATTTTACAATTAATCACTCCAGTAAGAACGTATTAAAATTAATAAACAACTAGCTCACCCAAATTGTTAATAAAAAAGAACTGAACGATCGATTTAGTCATCGTTCAGTTTTTCTTTTTGTGGATAAGTTCATGTGAAGTTACACGTATATGATTATCAGTTTTTCAATTGGTAAAACTAAAGGATGGTTCAGTCTTTCCCTGTCCTGTTCTTTGTCTACTGGTGCTTTTCTTAAAGATAATAATTTAGTAAAATAAACATATGACGGAAAGTTGGAAAAGAAGGTGACAAAATGCCTGAAATTATCGAAATAGATACCGATCACATCACACTTGGACAGTTCTTAAAATTAGCAAATATCATTGATTCTGGCGGTATGGCAAAAGTTTTTCTTAAAGAATTTGATGTGTATGTAAACGGAGAATTAGATGATCGACGTGGTCGAAAGCTTAAAGTTAATGACATTGTCGAAATTGAGAGTGTCGGCACTTTTCAAGTTGGACAAACAACATCTAATGATTAATACGTAGTAAAGTTGAAAATCCAGAGGAGTCACTTCATGTATATCGAAGAAATTACACTTACCCATTACCGAAATTACGATCAATTATCGGTTTCCTTCGACAAAAAAATTAATGTCATTATTGGAGAAAATGCCCAAGGGAAAACGAATCTAATGGAAGCGATCTATGTATTAGCTTTTACAAAATCTCATCGGACACCAAGAGACAAAGAATTAATTCAATGGGATGCAGAGTATGGTAAAATAGAAGGAAGGGTTTTTAAACGGAATCAGAGCTTCCCTCTAGAAGTGATTTTTTCAAACAAAGGAAAAAAAGCTAAATTCAATCATATCGAACAAAAACGACTGAGCGAATACATTGGAGCGATGAATGTCGTGATGTTCGCTCCAGAGGATCTTAATTTAGTTAAAGGGAGCCCTTCAGAACGGCGGAAGTTTTTCGATATGGAAATTGGGCAAACTCAGCCGATCTATATCTATCATTTAGGTCAATATCAACGAATATTAAAAGAGCGAAACGCCTTACTTAAAGAGTTACAACGTCAACCACAGGCTGACCCTACAATGTTAAGAGTTTATACAGATCAATTGATTGATCATGCATCCATCATTCTAGAAAGGCGTTTTTTATTTTTGCAAAAGCTCCGTAATTGGGCTCAACCTATTCACGAAGGAATTAGTAGAGGGTATGAACAGTTAAATATTGACTACGATGCTAGTGTTGATGTATCAGAAGATATGGATTCGGAAAAAATAAAAATAGTTTTAGAGGAATATTTTAACAAAATAGAATCGAAAGAAATCGAGAGAGGGACAACATTAGTTGGACCTCATCGAGACGATTTAATTTTTTATGTCAACGACAAAAATGTACAAACATTTGGATCACAGGGGCAGCAGCGTACAACAGCTTTATCCCTTAAACTAGCAGAAATTGAATTAATTTATGAAGAAGTAGGAGAATATCCTATTCTTCTATTGGATGATGTGTTAAGTGAGCTGGATGATTATAGACAATCTCATTTACTTAATACCATTCAAGGGAAAGTCCAGACGTTTGTGACAACGACAAGTGTAGATGGCATAGCCCATGATACCATTAGTCAAGCTGAAATATTTACAATTCATAATGGTTATTTAGTTGAGGAAAGGTGAGGATGAACGATGTTTATACATATTGGTGATGAGAACGTCATTCAATCTGAAGATGTGGTTTCTATAATTGATTATAATTTATTTCACTCCTCATCGATTATTGAAGAGATGATTTTTAAGCAGCGAGAAAAAGGTAATGTCTCGGATAGTTCTTACGAAGAAGCTAAGTCCATTGTCATTACCGTTAATCATATATATTTTAGTTCGTTATCAGTATCAACGTTAAATCGACGTGCTCAGCTAGCTTACAAGTTAGATAAGGTGGAAGATATTACAGATACGTATGAGCTTGAGGATTAGTCAGGATCGATACTAGTAATTCAATAAAAAATGAAGGTGAGAACATGGCGATGGAAGAAAATTTAAACGAACAAACCGATTATGGTGCAAGTCAGATACAAGTATTAGAAGGTTTAGAAGCCGTTCGTAAACGCCCGGGAATGTATATCGGTTCTACGAGTGGAAGAGGTCTTCACCATTTGGTTTGGGAGATTGTAGATAACAGTATTGATGAAGCATTAGCTGGTTACTGTGATCATATTCAAATCATCATTGAAAAAGATAATAGTATAACCGTAATAGATGATGGACGTGGAATTCCTGTTGATTTGCATAAGAAAGCTGGCAAACCAGCATTGGAAGTCATTATGACGGTGTTACACGCAGGCGGTAAGTTTGATAGCGGAACTTATAAAGTGTCTGGTGGATTGCACGGTGTTGGGGCTTCAGTTGTTAATGCATTATCAGAAAAATGCGAGGTGTACGTTCATCGTGACGGTAAGATTTATTACCAAAGTTACAGACGAGGAATTCCTGATGATGAGGTAAAAGTGATCGGAGAAACTGACCTTACAGGTACCAAAACAACGTTTAAACCAGATCCAGAAATTTTCACCGAAACACAAGAATTCGAATACGAACAACTATTACATCGTACAAGAGAACTCGCTTATTTAAATAAACAATTAAAAATTTCAATTGAGGATAAGCGTGAAGACAGTGAGCCAGAAAACTTCTATTACGAAGGCGGAATTGCTGAATACGTTGAACACCTCAATCGTAAGCGTGAGACATTACATGAACCGATTTATGGTGAAAGTGAATTAGATGATATTACAGTAGAATTTGCGATTCAGTATAACGACGGGTTTGCTAGTAATATTTATTCGTTTACAAACAACATTCACACTGCAGAAGGTGGAACTCATGAAAGTGGGTTTAAAACGGCTCTTACCCGTGTGATTAATGATTATGCTCGTAAAAATCACTTATATAAAGAAAATGACCCTAACCTAATTGGTGATGATGTGCGTGAGGGGTTAACGGCTATTATATCTGTTAAACATCCTGATCCCCAGTTTGAAGGGCAAACGAAAACTAAGCTAGGAAACAGTGAAGTTAGAACAATTACTGATCAAATTTTCTCTGAGAAATTTTCTACGTTCTTAATTGAAAACCCTAAAATTGCTAAGCAGATTGTAGAAAAAGGTCTGATGGCTTCACGAGCACGAATTGCAGCTAAAAAAGCCCGAGAAGTAACAAGGCGTAAAAGTGCTTTAGAAGTTTCTAGCTTACCAGGAAAGTTAGCCGACTGTGCCTCTAAAGATGCCGCTATTAGTGAAATGTACATCGTTGAGGGTGACTCTGCAGGAGGTTCTGCTAAACAGGGACGTGATCGTCATTTTCAAGCGATCCTTCCTTTAAGAGGTAAAATCATTAACGTAGAGAAAGCCCGTTTAGATAAAATTTTATCTAATAATGAAATTCGTGCGATGATTACGGCCTTAGGTACAGGAATCGGAGAAGACTTTGATATTGAGCAAGCTCGTTACCATAAAATTGTCATTATGACAGATGCGGATGTCGATGGAGCTCACATTCGTACGTTATTATTAACTTTCTTCTACCGTTATATGCGTCCATTAATTGAGCGCGGATATGTCTATATTGCACAGCCACCTTTATATCAAATAAAGCAAAGTAAAAATATTTATTATGCTTATAACGATAAAGAAATGGACAAAATCTTAGCTGAAATTCCAGCTACACCGAAGCCAAATATTCAGCGTTATAAAGGTTTAGGTGAGATGAACCCAGAGCAGTTATGGGAAACAACGATGAATCCGGAATCTAGAACATTATTACAAGTTAACTTAGAAGATGCGATGGATGCGGATGAAATCTTTGAAATGCTCATGGGAGATCAGGTTGAACCGCGACGTGACTTTATCGAACAGAATGCACAATACGTTCAGAATTTAGATATCTAAGTTAGGGTAAGAGCGCAAATGATGATTAATGTATGCTTTGCGCTCATTACCATTTAGGGAGGTAATGACGGTTGGATCAACAACGACCAAAAGTAGAAGAAATTAATATTAGCCAGGAAATGCGAACTTCGTTTTTAGATTATGCCATGAGTGTTATTGTTTCACGTGCTCTACCAGATGTTCGTGATGGTTTAAAACCTGTACACAGACGTATTTTATATGCTATGCATGATTTAGGGATGCATGCGGATAAAGCTTACAAGAAATCAGCACGTATTGTTGGTGAAGTAATCGGTAAGTATCACCCACACGGTGACTCTGCTGTATACGAAGCAATGGTACGTATGGCACAGGATTTTAACTTCCGTAATATGCTCGTAGATGGTCACGGAAACTTCGGTTCTGTCGATGGTGATTCAGCTGCGGCGATGCGTTATACAGAAGCTAGAATGTCGAAAATATCGATGGAACTGCTTCGTGATATTAATAAAAATACAATAGATTATAATGATAACTATGATGGCACTGAGAAAGAACCTGTTGTCCTACCGGCGAAATTCCCGAACCTTTTAGTAAATGGCGCTTCAGGGATTGCGGTTGGTATGGCTACTAATATTCCACCACATCAATTAGGGGAAGTGATTGATGCGGTATTAGCTGTCAGTGAAAATCCTGATATTAGCATAGAAGATTTAATGACCTATTATTTACATGGTCCGGATTTTCCAACTGGTGGAATGATCTTAGGAAGAAGTGGTATCCGCCAAGCTTATGAGACAGGTAAAGGATCACTTACGATTCGCTCTAAAGCGGACATTGTTGAAAAATCGAATGGTAAAACAACGATTATTGTAACTGAGATTCCTTTTCAAGTTAATAAAGCTAGGTTAATTGAGAAGATTGCAGAGTTAGTACGTGATAAGAAAATAGAAGGTATTACAGACTTACGTGACGAATCAGACCGTGAAGGGTTACGAATCGTCATTGAATTACGTCGTGATGCAAATGCCAATGTGGTTCTAAATAATTTATATAAACAAACATCACTACAAACATCATTTGGTATTAACATGCTAGCTCTTGTAAACGGAAGACCGCAAGTTCTAAATATTAAACAAACACTCGAATATTATTTAGAACACCAAAAAGAAATCATTACTCGACGTACTAAATATGACCTTGAAAAAGCTGAAGCTCGTGCTCATATTCTAGAAGGTTTAAGGATTGCCCTTGATCATTTAGATGAAGTCATTGAGTTAATTCGCCAATCTCAAACTACAGATGAAGCACGTGACGGCTTAATGTCTCGCTTCGGATTATCTGAAAAGCAAGCGCAAGCCATTTTAGATATGCGTTTGCAACGTTTAACTGGTTTAGAACGTGAAAAAATAGATAACGACTACAAAGAAGTTAAAGAATTAATTGCGGAGTTAAAAGCTATTTTAGCAGACGAACAAAAAGTTTTAGATATTATTAAAGAAGAGCTTCTCGAAATTAAAGAAAGGTATAATGATACACGCCGTACTGAAATAACAGTTGGTGGAACAGACTTCATTGAAGATGAAGACTTAATTCCAGAAGAAACGGTCATTATCAGCTTAACGCATCGAGGCTATATAAAACGTTTACCAGCGGCCACTTACCGTGCACAACGCCGTGGCGGTCGAGGTATTCAGGGGATGGGTACGAATGATGAAGACTTTGTCGAACATCTTCTTTCGACCTCTACCCACGATACACTATTATTCTTTACGAATAAGGGTAAAGTGTACCGAGCAAAAGGGTATGAAATCCCTGAGTTTAGCCGTACTGCCAAAGGGATTCCAATCGTTAACGTCTTACAAGTTGAAAAGGACGAGTGGGTCAATGCTGTGATTAGCGTCAAGGAGTTCGATGCGGATTGGTTCCTCTTCTTTACAACGAAAAATGGATTATCAAAACGCACATCGTTAGAGAATTTTGCTAATATAAGACGCGGTGGATTAAGAGCTATTAATTTACGTGAAGATGATGAATTAATTTCTGTTCGTTTAACCGATGGCGATAAAGATATGATGATTGCGACGAAGAATGGATTGCTCATTCGCTTCCATGAGAGTGATGTTCGCTCGATGGGACGTACAGCTTCAGGTGTTAAAGGAATCACTTTAAAAGAAGGTGACGAAGTTGTATCGATGGAAATCATCAATAAAAATGTTGACCTCTTAACGGTTACATCTAAAGGTTATGGTAAACGAACACCAGAAGATGAGTATCGTCTTCAAAATCGTGGTGGTAAAGGGATTATTACTTGTAAATTAAGTGATAAAAACGGCCATGTTGTAGCGGTTAAACCTGTAACAGGTGAGGAAGACCTCATCCTTATGACGGCCAGTGGAGTTCTGATTAGAATGTCTTCAGACTCGATTTCAAAAACAGGACGTAACACTCAAGGTGTTAAACTGATTCGTTTAGGAGAACAAGAAGAAGTTGCAACCGTGGCGCGTGTTGAAAAAGAAGAGCCTGAAGAAGATGAAGAGATCCAAGAATCCGAAGAGAACATAGAAACTGAATCAGCCAATGAAGATGAAACAACTGAAGAGTAAAACAGTTATTTAGCATCAAGAAAACTCGTCTTTAAGGCGAGTTTTCTTTATATAACTTTAGTTTGGGGAGAGGGGAATAACATGAAAGTTCTTCCACAGGATTTAGTTCCAGGTTGTCTACTAATTAAAGATGTGATGGGGAAAACCGTTTATCCAATTATACCTAAAAATACAGTTATTGAACCCATTCATATTAAAGTACTAAATGATTTTCAGGTCCCTTATGTTGAAGTAGCTTCTCGCTTAGTAAGTGGAGATTCTTATGATGCTAAAGAAGTGGACCCTAATGAAGTAGAGAACGAAGAAACGATGGTTAAAGATCGCTCTCAGTCAAGTCACGCATTTTTTGATTATTATGTTCATGCTGTAAAAGAAACGAAGTTAATGTTTGAAAACTGGGAAAAGCACCCTCAATTAGATATAAATAACATACGTCAACTTATTTCACCATTAGTTGCAAAAGGTGAAGAATCGATCAAAAGTATTCTTGAATTACACCATTATAATGAAAAACAAAATTATTATTATCACCACATGGTCGCAATAGCAGTCATCTCAGCTTTTATTGCTAATAAACTTAAATATGAAAAATCAGAACGTATGCAAATAGCCTTAGCAGCTTTTCTAAGTGATGCTGGTATGGTGAAAGAAGGGTCCCATGTTTATAAAAAAGATGATGTGTTGTCAGAGGCTGAATATGAGAGAATTCAAAATCATCCTATTTTATCTTATAGAATGATTGAACATGAACCCTATTTAAGTAAAAATATAAAATTGGCTGTGTTGCAGCATCATGAACGCTTGGATGGTAGTGGATATCCATTAGGAATCCATAATGATAAATTACATCCATACGCTAAGATTATAGCTGTTAGCGATATGTTCCATGCTATGACTTCTGAAAGAAACTACCGTAAGAAACAGTCTCCTTTTAAAGTGATTGAGGAGATGATGAAGGATCAACTTGGAAAGTTAGATATGAAAGTGGTAGAAGCACTAGTTCAATCTATTGTTTATTTTTCAAACGGAACTAAAGTAAGGTTAACGAATAACGATATTGGTGAAATCGTGTTTATTGATGATAAACATCCTACTCGACCAATGGTAAAAAAAGAATCAAGCGAAGAAATCATTCATTTACTTCATAATCAAAACTTATATATTGAGGAAATTTTAAATTCTTAGAAAGGCTATTAACCAAGGATTCCTTTGGTTAATAGCCTTTTTATTACTGTTGAAAACACTGGTTGTAACAACAAATTTTAGTAGATTTAGTAGGAATCCTGACTCATTTATGGCATTTTAATTAATTTGTCTAAATTACCAATGAGAACGTCCTATAAATCATGTATAATGATTACGTAAAAGAAATTTAATGGGGGAAGACACACATGAAAAAAAGTTATCACACACTAAAATTATGGACAATCATAGCTATTTTTGCATTTTGCTCTTTATATATAGCTCCTCTAGCTTCACAGGCAAGTTCGTTTGACGTTGAAGCGGAATCAGCTATTTTAGTTGATTTTGAAACCGGTGAAGTGCTATTTGCTAAAGAAGCAGATATTTCATTACCACCTGCTAGTATGACGAAAATGATGACGGAATACTTAGTATTAGAAGCCATTAATAATGGTGATATTACTTGGGAGACAACAACTGAAATTAGTGATTATGCTTATAGTATTTCAGCTAATAATAATTTCTCAGGTGTAGGACTTCGTCAAAATGTTGATTATACTGTAAAAGATTTATATGACGCCATGGTAATTTATTCTGATAATGCAACAACCATTGCTTTAGCTGAGTTAATCGCAGGTTCTGAAGGCGAATTTGTAAAAATGATGAACGCCAAAGCAGAGGAATTAGGCTTAAGAGATTATGAGTTTGTGAACTCAACAGGTCTTAATAATGGATCATTAGGGGATAACTATCCTGAAGGAACAGATCCTGAAGGTGAAAATCTAATGTCAGCACGTGATACAGCTAAATTAGCTTATCATTTAATTAAAGATTACTCTGAAGTATTAGATGTTTCTAGTATTCCGAATAAAAAATTTGAAGGACATTCCATGGATAACTGGAACTGGATGTTACCAGAACATGACAGTCAAAATTTTAAACAGTTTTCATATGAAGGTCTTGATGGCCTTAAAACAGGACATACAGATTTAGCTGGTTATACATTTACAGGAACAGCTGAACGAGATGGACAACGCCTGATTTCTGTTGTTATGAGAACCAATAGTATTGAGAAACGTTTTACAGAGACAGCTAAATTATTAGATTATGGATTTAATAATTTTCAAAGTGCTACCTTAATTGAAGCAGGGCATCAAATTGAAGATGAATCAACTTTACCTGTTGCAAAAGGTAAAGAAAAAGCAGTACAAGTAGAAGCAGGAGAAGATCTTCAACAAATCATTAAAGATGGAGAAGAAGAAAATTATTCAGTTGTGTACGAATTTGATGAAGACGTGCTCAATGAGGACGGTACAATCGAAGCGCCATTTGAAGCTGGTACTGAGGTTGGAAAAGTCGTTTTAACATATGACGGAGAAGAAGATTTTGGTCATTTAATTGATGGAGAAGAAGTATCTGTCCCGCTTGTTACATCGGATGGGGTTGAAAAGTCTAACTGGTTTGTATTAATGTTACAAGCAGTAGGAGATTTTTTCGTTGACCTATTTGAAAGCATTAAAGGGTTATTTAATTAAAGAAAATTCTAGGGGGTTTCTTAATGAGTAATATCGGTACTGATCGTGTTAAAAGAGGCATGGCGGAAATGCAAAAAGGCGGCGTTATTATGGACGTTGTCAATGCAGAACAAGCTAAAATTGCAGAAGAAGCAGGGGCAGTAGCGGTCATGGCGTTAGAACGTGTGCCAGCAGATATCCGTGCTGCTGGTGGAGTAGCTCGTATGGCTGATCCAACCATTGTTGAAGAAGTCATGAATGCGGTTTCTATTCCTGTTATGGCAAAAGCCCGTATCGGTCATATTGTAGAAGCGAGAGTATTAGAAGCGATGGGTGTAGATTACATTGATGAAAGTGAAGTTTTAACACCAGCAGATGATTTATACCACATCAATAAACGTGATTACACGGTTCCATTTGTATGTGGATGCCGAAATTTAGGCGAAGCTGTTCGTCGAATTGGTGAAGGTGCATCTATGTTACGGACGAAAGGTGAACCAGGAACAGGCAATATCGTGGAAGCCGTTCGTCATATGCGTGAAGTTCAAAAACAAATCAAAGAAGTATCGAATATGGCAGAAGATGAACTAATGGTCTATGCGAAAGAAAACGGTGCTTCTTATGAAGTGTTATTAGATATTCGTGAGAGTGGACGTCTCCCTGTTGTAAACTTTGCAGCAGGTGGAATTGCGACACCTGCAGACGCAGCTTTAATGATGCAATTAGGTGCAGACGGAGTATTCGTAGGTTCAGGAATCTTTAAATCTGATCAACCTGAGAAATTTGCGAAATCGATTGTAGAAGCGACTACCCATTATGATGATTACGAATTAATTGGAAAATTATCTAAAGGGTTAGGTACCGCTATGCCAGGTATTGAAATGTCGACATTAACAGATACTGATCGTATGCAAGATCGCAGTGAATAGAAAGGGTTATACTCATGCTTAAAATTGGAGTATTAGGCTTACAAGGCGCTTTCAGAGAGCATAAGCAGTCAATAGAAGCTTGTGGCCATGAAGCGTTAATCATCAAAAAGAAAGAACAATTACAAGAAGTTGACGGCCTGATTTTACCTGGTGGAGAAAGTACGACGATGAGACGTTTGATTGAACGTTATGATTTTTTTGAAGCCTTACAACAATTTGGTCAATCAGGCAAACCGATTTTTGGAACCTGTGCAGGTCTTATACTTTTAGCAACCAATATACAAGGTCAAGATGATGCACATCTAAAATTAATGGATATGGTGGTCGCCCGCAATGCCTTTGGGAGACAACGAGAAAGCTTTGAGACTAAGCTTAATATTAAAGGTGTAACAGACGATTTTGAAGCGGTTTTTATTAGAGCACCCTATATCGCAGAAGTGAAAGAAGATACAGAAGTATTAGCGACTTATGATGGAAAAATTGTCGCTGCCCAACAAAAGCATTATTTAGCAGCGGCATTTCATCCAGAGTTAACCGACGACCATCATTTAGTCCAATATTTTATTGAAATGGTAAAAAAATATAAGTTAAAACTTGCAGCCCATTAAAAAAACGGTTATATTATAATACAAATAGTGAAATGCATCGATGGGAACTAGTAATAAATAAGCTTTTTTCAGAGAGCTGGTGGCCGCTGTGAACCAGTATAAGCTGTTTATGAATCCATCCCTGAGCAGGTTAGCTGAAAGATTTCGAGTAGGCTAATCCCGGTCAAGCACCGTTAAAGCTTCCGAGTTGGAAGAAGTGTCAGCTTCTTCAACAAGGGTGGTAACGCGGGTATATAACTCGTCCCTTTCATCAGGGACGAGTTTTTTTAATGGATTAATCATAAAGGAGGATCAACATGCTTGATTTAAAGTACTTAAGGCAAAATTTTGATGAAGTAAAAGAAAAGCTAACACATCGTGGCGAAGATTTAACTGATCTGGATCATTTTCAAGAATGGGATCAAAAAAGACGACAATACATTCAAGAGACAGAAGAATTAAAAGCTCGTCGAAATGAAGTATCTAAAGAAATCTCGCAACTGAAAAAAGAGAAAAAAGATGCGGATCACCTCATAAAAGAAATGCGTGAGGTTGGAGATCGAATTAAAGAAATTGACCATCAATTAAAAGAAGTTGAGGAAAAGCTAAACGAACTATTGCTATCAATTCCAAACATCCCTCATGAGTCTACTCCAGTTGGTGAAACGGAAGACGATAATGTTGAAATACGTAAATGGGGGGATGTTCGTGAGTTTGATTTTGAAGAAAAACCTCACTGGGATGTCGCAACAGACTTAGACATCGTTGATTTTGAACGAGCATCTAAAGTCACTGGAAGTCGTTTCGCATTTTACAAAGGTATAGGTGCAAGATTAGAACGCGCACTGATAAACTTTATGATGGATTATCAAGTTGATGAACATGGTTATCAAGAAATGATGCCTCCACAAATCGTAAATAGTGAAAGCTTAAAAGGGACGGGTCAATTCCCTAAATTTACAGAAGATGTGTTTAAACTAGAAGATTGGGATTATTATTTAATTCCAACAGCTGAGGTGCCTGTGACCAACTTCCATCGCGATGAAATTTTATCAGTGGATGATTTACCGAAAAAATTCGCTGCTTATAGTGCCAATTTCCGTTCTGAAGCAGGGTCTGCAGGTCGTGATACAAGAGGGTTAATTCGTCAACATCAGTTTAATAAGGTCGAACTAGTTCATGTCGTTAAGCCAGAAGATTCATATGATACCTTAGAAGAATTAACAGGACATGCTGAGAAAATTCTTCAACTTCTAAAACTACCTTATCGTGTTATGAGCATGTGTACTGGTGACTTAGGATTTACAGCAGCTAAAAAGTACGATATTGAAGTTTGGATGCCAAGTAATGATACTTACCGTGAAATTTCTTCTTGTTCAAATTTTGAAGCGTTCCAAGCAAGACGTGCAGGTATTCGCTTCCGTCGTGAAGCTAAGGGAAAGCCTGAATTTGTTCATACGTTAAATGGATCTGGACTTGCAGTTGGTCGTACAGTAGCGGCTATTCTTGAAAATTATCAGGAAGCGGATGGGTCTGTCACGATCCCTGAAGTTTTACGTCCTTACATGGGTAATAAAGAGAGAATTGAGTCAAAGAAATAACGAAGCTATATTTTATTGTGCTGTCCCAAAAGTCTTTGGGACAGTTTTTTTATTAATTTATAGAAGGTTACAGTCCATTTATTTAGGATTATGAAGTTAAAAAGACAGAAAATAAAAAAATTAGCTTAACATGTTGCGAACTGTCGATTCGTGTGATATATTTATTTTTGTCAGCTCAAACGGAGGAGTACCCAAGTCCGGCTGAAGGGAGCGGTCTTGAAAACCGCCAGGGGCTTCACGGCCCGCGGGGGTTCGAATCCCTCCTCCTCCGCCATACATATCATAAACATGACAATGGTTACGTAAAAGTAGCCATTTTTTTATGCCCTTTTTTGGATAATATAACAAAAATATCAAATAATAAGCTAAAAAGTGCACAGGGAGCACGAGAAGTTATGAAATCTCAAAAAAGTTGGCGTATATGGGTTATGTCTGATAACAGACAGATCCGACATTATTCATTATCGAAAATAATGGTTTGTAGTTTATCTATAATACTGATCATATTCGTTTTAAGTGTTGGAATGATGATTTATTTCATCAATCTTCTATCTGATAGAAATCAAGCTTTGAGGATTTCTTTGAGCGATACGCAACAACAACTAGAACAATATGATGAAGATCGGCATGTAATTGAAAATCAATTGGCCGAATTACGTTTATTAGAGAGTGAATTTCTAGATTTAATCGCGACGTTGAATCCAGAACGAATAGCTCAATACTCAGATGGGCCACAAGGTGGAGTCGATACAGAGTCTGCTAAGTCTGGGATTGTTAAATCTTCAACTCTAGATCCTATTTCGGGACGAGACTTATCAGAAATAAAAGGTGAGATTCCTCAACTCGTAGCTAGTTATAAAACAGCTGTTAAACAAATATCTAATGTAAAAGAGGATTTAAAACAAACACCAGTTGATTGGCCTGCTGATACTGATGTTGTGACATCAGAATTTGGTTATCGTTCGGACCCTTTTACAAGTACTGAATCGTTTCACAGTGGCATTGATTTAGCTGGACCCTTAGGAACAGAAATTTATGCGACGGGCGACGGTGTGGTCGAAATAGCAGGACATGAAGGATCATACGGTCAATCGATTCTTATCAATCATCGTGACTCCTACCAAACGCGTTATAGTCATTTGTCTAGAATATTAGTAAGTCGTGGAGATAAGGTTAAGCAGGGGCAATTAATTGGGTTAATGGGGTCGACAGGAAGAAGCACAGGCGTTCATCTCCATTATGAGATTATTAAAGATGGGGAACGTGTGGATCCATACCCATTTATGACATTTATTCAACGAGCATTACATGAATAGACAAACAAAAAGGCCTGTTCAACTTTATGAACAGGCCTTTTTACTACGCTTTAATATAATTTCGAGATGTTTGAATGAAATGGCCAATGCGTTCTAATATTGGCTCAATGGATTGCTCAGGATTAAATAGATCATAATCATTAATATTGATTCGCATGACAGGGCACGTATTGAAATTATTAACCCAATCTTCGTAGCGGTCATACATTTCGCGCCAATATTCTATAGGCGTATCCTGCTCCATTTTCCTACCACGACTTTTAAGGCGATCAACCACATCATCAAAAGAACCTTCTAGATAGATTAATAAATCCGGATGAGGGAAATATGGTGTCATCACCATAGCATCAAATAGGCTCTTATAAGTATTATAATCTGTCTCCGTCATCGTACCTTTTTCTCGGTGCATTTTAGCAAATATGCCGGTATCTTCGTATATCGAACGATCTTGAACAAATCCCCCACCGTATTCAAAGATTCTTTTTTGCTCTTTAAAACGTTCTGCTAAGAAATATACTTGTAGGTGGAAACTCCAACGTTCAAAGTCTTTATAAAATTTATCTAAATAAGGATTGCCATCAACCTTTTCAAAAGATGTACGAAAGCCAAGTGCATCGGCTAAGGCGTTCGTCATCGTTGATTTTCCAACCCCAACCGTTCCGGCGATGGTAATGACGGCATCGCTTGGTATACCGTATTGGTCATAAATAGTCATGTTACTACTTCTCCTTTATGAATATGCTTTTCAACAACTGATAAAATATGATCCAAATCTTCCTGATGTTTGATAAAATCCAGGTTGTCTCCATTTAAACGAATCACTGGAATATCGGGATTATTAGCTTCAAATTCATTCATAAACTGATCATAATCCTTTGATAATTGCTTTAAGTATTCAGGTTGAATATTTTTCTCAACCTCTCTACCGCGCTTTCGAATCCGCTCTAATAAGGTATCCAAGCTCGCGTGTAAGTAAATCATGACATTCGGTTTTGGCATGTCATTCGTTAAGATATGAAAAATTTGTTCATATTTATAGAATTGATCAGCGTTTAATGTACGCTTGGCGAAGATCATATTTTTGTATATATGATAATCAGACACAACGGGTTTGTCTTGTTTTAAATAGTGTTTTTCTATATCTTCAAGTTGTTTATATCGATTGCATAAGAAAAACATCTCCGTCTGAAAACTCCATTCCTCAATATTGTCATAAAATTTACCTAAAAAAGGGTTTTCTTCAACAATTTCTTTGAGTAGATGGAAGTAAAAGTGCTGTGCAATTTTATTGGATAAAGAGGTTTTCCCGACGCCAATAGGGCCCTCTACAGCAATAAAAGGTACATGGTATTCCCCCATATAGACTCCTCCAATGACATATCTTTTCTATTATTCCATGATAACAAATTTCGACTCTGAATTGGATGATTTTCCATACATTTTAAAATTCCATAAATATCTAGCATTAACCTATACACTTTTTATCATCTGACATATTTTATAGTGAACAAAGAAAAGAGAGGTGAAATTAAATGTTTGAGGATGACTTCACAAAAGATCTTGATTGTAAAAATAATAAGTGTGTCTGTAAAACAGTAGCTAAAATTGCAGCAGCACAAGATGAGGTAGCAGATCGCGATCGTGGTTGTGACACAGGTTGTAAACAATCGGTTAAAGATTTATTATCTCCAACCGCACAACCTAACGGTGACAATGACACAGTTCCATTTATCTTATACTGTAAAGGAGATTGCGGTCCATTCATAGGGCAAAGCGTTGTAACAAACCAAGTTGGTATGGATACTGTCTTTAACTGTTTAGAAACTCCAATCTTCCGTGTAAGTAAGGTGAAAAAGGACTGCTGTGCAGAATTAGAATTACTACTACCTGTTACTGAAGGAGGTAGTACACCTGGACCAGGCGGTGACGATGTTTGTGACTTTTTCCCTGGAAACAGTATAAGAAACTTCCAACGAACTGGTGTTTGTATTACTGTAGATTTATGTGAATTTTTGGCCATTGCATGCTTAGACCCAGTAAGATCTCTACCAGTATCAGAATGGAACTGTGGCGGCGGTGGCGGTGGAGCAGCATCTAGAAACCACGATTAATTCTAAAACTGATGCCGATTTTTATCGGTATCAGTTTTTTTTATGTTTGACAAAATACCTATAGGGGTATAGGATGTATATGTAACGTCATAAATGACAATATTAATTTTGCGTTGTATCATAGTAAATAAGTGAGAGGAGGTAATCATGATGGAATACGATGCAAAGGTTAAGAATAGAGTAAAACGATTGGAAGGTCAATTACGAGGTGTCCTTCGCATGATGGAAGAAGGAGCAGATTGTAAAGATGTGATTACCCAATTATCTGCAAGCCGTACAGCGATTGATCGTACAATTGGAGTTGTTGTAAGTAACAACCTCATCGAATGTGTTCAAGAAGCGAATGAAAATGGTGAGGAAACAGAAGATAAAGTTAAAGAAGCGGTTAACCTGCTTGTTAAAAGCCGTTAACAAAAAAATAATTTTAAACTGTTGACGGATTAATTTTTATAAGTTAATATACCCCATAGGGTATTAAAAATACTAAAATATTTCTTAGGAGGAATTTTTCATGGATATTAACAAAACTTTAGATGCAAAAGGTCTAGCATGCCCAATGCCAATTGTAAAAACTAAAAAAGCAATCGGTGACATCGAAAGCGGTCAGATCTTAGAAGTAGTTGCTACAGACGCAGGTGCTAAGAGTGACTTAACAGCATGGTGCAAGTCTTCAGGTCATGAGCTAGTTGACATGAACGAGGATGACGGCGTATTTACGTTCTATATTAAAAAAGGTTAATTTTTTTAGTTTATTAAATACCTATACGGGTATAAGTAATTGTGAGGTAGTCATTAAAAGGCTACCTCCCTCAAAAAACAATCGGGAGGAGATTTAACATGGCTGAAAACAAAAAGACAAATATCATCTTATTCAGCGGTGAGTACGATAAAGCTATGGCAGCTTATATTATTGCAAACGGTGCTGCTGCATACGATCATGACGTAACGATTTTTCACACATTCTGGGGGTTAAACGCGTTACGTAAAGATGAAAAACTACAACCAAAGAAATCATTTATGGAAAAAATGTTTGGTAAAATGATGCCTCGTGGGGCAGACAACATGCCATTATCTAAAATGCAGTTCTTAGGTATGGGACCTAAGATGATTAAAGGTGTTATGAAAAAGCACAATGCGATGCCGTTACCAGACTTAATCGACATGGCAAAAGAGCAAGACATTACATTACTTGCTTGTACGATGACAATGGATTTATTAGGTCTTAAAAAAGAAGAACTTTTAGATGATATCGAATATGGTGGTGTAGCTGCTTATATCGCTGAAGGTGAAGACGGCGCCATCAACCTATTTATTTAATCAAGGAGGTACTCAACATGAAAACTATTGATTCGAAAACAGTACAAGAAAAGCTAGCAAATGGTGAAGAGTTAAACTTAATTGATGTTCGTGAAGTAGAGGAAGTTCAAGAAGGTAAGATTCCTGGTGCCGTTAATATTCCACTAGGTTTAATTGAGTTCCGTGAAAACGAATTAGATCAAAACAAAGAATATATTATGGTATGCCGTTCTGGCGGACGTAGTGGCCAAGCGACACAGTTTTTACAAACTAAGGGCTATGACGTTACGAACATGGAAGGCGGAATGCTTAGCTGGGAAGGACCAGTTGAAAAATAATTATGGAGGGATCGTCTATGACTAATATTAATGCTGATCATGTGTTAGATGCGAAAGGTCTTGCATGCCCAATGCCAATCGTTAAAACACGTAAAGAGATTGACAATGTAGAACCAGGAAAGGTTTTACTAATCGAAGCGACTGACCAAGGTTCTAAAGCTGACTTAAAGGCTTGGGCGGAGCGTAGTGGTCATCAGTATTTAGGCACTGTTGAAGAAGGTGACGTCTTAAAGCATTATGTACGCAAAGCTTCTGAAGGTGAGTCTGGAGAAGAAACTTCTTATGACCAGAAGGTAAATAACGATGACTTAAAGCAAAAATTAGATTCAGGTGACGTGACAGTTTTAGATGTACGTGAATCTGCGGAGTATGCGTTTGGTCATATTCCAAATGCGATTTCAATTCCATTTGGTGAATTAGAAGACCGTGCTAGTGAACTAAAACAAGATGATGAAATTTATGTTGTATGTCGTACTGGAAACCGTAGTGACATGGCAGCGCAACTATTAAGAGAAAAAGGTTTTAATAAAGTTTACAATGTTGTCCCTGGTATGAGTGAATGGGATGGCGATGTTGAAAGTAAGTAAGGATTAAGGAAATTTTATTATGATTAAGTGAGGACTTGGTCCACTTCCAAGTTCTTTTATTACCACAAAATTAATACCGTAGGGGGTATAAAAAGATGTCAGTTAAAACAATGAATGTACAAGAAATTGCAAAACGTGTTGTGAACAAAGAAGATTTATTCGTATTAGATGTTCGTAATGAAGATGCTTTCGAAGATTGGAAAATGGAAGGAGACAACTTTGAGTATCTAAACGTACCTTACTTCGATTTAATCGAAGGAATTGAACCAATTCAAGATAAAGTACCAACAGATCGTGATGTAGCAGTTGTTTGTGCAAAAGGTGGTTCTTCTGAATTCGTCGCAGAGCAATTGGTTGAAGCTGGTTTTGACAATGTTTACTCAGTTGAAGGCGGTATGAAAGCGTGGAGTGAACACTTAGAGCCCATTAAAATCGCTGACTTAAAAGAAGGCGGTGAACTATACCAGTTCGTACGTCTAGGTAAGGGTTGCCTATCTTACATGGTCATCTCTGATGGTGAAGCGGCAACAATTGACGCTGTACGTATGGCAGATGTGTTCATCAACTTTGCTGAAGAAAAAGGTGCGAAGATCACACATGCATTCGATACGCACTTACACGCAGACCACATCTCTGGTGGACGTGAAATTGCGGAAAAAACAGGTGCAACGTATTGGTTACCACCAAAAGATGCAACTGAAGTACAGTTTGACTACAAACCATTAGAAGATGGCGAAGATGTACAAATCGGTTCTTCTAAAATCAGTGTCCAAGCTCTATATTCACCAGGACACACGATTGGTTCGACGTCATTCATCGTAGACGATCAATATCTAATGTCTGGCGATATTCTATTTGTTGATTCAATTGGACGCCCAGACTTAGCAGGTCTTGCAGAAGACTGGGTTGGCGATTTACGCGAGACTTTATACAAACGTTATAAAGACTTATCGGATGAATTAGTTGTGTTACCAGCACATTATATGACAAATGATGAAATAAACGAGGATGGTTCAGTTGGTAAAAAACTTGGTGAACTGTATCAAGAAAACCACGGACTAAATGTGGAAGATGAGCAGGAATTCCGGCGCATGGTTACAGAAAACTTACCTCCACAGCCGAATGCGTACCAAGAGATCCGCGAAACGAACATGGGTAAAATTTCACCAGAAACTGAAAAGAAACGTGAGATGGAAATTGGCCCTAACCGTTGTGCGGTAAAGTAATTCATTTAAGAGGGATGAGGTATTAAACCTCATTTCCCTCATTATTTTTTGAACTTTGGAAGTTTATGGAATGAGATACCAGAGGGGGTGTCCTTATGGAATATAGTTTATTGTTCTTATTAGTATTATTTCTAATTGGATTCTTTGGATCATTTATTTCGGGAATGGTCGGAATAGGCGGATCAATTGTTAAGTATCCTATGTTGCTATATATACCGCCATTATTAGGGTTTGCAGCCTTTACATCACATGAAGTATCAGGCATAAGTGCAGTTCAAGTGTTTTTTGCCACAATTGGTGGTGTATGGGCTTACCGTAAAGGTGGTTATTTAAATAAATCACTTATCCTATATATGGGTATTAGTATTTTAATCGGTAGCTTTATTGGTGGTTTTGGTTCAAAGTTTCTATCTGAAGGATCTGTGAACTTTGTCTATGCGATTTTAGCCACTATAGCTGTTGTGATGATGTTTATGCCAAAGAAAGGCTTAGATGATGTTGCGCTAGATCAAGTGACGTTCAATAAAACATTAGCATCCAGTTTAGCATTCATAGTCGGAATTGGAGCAGGCATTGTTGGTGCAGCAGGAGCCTTTGTGTTAGTACCGATTATGCTTATTGTCCTTAAGATTCCTACTCGAATGACAATTGCTTCATCTCTAGCTATAACATTTATATCATCTATTGGCTCTACTGCGGGTAAAATTATGACAGGACAAGTGTTACTAGTCCCTGCCATCATCATGATTGTGGCAAGCTTAATTGCTTCACCATTAGGTGCCCAGGCAGGTAAGAAAATAAATACAAAATATCTACATCTGATCCTCGCTGTATTAATTTTAGCATCAGCGGTTAAGATCTGGTTAGATTTCTTATAGCAGCATGATGAGCTCACCTCTAGATTAGGTGAGTTTTTTATTTTTAGTTTTTAATGTACAGGTTTAGGTTAAATTAAATAGTAAAAGAGGTGGGTCACGATGGAGAAGACCATTGATTCAAAATACATACAACAGCATTTAGCTAATGAACGTACGTATTTGGCATGGATACGTACAGCGTTGGCGATGGTGGGGATTGGCTTCTTAATTGTTAATATTCATTTTTCATTAAATGACACCTCTCAAGCCGCGGACCAATTTGCTCAAATCATCGGTATTTTTTCAGTTGTTTTAGGATTAATCATTATTGTTTTTGCGACATATAGTTACTTAATTAAAAAGAGACAAATTAACGAGCAAACCTTCCAGCCATCTAATAGGATCGTTTGGTTAGTATCACTTTTCACGATCGCCATTAGCGTATTATTTTTCTTATATTTTGTTGTTTATTAAAAGAAATGTAGCGTAAAATGCGTTGATGTGTCTGTCAAAAGCGTGAAAGTGTACGTGAACCGGGCGTAAGTGTACGTGAAATGAGCGAAGATGTACGTGAACCGGGCGCAAATGTACATGAAATGGGGCAAAGTGTACATGAAATGGGGCAAAGTGTACGTGAACTGGGCGAAAGTGTACGTGAAATGAGTGCAAGTGTACGTGGAAACAGTCATGGCCGTCAACCTAGATTCCACAATAATGACTTAACTTAAAATGAAAGCCGAACGCTGAGTTGTAAAAACTCAACATTCGACTGTTAAATTAGCTATGCATTTTAGTTAAATCAGTTGAGTCCATATCGTAAATCTCTGGGTCATATAAATGACAAGCGACATGGCGTCCATTTTCGACTTCCGTAAGAGTTGGCTTCTTTTGGGCACATATGTCTTGTGCTAATGGACAACGTGTTCTGAACACACAACCAGAAGGTGGATTAATTGGACTGGGTAGTTCCCCTTCTAACACAACTCGTGAACGATTTTCTTCTAGATCTGGATCTGGAATTGGCACTGCTGATAGTAAAGCATTAGTGTAAGGATGAAGCGGCTCATCGTACAATGTTTTACTGTCGGTCAATTCAACGATATGTCCTAAATACATAACGGCAATGCGGTCTGAAATATGTCTGACCATTGATAGATCGTGCGCAATAAATAGGTACGTAAGCCCTTTTTCTTCTTGTAACCGTTCTAATAAATTTATAATTTGTGCTTGAACGGATACATCTAAAGCGGAGATCGGCTCATCACAGATTATAAATTTGGGTTCTAATGCTAAAGCTCTAGCGATTCCAATACGCTGACGTTGCCCGCCACTAAATTCGTGTGGATATCTGTTGGCGTGATCACGGTTTAGGCCTACTTCTTCTAGTAGTTCGTAAACTTTCTCTAAGCGTACATGTTTGTCCTTATATAGACCGTGTACTTCCATAGGTTCCGAAATTATTTCCTTAACGGTTGACCTGGGGTTTAAAGAAGCATAAGGGTCTTGGAAAATCATCTGCATTTGTCGGAATAACTTAAAGCGTTCCTCTTCAGGTATATCATGGACATTAGTCCCATCATATTGAACGTTCCCATCTGTATGATTATAAAGTGTTAATATCGTTCTTCCTAGAGTAGATTTACCACATCCTGATTCACCAACCACTCCAAATGTTTCCCCTTCTTTAATGGTGAACGTGACATCATCAACTGCTTTTAATGTTTGGTTTCGACCTACATTAAAGTATTTTTTTAAATTTTCAACTTGTAGTATGTTATTCGTCATGAAGATTCCCCCTGAAAGTACCGTCTAGCCTCACATAAAGTTTTTTCATATTTAGATCCTTTAAGTGTACGGATCTCAATTCCTGGACTCGATATGGATGAATGTATCATCTTTCCATCGCCATAATAAATCCCAACATGATTGACTTTTCCTTTACCATCTTGATCAGCAAAAAATAGCAAGTCACCAATTTCTAACTGATTAAAAGGAACTTGTGTCCCTTTAACGGCTTGGTCCGATGCATCACGTGGTATTTGGTAGCCGTTCATTTTGTGCATGTTGTAACTAAAACCTGAACAGTCGTAGCCAAAGGCACTCATGCCACCCCAAAAGTAGGGAAGCTCTAAAAATTGTTCTGCACATTTAACAATCGCTTTGCCATCACCAGTTGGGACATCTTTCATCGTTGGATAGACGGTTATGTCCTTACTCTTAAGCCAACCTTCACCCTCTGGCGTTTGGACTTTCATCCAAGCGTCTTGCTGTTCAATGACGGGTAGGTAAGTGGCATAACTTAACTCCATAAGCGGTAATTTGCTTGAATCATAAAGAATAGATTGTTTAGCAGTTACTAATGCGATGGATGATTTATCCCATTCTTGTTGATTTACTAATTTTAGTTGTTTAAGAGGAACCCAACCTGGATAACCGCGATCATCCTTTTTAGATGGCTGATGAATAGCAATGATCTTCGCCCATTGTCCATCTGTTTGGTCAACGATGACTTCTTCTCCAAATAAAAGTTGTGATTGGACGCGATTTTCATAACATAGGTCTGACCGCTGTTTAGAAGTAAGTGTGTCATACCAGTTTTGTAAAAGGACAGGTTGAGATAAACCATCTGCATCAATTTCTCTTGGTGACTCAGGGTTTGTCCAGATGGTTGCAACAGCAACATTACAAACCCAGGTGTTTGGTTGTTGACTCATAGAACATAATCCTTTCAATTAGAGAATATATTTTTTGTTAATACCATGAACGCCTAATCCAGGTGTATTAGGAAGTGTAATGATTTTTTTGGTGTAATCGACTCCACCAGAAATGCCTTCATCTTTTAGCATTAACGGTGCGTCAAAGTCATATCGTGTAATGTTAGGTTGGCTAGCAGCAAAGTGTGCAGCTGCTGTGATACCAAGCTTCGTCTCAATCATACTTCCAACCATGCATGGAATCCCATATGTTTCGGCCATATGGTTAATTTTTAAAGCATGGTAGATTCCACCTGATTTCATTAGTTTAATATTAATTAAATCAGCACTCCTGGTTTCGAGGACTTTTCTAGCATCATCAGGTGAAAAAACACTTTCATCTGCCATAATGAGTGTTTTGGTTTGAGTTGTAACTTCTTTTAAACCACGTATATCGTCGGCTTTTACGGGTTGTTCGACTAATTCTATGTCTAATCCGAGCTTCTCCATTTTTTGAATGGCATAAATAGCTTCTTTTACCGACCAGCCTTGATTGGCATCTAAACGAATAGTGGCGTTAGGTCCGATCTGCTCACGTATTGCCTGAATTCGTTTAAGATCTTGTTCAATTTCGTCTTTACCAACTTTTACTTTTAGAATGGAAAAACCTTGATCAATATAGTCTTGAGCATCATTGGCCATTTCTTCTGGTTCATTGACACTCACCGTAAAATCGGTTTCGATTTGATCGCGGTAACCACCAAGAAATTGGTAAAGTGGAAGGTTGGCAACTTGGGCTAGACAGTCAAACAAAGCCATATCCATTGCTGCTTTTGCACTTGTGTTACGAACGATTGAGCGATGAACGCTTTCGAGTAGACGGTGAATTTGTTTTATCGATTGGCCAATTAAAATCGGTTTAAAAACCTCTTCGATACAGTATTTAATGCTTTGAAGACTATCACCTGTAATAACTAGGGTCGGTGGTGCTTCTCCATAGCCGACGGTGCCATCTTCTAACGTGACTTTGACGTAAATGGTTTCAGCATTAATAACGGTTCTTAGTGCTGTTTTAAATGGCTTCTTTAATGGAATTTTAACTTGATATGTCTCAATCTGCTTTATGTTCAAGATGATCCTCCTATTACGCCAGGTTCAATTGTTAATGTCTTCGTGTGGGTACATAGTTTAGCTTGAGTCCCAAGTGGAATAGCATAATGTGGCTGACAATGCCCAATGTTAAATCCGCTTAATACTGGTTTATTTAGTGGTTTAAAATAGTCATCCAGTACTTCTTCAAAGGTTAAAGAAGGACGGTCTTTCTTTGGTTTGGCATTATTAAAGTCCCCCACAATCACACCAACTGCATCATCTAATTTACCTGCATGTTTCAGTTGAGATAAAAAGGAATCAATGCGATATGGTGGTTCATCGACATCTTCAATGAAAAGCAATTTTCCTCTTGTATCAATCTCATAGTCGCCACCAATTGAGTTAACGATTAAAGATAAGTTTCCACCGACAATTGGCCCTTCTGCTTCACCTTCACAAATGGTCGTTAGCTTTGAATAAGATTCATCGTATATAATTTCTTCGGGCTCTGACAATTGGTTAAATGACTCTTTAGAGTGTGGATGAAAGTCATCTTTACCAATATCGGAAGCTAACATTGGCCCGTGAAAAGTGACAAGACCTGTTTGTTGCCTAATGGCTGTATGTAAGTATGTAATATCACTATACCCCCAGAATATTTTAGGGTTAGTTTTAATAATGTCATAGTTAATAGATGCTGCGATTCGTCCAGTGCCATAACCTCCGCCTGCACAAATAATGGCATCAACTTCCTGGTCAAGGAACATGTTATGTAAATCTTCAAGGCGTTGTTCATCTGTGCCGGCTAAATATCCATGCACTTTTTCGACATACTTGCCTACTTTAACCTTTAATCCAAGGTTCTCAAAAAAAGGAATGGCCTTTTTTAGATTAGATAAGTTTGGTGGACTTGCAGGAGCAATAACACCAATAGTATCTCCTGGTTGTATAGCCTTTGGTAGAATCATATATTAGACTCCTTTAATTAGGATAAAGGGCATAACAATGTATGCCCCTTTTCCTATATCATTTAGTTTTTGTCAGCCCATTTTAGTTCTAAGTAACCAACTGGGTGACGGACAATGCCACTTACAGAAGAATTTTCTAGGTTCACTTGATTATAGAAGTGAATAGGGAAAAGTGGCATTTCTTCAAATAAAAGTTTCTCTGCTTCATATAAATATTCAAATCGTTGTTCTTCATTCGTTTCATTTCTTGCATTTTCAATTAATTGATCGTATTCTTCATTTGACCAGCCAGTACGGTTCATAGATGAATCTGTTACAAAGCTTTCTAAGAAGTTATAAGGGTCTGCATAGTCAGCTAGGAATGAACTACGAGAGAACTGGTGTTTTAAGTCTTTTTGGTCTTGTAAGAATACATTCCATTCTGTATTTTCTAATGTTACTTCAACATCTAATACATCGATATAAACTTGCTGTAAATACTCAGCAACCGCTTTGTTCGTATCATCTGTATTGTATGATAATGTGATTTCAGGAAGCTCATCATAACCTTCTTCGGCCATACCTTCTTCTAATAATTGTTTTGCCTGTTCTGTATCTGTTTGAATTAAGTCGCCATTAGCATCACGGAAGTCCTCTCCATTTGGATCCGTAAATCCATAAGATACAAAACCATGTGCTGGCTTTTCTAAGTTTTTCGTAATATAGTCAACAATTTCTTTTTGATTAACAGCTAAAGCAAACGCTTTTCTAATTTTTTTGTTTTGGAAAGGTTCTTCTGTAACGTTAAAACGATAAAAGTGCACGCCAGCTTGTTCTTCATATGCTACATCATCGCCATCTAACAGTTCATCAGCTAAGTCAGATGGAATAGATGAAGTATCCAATTCTTCATTTTGGTACATTTGATATTCAGTATTAGTATCATTGACCATTGCCCAATGAATTTCGTCTAGTTGAACCGTGTCAGCATCCCAATATTCAGGATTCTTTTCAAAAACCATGTCTTGGTCATGATTCCATTCTTTTAATTGGAATGGACCGTTCGCAACAAATGTATCTGCTTCGGCATGCCATTCAGGGTTTTCTTCTGCAACTTGATGGTTGACAGGGAAAAAGGCAGGATTGGAAACTAAATCTAAGAAAAATCCAGTTGGAGTTTCTAGTGTGACTTTAAAGGTCTTGTCATCAACTGCTTCAACCCCTACGTCGTCTGCATCTGCTTCTCCAGCGTTATAAGCTTCTCCATTTTCGATAAAGTAACCTAAAAATGCGGCTGATGAAGCTGTTTCAGGATCTAGTAAGTGCTGCCAAGCATAAACAAAATCTTGGGCCGTGACAGGGTCACCATTAGACCAGTTTGCATCTTCTCTTAAGTAGAAAGTGTACTCCAAACCATCCTCGGAAACATCCCAGTCCTCAGCCATGGCCGGTTGTGGCTCATGAGATTGATCTAAACGGGTTAATCCTTCTAATAAGTTATTTAGTGCATTCCATGATACCGCATTGAACCCAATTGGTGGGTCAAAAGATGTTGGTTCAGAATCATTGTTAAGGTACAAAATCTTCTTTTCATCATTATTTTCATCAGTATTGTTTTCATTTTCTTCTGTGTTGTTATCATCATCGTTCGTTCCTTCCTCATCGCCTGTTGATGTGGTACAAGCGACGAGTAACAGGGTTAATAGGACGGTTAATAGACTTAATAACCACTTTCTGTTCATTTGTACTCCTCCTTTGGTTTTATATTAATTTTCGTAATATGTTTCACTCTCTCGTCATAGAGCCAGCAATCGACGTAATGGGATTGACTTTCTTCATGACGGAGAGGATAAACCTTCTCACACGCCACCATGGCATGTGGACATCTTGCTGTAAACGGACATCCAACTGGTGGTGAAAATAAATCTGGTGGTGTTCCATCAATCGGGATTAGCTTTTCATTCTTTTGATCTAGTCTAGGAATTGAATGAAGTAACCCTTTCGTATAAGGATGTTTAGGATTATAGAAAATTTCCTTTTTTAAGCCACTTTCGATAATTTTTCCTGCATACATAACAGCAATTCGGTCAGCGATTTTTGCTACGACGCCAAAGTCGTGAGTGATGAGAATAATCGCGACGTTTGTTTTTTCTTGTATTTTTTCAAAAAGCTCTAAAATTTGAGCCTGAATGGTTACATCAAGGGCTGTTGTTGGCTCATCAGCAATGAGTAGATCAGGTTCACAAATTAAAGCAATCGCAATGACAATACGTTGTCTCATTCCTCCGCTGAATTGGTGAGGGTATTGCTGCAATCGTTCTTCAGGATTGGGAATACCTACAAGATTAAGCATTTCTATCGCTTTTTCTTTAGCATCCTTTAATGATAGATTTTCGTGCTGCCTTACTCCCTCAGTCAATTGATCTCCAATTGTTAATGTTGGATTTAACGCTGTCATAGGGTCTTGGAAAATCATCGAGATATCAACACCCCGAATGTTTCTCATTTGACGTTCAGTATAATGAGTGATGTCTTGATCCTTAAATAGGATTTGACCATTACTAATTTTGCCTGCGGGTTTAGGGATTAATTGTATAATGCTGTTTGCTGTTACACTTTTACCACAACCAGATTCCCCAACGATGGCAAGAGTTTCTCCTTGATATAAGTCAAATGAAACGCCTCTGACGGCTTTAACTTCTCCTCCGTATGTAGAAAAGGAAACGTGAAGGTCATTGACTTCAAGTATTTTATTCATTGGTGTCACCTCCTCAGTTTTGGATCAAGCGCATCTTGTAACCCATCACCTAACACATTAAAAGCAAACATGGTTGCTGAAATGAAGAAAGCAGGGAAAAATAAGCGCCACCAATGTCCTGAAAGTATCGTTGTTAAAGCATCATCGGCCATGACTCCCCAGCTCGCATATGGACTGGATACACCTAAGCCTAAAAAGCTGAGAAACGCTTCTGCGAAAATGGCTGTTGGAACAGTTAAGGTCATTTGTACAATGATCGGTCCCATCGTGTTTGGTAATAAATTTTTTCGTATGATCCGACTTGTTTTGGCACCAAAAGATTTCGATGCATGAACAAATTCAAATGTCTTAATTTGTAGTACTTGTCCACGGACAATCCTTGCCATACCAACCCAGCCGGTAATCGATAAAGCTAGAATGATGGTAAATAGGCTTGGACCTAATACAACTAATAGAAGAATTACCACTAATAAATACGGTAAACCGTATAAAATCTCAACAATACGCATCATAATATTGTCGGTACGTCCGCCTTTATAACCTGAAACGCCTCCGTAAATGACACCGATAAAGAAATCGATTAAAGCAGCCACTAACCCCACAAAAAGTGAAATTCGAGCTCCATACCATGTTCTAGTAAACATATCTCTTCCTAAATCGTCAGTCCCAAACCAATGGGTGAGGGACGGTGCTTGGTTTTGCATTGCTAAGTTTTGTTCACTAACTGTATAAGGTGTCATGTATGGCCCGAATATGGCCATAAAACCTAATAAAATTAAAAATACTAGCCCGCCCATGGCCATTTTGTTTTTCTTTAAACGTAGCCAAGCATCTTGCCAGTAAGATAAAGATGGACGAACAACCTCTTCTTGATTTAACTGTGTTTGATCAAGCGGTTGAAACCATTCAGCGGGGATCTCTTCACGGTTTATATGATTGTTTTGGGAATGTTTAATCGTATGTTTATCCATGATTAATCCCCTTTCTCATCGTGTATCTTGATTCTTGGATCTAAAATGCCGTAAGTGATATCAACTAGAAATAGCATGAGAATTAAGAATGCACTATAAAAAACAGTTGTTCCCATAATGACAGGGTAATCACGTTCATTAATACTTTGGACAAAATATTGTCCCATACCTGGGATAGCAAAAATCTTTTCAATAACAAATGTGCCTGTGAGAACACCTGCAAGCAAGGTTCCTAATATGGTTACAACAGGCATCAAAGCGTTTTTAAGAGCGTGCTTAATAATAACTTTATAAGGGGATAAACCTTTGGCTCGTGCCATCTTAATATAATCCTGGGTTAAGACCTCAAGCATGCTCGAACGAGTTAAACGAGCAATAATGGCCATTGGACCTGTGGCTAATGCAATCGTAGGCAGAACCATGTGAGCTGGAGACTTCCATGTTGCAACAGGTAGTATATTTAAGTTAACAGCTAGTTGTTGAATTAATAATGTTGCCAGTACGAAGTTTGGAATAGATATCCCTAAAACAGCAATGGTCATCGCCATATAATCGATGATCTTATTATGTTTTAAAGCGGCTAAGACGCCTAAAGCAATACCAGATATTAAGGCAACAATGATGGATAAGATCCCAAGTTCAAATGATATAGGGAATCCTCTTCCTAGCAATTCATTAACTGTATCGTTAGGCTTCTTAATCGAAGGTCCAAAATCAAACGTTGCGATTGATTTTAAGTAATAAACATATTGTATAACCGGTGGTTGGTCCAAATTGAAATGGGCTTCTAAGTTTTCTTGTACCGCTTCATTTGAAGTTTTATCAGATACATCATTAAACGGGGAACCAGGAATGGACATCATTAAAATGAATGTAAGAGTCGCGATAATCCAAATGGTTAGAATCGCCATAAAAAATCGTTTTATTATGTATTTAAACATAATGCCCGCCCCCCCTTAATTAAAAGTCGATTGCATTGCAAGTTCAGTCATAACTAGCATCGCACGATATGCTTCTAAAATGTCTTTAGCCTCGAATTTAACCACACAACTATTCGGTTCAATTTCGGTTCCAGGCATTAGTGCAGCCCATTCTGCCTGACCGTAGTTATTGAATTCGATTCTAAATGTCGGTTGTTTCGGAGGGATTAACGGTTTAATTTGATCTAGATTTTCAATGGCTTCGATCGTTTTTTCTCTTAATAATTCCCCGGATTTTTTCGGTGTTAGCGTTTTGACAGCTTGTCTAGTGATGGATTGTTTAACGGCAGCTGTTACAATATTTGGTATTAATTGTTCGGCTTCATTCGCTGCACCATCATCTCCACCTACCAAAATAACTGGAACCTCGTAGTGACCTGCTACATAGGCGTTTAGACCAAGTTCACCAACAGCGACATCGTTCACGTAAAAATTCCGCACTCCGAATGTCATCGAATGAGACATCACGCCTGGTTGACCAGCTCTTGCGTGATAACCTAAGAAAATAGCTCCTTGATAAGATTCATCTAACCCTTCAACCATCGAATGGGGCTTTACCCCACCCGTAATGAGTTCAGCTTCGTCAAATAATTCATCAACAAGCAAATTGTTCATTTTTGAATGACTATCATTAACTAAAAAATAATCACAACCATATTTAAAAGCGGTTTCAATAATGTGGTTAGCTTCCTCGGTCATAATCCGCCTAGCTCTTTCATAATTATGTAACTGAGAGTCGACAAAAGTATAATCTGGTAACCCTGTTATTCCTTCCATATCTACTGACATATATAATTTCAAATGACAAACCCCCTTCATGATGACATGTAAAAATATTTAATTTAATGTATATAAATCTATCAAATTTTCTAAAAAAAATCAATTTTTAGCAAATTATTTTAAGGTGAATTTTTATCACTTTAAAAAAAGCGCTTTCTCGTTTACAATAGTTAGTAACAGAATTTTCACATAATAAGAAAATTTTGATTTGACAAATTCATTTTAATGTAATAGGTAAATTAATAAAAAATAGTTGAGGTGATAGAAATGGCAGAAGTAAAAGAATTACAAGCATCAAGTGGCAAACACAACTTGGACAACTATGAACATACTTACGAGAACTTTGACTGGGAAGAAACTAAAAAAGCTTTTTCATGGTATGAAACCGGTAAAGTCAATATTGCCTATGAAGCTATCGATCGATATGCAGATGATCCAAATAAAAAGGATCAAGTTGCCCTTCATTACGTGGCGCCAGATCGTGAAGAGAAGTTAACATTTGAACAATTAAGTAAGAAAAGTAACCAATTTGCAAATGTCCTTAAGAATCAAGGGATTGAAAAGGGAGACCGTGTCTTTTTATTCATGCCGAGATCTCCTGAATTCTATGCTAGTTTTCTAGGAATCTTAAAAGTTGGAGCGATTGCTGGGCCATTATTTGAAGCGTTTATGGAGCAAGCCGTCCAAGATCGTTTGGAAGATAGTGAAGCAACGATGCTCATCACGACGCCTGACTTATTATACCGTGTTCCCCAAGATCAATTACCTGACTTAAAGAAAGTCGTTTTAGTTGGGGATTCAAAGGATATAGATGATAGCTATATTGATTATCATGCGGAAATAAAAGAAGCTAGTGATGAGTTCGACATTGAGTGGGTTGATTTAGAAGATGGAATGGTGATTCACTATACATCTGGTTCAACCGGGAAACCAAAAGGGGTTTATCACGTTCACAATGCCATGATTCAACACTATCAAACTGGTAAGTGGGTGCTAGATTTACGAGAGGACGATGTATACTGGTGTACAGCTGACCCAGGCTGGGTAACTGGTACGAGTTACGGTATCTTTGCTCCATGGTTAAATGGAGTCACAAACGTAATTGTAGGTGGACGCTTTACTCCAGATGCTTGGTATGAAGCATTAGATAATTATAATGTAACCGTTTGGTATTCGGCACCAACCGCATTCCGTAAATTAATGAGCGCTGGAGAAGAAGTAGCGAAGAAATATGACTTATCTTCTGTTCGCCATATCTTAAGTGTTGGTGAACCGTTAAACCCTGAAGTTATTCATTGGGGATTAAAAGCGTTTGACCGTCGTATTCACGATACATGGTGGATGACTGAGACTGGGGCACAGTTAATTTGTAACTACCCTTCTATGGATATTCGTCCAGGATCAATGGGTAAACCGATTCCAGGTGTCGTTGCTTCAATCGTTGATGACCAAGGTAATGAGTTACCTCCAAATCGTATGGGTAACCTAGCGATTAAAAAAGGTTGGCCGTCGATGATGCGCGCGATTTGGAAGAGACCTGAAAAGTATGAAAGCTATTTCTTAAACGGCTGGTATGTATCAGGTGATAGCGCATACCGAGATGAAGATGGTTATTTCTGGTTCCAAGGTCGTTTAGATGATGTGATTAACACGTCTGGTGAACGTGTAGGTCCATTTGAAGTTGAGAGTAAATTAATTGAACATGAAGCAGTTTCTGAAGCGGGTGTTATTGGTAAGCCTGACCCAGAACGTGGAGAAATCATAAAAGCTTTCATTTCATTAAATGAGGGATATGAGGAATCTGAAGAATTACTAGAAGACATTCGACAGTTTGTTAAGACTGGTCTAGCAGCTCATGCGGCTCCTAGAGAAATTGAAGTCACGAATACCATTCCAAAAACGCGAAGTGGTAAGATTATGCGTCGTCTTCTTAAAGCTCGTGAGTTAGGTCTACCTGAAGGCGATACATCTACATTAGAAGAGTAATCATTTCTAACCCTGAAGCATTGATTGCTTCAGGGTTTTTAGCGTTTAATCATAAGAGGTGGTTTTTTGAATTCAAAGGTGAAAAAGAAGTTTTTGTTATTCGTGATGATCATTGTTCTAATATCCATCAGTGTTTATAGCTATAACGCCTATATAAAACAACAAGAAATGGTCAAAAGCTATAAAAGAGAGTATGAAAGCCTTAAGCAGTCGGTTGAAGAATTTAAGTCAAAACTAGAAGTAGGGCCTATGAAGGATTCATCCAGTCATCTATATATCATGGAATTCTATCAGGGATTAATTCGCGAGAATAATTTTGAGAAACAATTAATCCGTTTAAATCGAGATTATCGAGATGTGGATTTAAGCAATGTCAAAAAAGATGTTAACGACCTAGAGATTGAGGAAATAAATAAGAATTTAGATCAAATAGATACAAACATTAGGCAATTAAATAGTATGATCTATCAAAATGAAATCATTGATCAAGAAATTGATGTTATGTTTAGTGGAGATTATTCGGTATTAGATGATGTGGAAATCATCGAGGATTTGATTGACGAGCAAGCTAGGATTAGAAGTGAATTGATTAATCTGGAATTACATAAAGATTTTGCAGCGGCAAAAATGGAATTAGATCAAGCCATGCGATACAAAGAACGTTTTTTTGACCATGCAGAGCGAGGAATTTATGCGGAAATCGATTATTACTATTATTTAAGTCTTATAGAAGAAGACGAAATAGAATTAGAAGAGCTCTCTGAGTTAATAGAAAAGGAACAGAACACTGATTTTAAAGACGAATTAATCAATAAAGCAAATGAAAAAACTCAAACTATAGAAGAACTAAATGAACTGGCCGATTTAAGTTATGAAGAAGCATTACATGCTTACGAGCAAGGTTTTGATTTTTTAAGTCGGTATGCTGAGATTTTGGATGTTGAACTAGAAACGTTAGATCATTATCCTACCGATGAAACGCATGATGGATTATAATATTAACTGTCTTAGAAATTATATTTTAATAACGTTAAACACCCTTTTTTATGAAGGGTGTTTGTATTTTTATACTTCTAGATAATACAAAGAAAGCAGTGATCTTATGTTCTCAATTATTCAATGGTTTATATTTTTACTCGCCAATGCGGTGGCCATCCCAATTGTCATTGGGTCAATTTTTCACATGGAAGCTATGGAAATTATGCTACTTATGCAACGGACCTTCTTTATAATTGGATTGGCGTGTTTCTTACAAGGTTGGTTAGGTCATAAATTGCAGATTGTCGATGGACCCGCGGGATTATGGGTTAGTACGTTTGCAGTGTTTGCTGCAAGCATTGGTTCAACAGGTGCTGCTGGAATTGAAGCGCTACAACTATTAGAGATGGCGATGATCTTAACAGGTGTTTTATTAATGATATTTGGGGTATTTAGACTATCAGGAAAAGTCATATCGTACTTTACCCCGTTAGTGACAGGTGTATTCTTAACATTACTGACTTTTCAGTTGAGTGGCACTTTTTTACAAGGTATGTTTGGTATTTCTGATCAGGTACAACAAGCACAAATGGGCGGTTTTTCAATCGCATTAATCACTTTTATAGCGGTCTTGTTGTTTTCTAACTTCTTTCATGGCTGGGTTAAAAGTTATGCGGTGTTGTTAGGAATTGCATTAGGCTGGATCCTTTTTGAATTATTAATCGATCAGCCGAAAGAAACCGTATCCTCGCAACCGTGGCTTTCAATTCCAGAATGGTTTGCTTGGGGCGCCCCTCAATTTGATTGGAGTATTGTGCCTGTCGCAGTTCTAACAGGGCTTATTTTATTATCGAATATTGTGGCATCCTTATCGGCTGCAACTGAAGTTATGGATGGAAAAGCTAGATTTACCGTGAGTCAGATGAATCGAGGGAGTTTTATGTTAGGTGTAAACCATGGCATCTCAGGTGTGTTCTCAGGGGTTGCGGTGGTGCCACTTGCCTCATCAGCCGGCTTTATACAATTAACTGGAGAGAAACGCAAAAGTCCTTTTATGTGGGCTTCATTGCTTCTTATTATAGTCGCTTTCTTTCCACCAATTATTTCGTTTCTTGCCGGAATTCCTTCACCAATTGCTAATGCAGCGTTATTAGCGACGTTTGTTCAATTAATGGGATTAGGCTTAAGGAACTTAATGGCGGAAGAATTAGATCAGAGACGTTTAACGATCATAACAGTTTCGCTATTACTAGGATCAGGATTGATGTTTATTCCTTCTGAAAGCTTTGCACAACTTCCAGGAACGGTTCGCCAGGTGATTAGTAACGGAATGTTAGTAGGAACCGTGTTAGCCGTTATTTTTGAACAGTTATGGAAAAAGGAAGATAGAAACGAGGTATCAAGTACATAATATAAATAAGTTAATTAAAGTAGGTGATCGTTTTGGATCAGAAAATTTATGATTTTATAGGAATTGGTGTTGGACCTTATAATTTAAGTTTAGCGGCTTTAACAGAAGATATGGAAGATATAGACCGTATATTTTTTGATCAGACACCCAAAATGGAATGGCATCCAGGCATGTTAATTGAAGGTACAGATTTACAAGTCCCTTTTATGGCAGATTTAGTGACCTTTGCCGATCCAACTAGTCGTTTCAGTTATTTAAATTATTTAAAGGAACATGATCGATTATATAAATTTTTCTTTTTTAAAAAATTAGAGGTACCTAGAAATGAATATAATGATTATTTACAATGGGCAACCGACCAAATCAGCGGTGTTTATTTTGGAAAAAAAGTAGTCGATATGGTGGATCACTCAGATGATCAAGGTGCTTATTATGAGCTAGTCATTCTTGATATGGATACTCATAAAACAGAGAGGTATTATGCCAAACATGTGGTCATGGCAACAGGTAGTGAACCATTTTTATTAGATAATATGCAAGGATTTCCAAATGAAGATGTTATTCATACGAGTCGTTATCTTTATGAGAAAGAGGCTTTGATGAAATCAGATCATATCACCATTGTAGGGTCTGGTCAGAGTGCAGCTGAAATTTTTTATGATTTATTAGAAGAACGAGAAAATTACGAGTTTCATCTAAGTTGGCTGACACGGTCTGAAGGAATTTTCCAGTTAGAAGCGGCTAAAATAGGACAAGAATTCTTTTCACCTGATTATATTGATTATTTTCACCAGCTTCCATTAGACAAACGGAAAGAAGCTTTGGACACTCTGGATCCACTACGTCATGGAATCGACATTTCTACATTAAATGGTATTTATGACATGTTATATCATTATTCGGTTGGCGAGGAAGATCCTAAAATAACAATACAGCCGTTAACGGAAGTCAATAATATAGAGAAGCATGATCAAGGTTATTTATTAAAATGTCAACAATGGCAAGAAGAAACGGCGTTTGTTTACCAAACTGAAAAAGTAATTGTTGCGACTGGATATAAACCGAATATTCCAGAGTGGTTTTTAGAACGATATGAAGATGAAATTGTTTGGGAAGACGAGCATTTATTTAAGGTGAAGCGGAACTACGAATTGACCTTTAAAGAGCCTAAAGCCAACAAATTTTATATCGTAACCAATCTCGAACACTCTCATGGGACAGCTGCTACGAACCTAGGTTTGGCCGTTCAACGTAATATGGAAATCATTAATGATTTAACTGGAGAAGAACGATTTAAGTTAAAGAAACCTCAAACATTTCAAAGGTTTGCACCTAAAATATAAAATGTTTAAACTAATGATGAAAGGGAATGAACATTAATGTAAATCTTATAAATATGTCTAAAGGAGGCATTCATCATGGGTAAAAAGATTGCATGCTTATTAACAGATATGTTTGAAGATAGTGAGTACACGGAACCTGCTAATGCTTATCGTGAAGCAGGACACACTGTTGTGACGATTGAAAAGGAAAAAGGTAAAATCGTCACAGGTAAGCAAGGCGAAGCTGAAGTTGAGATTGATTTAAGCATTGATGAAGTTCAACCTGAAGAGTTTGATGCATTATTTATTCCGGGTGGTTTTTCACCAGATATTTTACGTGGCGATGAACGATTTGTATGGTTTGCCAAACACTTCATGGAGCAAGATAAACCAGTGTTCGCTATTTGCCATGGACCACAACTACTAATTACTGCAAAAACGTTAGATGGTCGTACAGCGACAGGGTATAAATCAATACGTGTAGATATGGAAAATGCCGGTGTTAACTTCAAAGACGAAGAGGTGGTATCATGCCACGATCAATTAATTACAAGTCGTCAGCCGGATGATATACCTGCATTTAACAAAGAATCACTTAAAGTGTTAGAAAAGTAACCATAATGACAACAAGGCTCAAACATTAATGTTTGAGCCTTTTGCTATCAAATTGGGCTTTTTAACATACAATATTAAAAATGCCATGTTAAAGGATGATTGGATGATTGTCTCCGCTCATGATGGTCGTTATCAATTATTTACCCAACATAACCATTCTATATTAAGCGGTCAATTTGTCCCTTATTGGGAGGATCAGTTGTTTATCGGAGCAGAATATTTTAAAGATGTTCAACTGGCGGTTCGTGAACATGATCGTGCTTGGATTCCTTTAGATCAAACGCCTATTTGGAATGCTGATAAAAAGTTACCTCATTCATTTATGGACTATCCGCAGAAACCGAAGTTGGAAGCATATACAAAAGGCATTGATGAAGTGGAACAATTATCACCCTATGCTGGACTATTAAATAGTCTTCATTTCCTGTCTTTTTTTAAAGAAAAGACGACAGACTCAGACATTTCTCGATTCATTTCCCGGGAAATTGACAGACAAAATCAGATTAGAGAACAGCTAGGTATAGGATCTGACGAGGAAATAATGGATTTTCATTTCAAACTTCTTCAATTTTGCGATGATTTATCATTATACATTTGTTTAAACAAGCCTAATGTGTCTAAACAAGAAGAAAATTTTATGTTCAGAGAAGGATTTAGGCAGTGTTTTTCAGGTTTAAATAATAAGATCACAGCCTACTGGGTTGATGAAGAGGTTATTGAGTTGAAGCCGTTTCCCTTTAAAGCTCCTTTTAAAGTGTCCATTCCTTATAAGGAATTAACGGAAGAAGAGGTTGAAGAAAAGGGGTTAGAACAAGCATATCGTCAATCAGTTGAGAGGGTCCGAAGTGTTATCATATCTTATTAAAGTTAAAAGCTTCTGCACAAACAGAAGCTTTTTTGGTTTATATAATTTTTCGGATGTTGAATTGTTCATTCAACATAAACCAATTTTGTGGGAAAGCGAGACCTAGCTTCCAATAGCTAATTCCTAATAATCCGTGTTCTCTAATAAGGTCAAATTTAGCTTGAATGGAACGGGCATCCTCGAACCATACTTCGTGTTGATTCCCATCTTCATCCCAGTAAAAGAAGAAAGGGGCTTGAGCTTCCTGATCAAATTCAATATCTTGATTGTTTTCTCTTGCTCTTTGGATGGCTTGGTTTGGACTTAATGCTTCTGCAGGGTCTCCACCTTCTTGAAAAGGTAATGTCCAATCATAACCATATAAGTTCTGCCCAAGTAAAATTTTTTCAGGTGGAATCACCGTCAATGCATACTCGACAACCCCTCTTACTGGTTCAATAGGTGAAACGGCCATTGGTGGCCCATAACTATATCCCCATTCATATGTCATTAGAACGACGAAATCAACAATTTCTCCATGAGCTTGGTAATCATGTGCTTCATACCATTGACCCGTTTGTTCTGCACTCGATTTAGGTGCAAGAGCTGTAGAGAGCATTAAATTATTAGCACTTAAACGCTCTTTAGCTTTTCGTAAAAATTGATTATAATCTTCTCTAGTATCTGCTGGTAAAAATTCTAAATCAAAATGAACATCTTGATAACCGATTTCTTGGGCAGTTTGAATGATTTCATCTAATAATTTGTCCTGTACATTTTCATCGGTTACGATTAAACGACCAATCTCTTCGCTAAACTCACCTTCTTCAATATTGGTCACCGTTAACATAAGGGCTGTATTATTCTCTGCTGCAATAGCAGGAAAGTCATTTAGTAATGGTGGTCTTAATGTGCCGTCGCGATTGACTTCATAACTAAACGGGGAAAGGTATGTTAAGTATGGAGCTCTAGCTCTTGCTGATTGTTCAAGGGTAGGGCTAACACTGTCTCCGATTGGCTCTACATAGGCGTTGCTTGTAATATCGATCCGTTCAGGCTGAGGAATTTCGATCTCCTGACCAATTTGTAAAATGGAGTCAGGGCTGATTTCATTGTATAATGCTAGTTGTTCGTAAGACATGTTAAAGCGATTGGCAATACTGGATAGACTATCCCCATTTTGAACAACGTAAATATTAGTAGGGATGACTAAAGATTGGCCTACAACTAAATCTTCCGGACGGTCTAGGCCATTGATTTGTACCAACTCATCGACTGAGGTCTCATACCGATTGGAGATATCATAAATACTATCCCCAGGTTGCACAACATGGATTAACAAAACGGTTCACTCCTTTCTAATCCTCTAACTACACTGTATGTGTAAAAATTAGGCTTATGCCATTCATGATTATGGTATGATACTAATGATGAGAGGTGACAGCCATGCATGAAGAATTTATGAAAGAAGCCATACAGGAAGCTAATAAGGCAGAGATAATCAATGAAGTGCCAATTGGTGCAGTCATTGTACATAATGGGGAAATTATTGCAAGAGGCTACAACCAACGGGAAACATTACAACAAAGTGATGCTCATGCAGAGATGATTGCTATCAAAAAAGCGAACCAGGCAGTTGGTAGCTGGCGATTAGAAGAATGCACTTTATATGTCACACTAGAGCCATGTCCAATGTGCGCAGGAGCAATTGTTCAATCTCGTATACCTCATGTTGTTTATGGGGCAAGTGATCCTAAAGCCGGTTGTGCGGGCACTTTAATGAACTTATTAGATGAATCAAGGTTTAATCATCAAGCAATCGTTGAACAAGGTGTGTTAGAAGAAGACTGCGCCATGTTATTAAAAAACTTTTTTAAAAAATTGCGGAAAAAATAAAGCTCCCACGTTTAATCGTGAGAGCTTTTTTAATAACTATTCTTTTTTATCAGGGTTTTGCTCTTGAATTATGCCTTTGCGAATTTTCTTTTCTTCTCTTAAGTCTTCTAATGCTGCGTAGATCCTAGCACGTTCTTGAGGTAAGGAACCATCTCTGAGTTCTTTGTGTAATGCCCAAATTAAGCAACCAACCATGAGGAACATGATTAACATGAATGGGAAACCACCTACGACAGCTGCGGTTTGTAAAGCACCTAAACCTCCAGCTAGAAGTAATACGGCCGCGAATCCACCTTCAATAAGACCCCAAATGACACGTAATCCTAATGGTGGATTAACATTACCTTTAGAAGTTAACATCCCAATGACATACGTACCAGAGTCAGAAGATGTTATAAAGAATACGGTTAAAGAAATCATCGCAACAACTATTAATACATTTGATAATGGGAAGGTATCAAGTAATGCAAAGAAACCTTGCGCTTCGTCCACGCTTACAGCTTCCCAAATACTGCTGTTTTGGAAGTGTTCTAAGAATAGTGCTGAACCACCAAATACACTGAACCATACGATACTAACAGCTGTAGGGACAAGTAATACACCAATTGTAAAGCTACGAATTGTACGTCCTCTAGAAACACGAGCAATAAAGGCACCTACGAATGGAGCCCAAGAAATCCACCATGCCCAATAGAAGATTGTCCATGCATCATACCAACCTTCTGTTCCTTCACCAGCTGCATCAATTCCAAATGACATTTGGAAGATATTTTGAATATATGTTCCTGTTGAATGAGTTAATGCTTCTAAGATAAATAAAGTTGGTCCAAGAATCAATACGAATAACAATAGTAACCCTGCCACTCCAAGGTTCGTTTGGCTAAGCCATTTAATTCCTTTATCAATTCCGGAGGTTGTTGAAAGAATCGCAAGTCCAGTAACGACAGCAATGATGATTAACCATAACCCCGTATCGTTTGGTATTCCGAATAATGTTTCAAAACCTCCACCAATTTGCATAACACCTAAACCGAGTGAAGTAGAAATACCAAATAAAGTGGAAATAACACCAATAATATTAATGGTGTTACCCCAACCACCATTAATGCCGTCACGTCCTAAAATTGGCTCAAGTGTTGAGCTTAGTAACATGGGTAAGTTTTTACGATATGAGAAATAAGCTAATGCTGCTGCGACAATGGCGTAAACAGCCCATGGGTGAAGTCCCCAATGGAAAAATGAATATTGTAACGCTTTGTGAACAGCTCCAGCGGTTTCTGCTTCACCACTTGGTGGCCACATATAGTGGTTAATCGGCTCAGAAACTCCCCAGAATAATAGGCCAATTCCCATACCAGCACTAAATAGCATGGCGAACCAAGCTGGTGTTGAATAAGCTGGTTTTTCATCATCATCACCAAGCTTTATTTCACCTAACGGGCTGATCATTAAATAAATGGCTAAAATCAAGAAGACACTACCACCAAGAATGAATGACCAACCTAGCTTTTCGACAACCCAATCAAATGTATTGTCGACGTAAGTTCCGAAATCATCTAGAAAAACACCGAAAGCTAAAAAAATCACAGCGATTATTAATGACACGATAAACGCAGGTGTTTTAACCGCTGCATTAAACGAAGTTAACCCTTTTGGTTTTTCTCTCATAAAACTAAAACTCTCCCTTTCATATATTTAAAATAGAATAACTAGCTCATAACCCAATATTTGACGTAAAAAAACATCTAAATATGATTAGATGTTCTTACCCTATGATTAAACTGTGTGGATTTAAATAGTGTACCTTTGCGAATTTAACGTACTTTTAATTATAATGCAAGTCCTAGAAATGGGCCGAACTACTCTATAATTCTCTTATACCCTATATTATAAGGACTAAACAAAAGTTATTTTTATAAAAGAATAATGGCTAACAGAATATGGAATGAGTTACATATTGCATTTTACTAAAAAACCTAATATACTTGTAATTGCTGTGCTAGGTGGGGAGGTAGCGGTGCCCTGTAACCCACAATCCGCTATAGTGGGGCTGAAGCCCTATCCAAGGTGAAGTGATTTTAAGGTCTGCCGTAAGTGAGCAGTGTTGACATCTGGGTCCTATGCAACGAGAACCCGTAAACCCTGTCAGGTCCGGAAGGAAGCAGCAGTAAGCGGTCATTCTCGTGTGTCGTAGGGTCGCCTAGATTGAGCTGTGATCTTACGTAACGCTTACGGGTCACTTCATCGAAGATAGGTGCACAGTTACATATATATACCTACCTTTTAATACTTCTTTTTACGTTCTTCACTTTTTTCACCATTAAACCTTTACCACAAACCTTTAGAATCAACATTATAATTTTAATCTTTAAGGCCTCATACAATTAGTTTTGAAATCCTACTTCTGTATCGGTTATAATGAAGAAGAAACCTTAAAGGAGAAGTTTGTCCATGGCATATCAGGCTCTATATCGTGTGTGGCGACCACAGAAATTTGAAGATGTCGTCGGACAAGTACATATAACTCGAACGTTGCAAAATGCGATGGAACAGCAGAAAGTCGCACATGCTTATTTGTTTTCTGGACCTCGTGGTACTGGTAAAACTAGTGCGGCGAAAATTTTTGCTAAAGCGATCAACTGTGAAAAAGCACCAGTGAAAGAACCTTGTGGAGAATGCGATGCGTGTAGAGGTATTCAAGACGGATCGATATCGGATATCATTGAAATTGATGCTGCATCAAATAATGGTGTGGACGATATTCGAGAGATTCGTGATAAGGTTAAATATGCTCCAAGTGCTGTGGATTATAAAGTTTACATTATAGATGAGGTTCACATGCTGTCTCAAGGTGCTTTTAATGCGTTATTAAAAACGCTTGAAGAACCGCCGAGGCACGTTATTTTTATTTTAGCTACTACAGAACCACACAAAATTCCGTTAACGATTATATCACGTTGTCAGCGGTTTGATTTTAAACGGATCACACACCAGGTGATTGTCGAGAGAATTAAGCATATATTAGATGAAGAAGGCATTCAATATGATGAACATGCTTTAATCCATGTCGCGCTAACGGCTGAAGGCGGTATGCGAGATGCCTTAAGCTTATTAGATCAGGCTATTGCTTATAGTGATGACACTTATATTCAAATGGACGATGTATTGGCTGTAACGGGATCAATTCCTCAAGATCGATTATTAGATATGGTGGAATCCTTACGAAATGGTGAAGCGAAAAAAGCTCTTAATCATTTAGAAGCCAGCATGCAAGAAGGAAAAGATCCGAACCGCTTTATTTTTGATTTCATTCACTTTTTACGTGATTTATATATGTACTCAAGTGCTGAGAACATGGAAGATGTTTTAGTTCGAGCCATACCTGATGACAAGTTCAAACATGTTGCTGAACAGGTCTCTAGTCAATGGTTAGAACAAGCGATTGACCTTCTCAATCGTACTCAACAGGATATGAAGTGGACGAACAGTCCAAAAGTTTTACTAGAAATTGCATTATTAAATATTCAAGAGCTACAAACTAAACAAGATTCTCCGAATGAACAAGGTTCTGTTTCCAATGAACTCGTCCAACAGATTTCTCAGTTAGAAAAAGAACTGAATCGAATGAAGGAACAAGGAGTGCAGGTACAAACTCAAGAGTCATCTACTCCGAAGCGTCGAGCACCACAATCACGTGGAAATCGCTATAAAGTTCCTTATGAAAAAGTTCGTCACACATTATCTGAAGCGACAAAAGATGACCTTAAAAATGTGAAGTCCAATTGGGCAGCTTTTATGGAAGGGTTAAAGAAGACCAGCCCTCCAGCTCGGGCAAAGTTAGTAGACAGTACGCCAAGGGCTGCATCTGCTAAGTCATTAATTTTGTCGTTTAAATATGAAATTCATTGTGCATTAGTGCTAGAAAATCAAGAAATGATCGAAAACGCCTTATCTGAATATATTGGTAAAAGGTTAACGATTATTCCGATTCCAGATTCAGAGTGGCAATCGATTCGAGAAGATTTTTTAAGTCAACAACAGCCGTCTGAAGAAGCTGAGGAGAAACAGGAGTCAGAACCTGAAGAGGATCCAGTTATTTCTGAAGCGAGAAAATTGGTTGGAGACGAGTTGTTAGAAATAAAAGAATAACTTCTAAAATATACAGGAGGGTTTTAATATGAAAGGCATGGGTAATATGAACAATATGATGAAACAAATGCAAAAAATGCAGAAGAAAATGATGAAGGCTCAAGAAGAACTTCATGAAATGACGTTTGAAGCAACAGCTGGTGGCGGTATGGTTAAAGTGGTTGCAAATGGAAAAAAGGAAATCACCGATATTGAAATAAACGAAGAAGTGGTAGATCCCGATGATGTCGATATGCTTCAAGATTTAATTATTGCGGCTACGAATGATGTATTAGGTAAAGTGGATGAAACTACAAACGATAAAATGGGGCAATTCACGCAAGGGATGAATATACCAGGTTTCTAGGAGGCTTGCACCATGTATTATCCTGAACCTATCTCCAAACTGGTGGACAGTTTTACTAAATTGCCAGGAATAGGGCCGAAGACGGCAGTTCGCCTGGCTTTTTTTGTGTTAAATATGAAAGAAGACGATGTGTTGGATTTTGCTAAAAACTTAGTGAATGCCAAACGTGAACTTACGCATTGCAGTGTGTGTGGACATATAACGGATACAGACCCTTGTAGAATCTGTGATGATACAGAGCGAGACAGTTCATTGATCTGTGTTGTTCAAGATCCTAAAGATGTTATCGCGATGGAGAAAATGAAAGATTTTCAAGGTAAATATCACGTTCTTCACGGTGCGATTTCACCAATGGATGGGATCGGTCCGGAAGACATTAATGTGGCTTCCTTAATTGAAAGGTTAAAAGATGAAGAAGTTGAGGAGTTAATTTTAGCGACCAACCCAAATGTCGAAGGCGAAGCGACGGCGATGTACATTTCCCGTCTCGTCAAACCTTCAGGAATCCGCATCTCACGAATCGCACACGGCTTACCAGTTGGTGGAGATTTAGAGTATGCAGATGAAGTAACGTTATCTAAGGCGTTAGAAGGAAGACGCGATTTATAGAAAAATCCTCTTTTCCTAGTTCTACTTTAACTATTAAACGCATACGTTAAAGTAGGACAAGCGAAAGGAGATTCGGTATGGATCCAATAGTCATCATTTTAGCGATTGTTGCGATTATGGTATTATTACTTTTCTTTGGCCCACCATTTAAAATAGTGCGCTGGACGTCAGTAGGTGTTGTCAAACTGGTCATTGGCGCATTGTTTATCTTCTTTGCCAATGTATTTGGGGCGATGTTTGGATTACACATTCCAATTAATTTGATTACATCCGCCATTGCGGGATTTTTAGGACTCTTTGGAGTAGGGGCGTTAGTTTTAATCCATCTAATGATTATTCCATAGGTAATGTAACCACAGATTATCTGTGGTTATTTTTTTGTCATCATTGCATGGGTAATCAAGAGGAGTTTTGACGGTTTTGGGCGAATAAATTATATTTAAGGAGTGGAATACATTGTCGGATTGGAGAATTGTGACGCGTCCTGCCTATCGTGCTGTTGGAATGAAGTGGGAAGGGACTTTTCAAGAAGTACCTGAATTAAAAAAAGTCATTCATCAAATGCGTCAGCGGGTGGATGAATTAGAACACGCAGTCAATCGTGATGTACAGTTAGGTTTATCCTATCACGTTGTTGAAAATGGCTTTGCTCATTACTCAGTATTTGAAGTAACAGACGATCAAAATGTGCTAGATGGGATGGTTGAGATTCAAGTTCCAGAATGGACGTATATGTATACTAAGCATAAGAAAGGCGAAAATGTCGTACAGACTTATAACAATCTACATCAATGGCTTCATGACAGTGAGTATCAAGCATTAAAAGAGGCTGGTGTAACTTACTACGATCCGTATTTGCCGATTAAGCATGAGTATTACCCGACGGATCAAGACCCTGATGATCAGCACTTTGACATCTTGATTCCTGTTGTAAAAGAATCATAATTTTTTTCATAGATTTAAGTATAAAACTAGATTCACCTGTCCATCCTAGTTGATGGAGGTGGGAAACTTGGCACAAAAATCTATGAAACAATGTAAGGTTTGCGAAGAGTGGAAAGAAGACGGCATTTATTTACTCATATCTTTTATTTGCACAAGCTGTGAACAAGAGATGTTAGAGACAGATCCAACCGATGAGCGTTACCAATATTACGTGGATCGATTAAAAAGAAGTCAGGTTTCGAATCTACTAATACAATAAACAGAAATTTAAGGGGCGTTTAATAACGCTCTTTTTTTGGTTGAAATATTTATTATCTATTTTCGGGAGTTTTTTATCTAATTCATTGATTTTATTATCTATATTTCAATTACTATTATCTAAAATCAAAACTTTATTATCTATATTTTAAGGTTTATTATCTAAATTTAAAGATTTATTATCTACTTAACAGGCTTTATTCTCCTTTTCAAAGTAAAATGTTAATATTCCAGTCAACATGCCCATAGATTTACTGTCGTTCATGGCATTTTTTGATGTCCGTGATAAGATAGTAGTGAAGTTTTTAGAGGAGAATGAGTATGAATCAAAATCAAGCGCCTTTATATGAAGCATTAGTTGAACATATAAAAAACAATCCAACTTCTTTTCACGTCCCGGGGCATAAGAATGGTCATGTCTTCGACGAAGCAGCGCAGAATTTTCGTCAAATCCTGCCTTACGATTTAACTGAGCTTCCAGATTTAGATGATTTGCATCAACCTGATGGGGTGATTAAACGGGCTGAACAATTAGCAGCTGACCTTTATCAAACTGATTATACCTTTTTTTTAGTTAATGGTACGACAGTTGGAAACTTGGCCATGATCTTAAGTGTATGTGGACCGGGTGATCAAATCATTGTTCAGCGCAATAGTCATAAATCTATATTTAACGCACTAGAATTAGCTGGGGGAAAACCTATAGTTGTGGCACCAAGTTACGATAATCGAACTCAACGATACTCACATTTAGAGTCGGCTTATATTGAACAGGCAATTGAAGAGTACCCAGAGGCTAAAGCGATTGTGTTATCTTATCCGGATTATTTCGGGACCACTTATGATATAACGTCGATTATGGAAGTGGCTCACCGTCATCAGGTTCCCGTGCTAGTTGATGAAGCTCACGGGGCACATTTTCCGTTAAGTCATCAATTTCCGATGTCCGCTATAGAAGCGGGTGCAGATATCGTGGTCCATTCAGCTCATAAAACGTTACCAGCGATGACGATGGGGTCATTTTTACATATCAAAAATCGACATGTTTCATATGAAACAGTTAAATATTTCCTCCAAGTGTTACAATCAAGTAGCCCGTCATATCCAATTATGGCGTCGCTTGATCTCGCAAGAAAATTTGCAGCTCATTTAAATGAAGAAAAAGTACAGGCGATTATAAAAGATATTGATAAGATGAGAGTTGCCTTAAATGAAGTTCCAAGTATAAATGTGATCCCTGTTAAAGAGGGAATCGATGATCCGTTAAAAATCACTATTACCTCAGATGTTATGGATATAACACAATTAGAGGCAGCTCTTCATCGTTTATATGTCTATCCTGAGATGGTGCAAAACAATCAACTGTTATTGGTCGCGGGTTTGCAGCCTCAAGCGAACTCAATGGATTGGATTCAATTAAAAGATCTTGAATTTAATCTTAAGGAACCCATTAAACATGGTACAATAATGGAACAACCGAACGTACAAGCTTTTGATAAAAGTTATGTAGAATTAAGGGATCTTAAATCGAAATGGGTGAGTTGGGACAAAGCGCTGGGAGAGATTTCGGCTCATCCTGTTATTCCGTATCCGCCTGGAATTCCAGTATTATTAAAAGGTGAGCTGATTCAGCCATATCACGTGGATGCAATTCAAAAAACTCTAAGTAAAGGTCAATATATTCAGTATCCAGGGGATCGGTTATTTCGAGGTATAGAAATTTTAACAGAATAAGGGGTTATTGAAGTGAGTGGATTATTTGTCACATTTGAAGGAGTCGAAGGGGCGGGGAAATCGTCCGTTTTATCATATATATATGAACAGTTACAACATCAAGGCTATGACGTCATCCATACACGTGAACCTGGTGGGATTGAAATCTCAGAAAAAATACGTGAAGTAATATTAAATAAACAGCATACAGCTATGGACGGGCGAACAGAAGCCTTACTTTATGCAGCGGCTAGACGGCAACATTTAGTTGAAAAGGTGCTTCCAGCCTTAGAAAAAGGAACGATCGTGTTATGCGACCGTTTTATCGATAGTAGTCTAGCTTATCAAGGCTATGCACGAGGGTTAGGTATAGATGAAGTTTATCAAATTAATGAATTTGCGATTGAACAATGCATGCCGAATGTGACGGTATTGTTTGAGTTGGATCCTGAAATAGGGCTTAAACGAATTTCGGATAATAAAGGAAGAGAACAGAATAGGTTAGATTTAGAGAAATTATCATTCCATGAAAAAGTAGCTGAAGCGTATCAAATTTTAAAAGGAAAATTCCCGAATCGTATTCAAGCCATAGATGCCCAACAACCTCAAGAAGACGTACAACAAGCGTGCTTAAAACTTATTCAAAGCTATCTTTCTTAAATAAAGAAAAATTTTCATATCTAAATTACTGCTAAATCGTCTGACAACTTGTTATAATAATATAAAAGACGTTTGAAGGAGGAAAAGGATGAAACTAATCCTTGCTGTCGTTCAAGATAAAGACGTGAATCGTCTACAAGATGCGTTAACTGAAAAAGAATTCAAAACAACGAAGTTAGCATCTAGTGGAGGTTTTCTAAAGGAAGGTAATACGACATTAATGATCGGGGTGGAAGATGATTACGTCGATGCGGCTCTCGAAGTTATTCGTGACAACTGCAGCAAGCGTGAACAAATGGTCGCCCCAATATCACCAATGGGCGGAAATGCGGATTCTTACATTCCAAAACCAGTGAAAGTTGAAGTTGGTGGCGCAACAGTCTTCGTCTTACCAGTCGATGCATTCCATCATTTTTAAAGAGGTGCGCTAGTTATGAAGGTGAATCAAGATATTAAATCGACCATCGATCCAACAAAAGTTCAGGCGCATCAACGAAAAGGTTCAACCACATCGTTTCAGCAGACAGTTAGTTCAGAAAAACAAAAATTACAAGAGTCACAGCTTCAACAATTATTAAAAGATTTAACAGCCCAGGGTGAAAAAGTTGCGCGATTCCGTTCGTTCCAAGATTTGGCCAAATATAAGCGAATGGTTCGTCAGTTTATGGATGAGGCCGTACAAAATGGTCTCTCTCTTGAACAGTCTAGAAGCTGGAGTATGAACGGTGACAATCGAAACTTAACACTGATTAAGCAAGTTGATGAACACCTCATTCAATTAACGGATGACCTGTTAGACGAACAAAAGTCAACGATTGATATATTGGATGTCATTGGGGAGATTAAGGGTCTTTTGCTTAATTTACAGGTATAAGATAGATAGGATGAACACATATGACGTCATGGATTGAACTAAAAGATTCTCAACCGGTCGCAGTTAAAATGTTACAAAATAGCATTACGAGGGACCGAATCGCACATGCCTATTTATTTCATGGGCCATCAGGGACTGGCAAGCACGAGGCCAGTCTTTTGTTTGCCATGCGATATTTTTGTGAAAACAAACAAATTGATTCTGCTGAACCTTGTTACGAATGCATATCTTGTAAACGAATCCAGTCAGGCAACCATCCTGACCTACATTGGATCGAGCCAGATGGTCAGTCGATTAAAAAAGAACAAATTGAATACTTACAAAAAGAGTTTACATATACCGGTCTTGAATCCAATCAAAAAGTTTATGTGGTTAGGCAAGCAGAAAAAATGACTGTAAATGCAGCCAACCGTTTGCTTAAATTTTTAGAAGAGCCGAGCCAAGAGACGGTTGCGATTTTAATGACTGAACACATTGGGCAAATGTTAGATACGATCGTATCACGTTGTCAAAGGATCCAATTCCATAGTTTGTCAGACCATCATCTTTATACTCGATTAGTCGATCAAGGACTGCCTGAATCGACTTCTAAATTATTTGCATCGATGAAGTTAAATGTAGACCAAGCTATTGAAATGAATGGAGACGAGTGGTTTGCCGAAGCAAGAAAAATAGTGGTACAATTAATGGATAAGGTTATGAATTCAAGTGAAGAAGGATACCTTTTTTTACATCAAGTTTACTTAAAACATTTTCAGGGGCGAGAGTCGTTAGAATACGGTTTGGAATTACTGCTTATGTGGTTCCAAGACATCATTTCGCTCCATTTAGATAAGCGAGATTCAATTGTTCTAGTCGATCAATTCGAGCGATTAGAGCAGTTCCATTATGTTGTATCATTGTCGGAAGCCAAAACACTTATATATGAAATATTAAACACAAAACGAAAACTAGCACAAAACGTACATCCGACATTGGCAATGGAATACTTAATCCTTCAGTTACAAAGGTGAGGTGAACGTTTTGGTAGAAGTGATAGGTGTTCGCTTTAAGAAAGCGGGTAAAATATATTATTTCGACCCAGGTGAAGTCCAAATGACAACAGAGGATTATGTCATTGTAGAGACTGTAAGAGGGGTCGAATTCGGTAAAGTCGTCATTGCGAACAAGCAAGTTGATGAGGAAGATGTGGTATTGCCACTTAAAAAAGTCATTCGATTAGCAGATGACAAAGATAAATTGACGGTTAGCGAAAATAAAGAGAAAACCGAAGAAGCTTTCCGAGTTTGTCAGGAAAAAATCAAACAGCATGACTTAGATATGAACTTAGTAGATGCTGAATATACATTTGATCGAAATAAAATTATTTTTTATTTCACAGCGGATGGACGTGTTGATTTCCGCGAGTTAGTCAAAGATTTAGCCGCGATCTTTAAAACGCGAATTGAGTTAAGACAAATTGGCGTTCGAGATGAAGCTAAAATGTTAGGTGGAATTGGACCTTGTGGACGTATGCTTTGCTGTTCAACATTTCTAGGTGATTTTGAACCTGTTTCAATTAAAATGGCGAAGGATCAAAACCTTTCCTTAAATCCAGCTAAAATCTCAGGGTTATGCGGACGCTTAATGTGTTGCTTAAAGTATGAAAATGATCAGTATGAAGAAGCTAAACGTGAACTACCAGATATTGGCGAAGTTATTAACACATCTAACGGACAAGGCAAAGTTGTAGGCCTTAATATGCTTGAGAAGTTAGTACAAGTTGAGCTGTTCGAATTAGAACGCGTCGTTGAATATACATTAGATGAACTGATAGAAGAAGGAGCTATTTCTGTTCCAGCCACAGAATAATGAGGTGGATGTTTTGAACAAAAAAGAAATGTTAGACCGGTTTTCATTATTAGAAAAACGATTCCAAGATCTCCAAGAAGACTTCGGGGCACTAAAAAAAGATTTAGTTCAGCTTGTTGAGGAAAATCATCAGTTGGCACATGAAAATCATCATTTACGTCAGCGATTGGATGATTTAACACCTGATTCTGCTAAACAAGAATTATCAAAACCAGAATCTAATCAGGACTCTGATGATGCGTCAGTTGGGGAAGGTTATGATAATCTTGCGAGGATCTATGAGGAAGGTTTTCATATTTGTCATGTCTACTTTGGAACACCTCGTGAAGAAGAGGATTGTATCTTTTGTTTAAAATTCTTTGGTTAGGATCGCAGACATAAACTTTGGGGAAACGCACCGACGTCAATGACGAACGGTGTGTTTCGTTTTTATAATCAATTTCTTGAAAAATGTCCTTTTTGAAATCAACAAAATCTATCCAAGGTTTCAACAAACAAATTCAATTATGGAAGGAACGCAACTATGGTAGAGTTACGAGACGATGAGCGAATCGATTATTTATTGGCAGATCAAAAAAGACGAATTATTCAAAGTCAATCTGTCTTCGCGTTTTCTATTGATGCCGTGTTATTAGCCCATTTCACTTACCTCCCATTGACAAGAGGTAAATTGATTGATTTATGTACAGGGAACGGTGTCATACCACTTTTTTTATCGAAGCGGTCAAAAGTGCCGATGACAGGCGTGGAAATACAAGAACGTTTATATGATATGGCAGTACGAAATGTCCAACTGAATGAACTAGAAGACCAAATAGACGTGTTAAATGAAGATTTAAAAGGACTAGCCAAAAAAATTGGTTATCACCGATATGATTTAGTCACTTGTAATCCTCCTTATTTTAGGACGGAAGATTTGGATAAACGAAATAATAATGAACATTTAGCCATTGCGCGACATGAGATATATTGTACGCTGGAGGATGTTTTGAAATCCTGTAGTGAGTTGGTAAAGTCAGGCGGGAAAGTCTCAATGGTTCACCGGCCTAACCGCTTAGCAGAGATTATGGAGTCTGCCAAGGAATATCGATTAGAAACGAAACGGGTTCAATTTGTTCATCCTAAACGAGATCGAGAGTCTAACATTGTATTAATAGAATTTATACGTGATGGTCATCCTGAAATGAAGGTATTGCCACCTATTTATATTCATGATGATGATGGGAATTATACAGAAGAGGTGGCTAAGATATTATATGGGGAAGAAGGGAGCCGTTTACATGGTTCAAATTCAAAAAAGCTTTGATCAGGAAGAACCGAGTCTTTATATCGTACCAACCCCTATTGGTAATTTGGATGATATGACCTACCGAGCGGTAAAAACTTTACAAATGGTCGATGCTGTGGCTTGTGAGGATACAAGACAAACGAAGAAGCTACTTCATTATTTTGAAATAGAAAAATCGCTCATTAGTTATCATGAGCATAATAAGTACGACCGTGAAGATCGGATCATTCAACAATTAAAAGAAGGACAAAAGATCGCCTTAGTCAGTGATGCGGGTATGCCGATTGTATCGGATCCAGGTTTTGAGTTAGTTAGACGAGCAAGAGAAGAAGGGCTTAAAGTAACAGTTTTACCCGGCGCTAACGCAGCATTAACCGCACTTGTAGGGTCAGGGCTTCCTTCAGAGACCTTTACGTTTTATGGATTTTTGCCAAGAAAAAAGAAAGACATGGTAGAAGTGTTAAACAAGTTAGGGAAGACGGATCATACGTTGATTTTTTATGAATCTCCTCATCGAATAAAACAGACTATTGATGTCATTCATCAAACGTATTCCTATGACCGAAACACAACAATTGCCCGAGAGTTAACGAAAAAATTTGAGGAATATGTTTACGGCACGCTGGAAGAGGTCAACCTATATATGAAATCCAATGATGCAGAGTTAAGAGGGGAATTTTGCATCATTATAGAAGGAAAATTAGAGTTTCAGGATGAATCTTCTGCTTGGTGGCAGGAATTAACTATAGTGGAACATGTTGACTATTATGTAGAACAAGGAAAAACACCGAAAGATGCGATTAAAATGGTTTCTAAAGAGAGAGGGCAGGCGAAAAGAGAAGTCTATCAAGAGTATCATCAATAGGAAGGTATTAAAAAAGGTTACAGCATTCACTGTAACCTAATCGTTCATTTCATTATAAGTTGAATTTCTTTTGGATTTCTTCAACGAGTTTTTGAGCGCCTTCTTTACTAAGTACGATGCTACCATCGCCTACTGGCTCATTGGTGTCGGCGATTTCCCCTGTGATGTCGCACGCCATGTAAGGCTTATACTTTTTAAGGATTATTTTATCGTCATCAACGTAAATTTCTAATGAGTCTTTTACATTAATATCTAGTGTACGACGAAGTTCAATCGGGATGACGACACGTCCTAGCTCGTCTACTTTTCTGACAATACCAGTCGATTTCATTACTCTTTTCTCTCCTCTCGATCATAATTCGCTATCTTATCGATGATAGATTACCATTGTTGTTTTTGGAAGTCAATTAAGTAAATTCCATTGTTACCAAATTTTAATATAATATTCTGTCTCTTTAATCAGATAGTAACAGTTGAATTTTTTCTTACTTATGGAAATAATAAATTGAAATCGTTACAATAGTATCTAGCATCTGTTCAATAGTTTAACAAATATCTGAAAAAATAGAAAACAAAAACATTTCAAAAAACTACCACTCAATAAGGAGGTTAACTTCCATGCCAAAAGAAAAGAATACATTCTATATCACCACACCAATCTACTACCCTAGTGGAAATTTACACATCGGCCATGCTTATACGACTGTCGCTGGTGATGCGATGGCACGCTATAAACGTTTAAGAGGTTTTGATGTCATGTATCTAACGGGTACAGACGAGCATGGGCAGAAAATTCAGCGTAAGGCGGAAGAAGATGGTGTAACACCACAGCAATACGTTGACAATATTGTAGCCGGAATTCAAGAACTATGGGATAAATTAGATATTTCTCATGATGATTTTATTCGTACCACTCAAGATCGTCACAAAGAAGTGGTTGAAAAAATCTTTGATCGTCTTGTGAAACAAGGTGATATTTATCTAGATGAATATGAAGGTTGGTACTGTACTCCATGTGAGTCCTTCTTTACGGATCGTCAACTAGAAGATGGAAACTGCCCGGATTGTGGCCGACCTGTTGAAAAAGTAAAAGAAGAGTCTTACTTCTTTAAAATGAGTAAGTATGTCGATCGACTAATTGAATTTTACGATGAAAATCCTGAGTTTATTCAACCAGAGTCACGTAAAAATGAAATGTTAAATAACTTTATTCGTCCTGGCTTAGAAGACTTAGCCGTATCTCGTACAACGGTTGATTGGGGAATTAAAGTACCTGGTGACCCTAAGCATGTTATTTATATTTGGATTGATGCATTAACCAATTATATTACAGCGCTTGGTTATCATACGGATCACGATGAGAGTTACCAAAAATATTGGCCTGCAGACGTTCATTTAGTCGGTAAAGAAATCGTGCGATTCCATACGATTTACTGGCCAATTATGTTAATGGCACTAGATTTACCATTACCGAAAAAAGTGTTCGCACACGGTTGGTTATTAATGAAAGATGGTAAGATGTCGAAATCGAAAGGGAACGTAGTAGACCCTGTTGATTTAATTGATCGCTATGGATTAGATGCTTTACGTTATTATTTATTACGTGAAGTTCCATTCGGTTCTGATGGTGTTTTTACACCAGAAGCATTTGTTGAGCGTACGAATTATGATTTAGCTAACGATTTAGGTAACTTACTGAACCGTACGGTCGCTATGATCAATAAATATTTTGACGGTCATATCCCTGCCATTGAAGTGGATGAGACGGAATACGATCAGAACTTAAAACAGCTTGCTGAGCAAACTCGTGATGAGGTAGAAGAAGCAATGGAAAACATGCAGTTCTCAGTGGCACTTTCAACATTATGGCAGTTTGTTAGCCGTACCAATAAATACATTGATGAAAACGAACCTTGGGTATTAGCGAAGGATGAATCGAAGAAAGACCGCTTAGGAAATGTAATGGCACATCTAGTCGAATCTCTACGACAAATCGCGGTTATGCTTCAACCATTTTTAACATCAACTCCTAAGAACATCTTTGATCAGCTCGGGATCCAAGATGAAAGCTTACAAACTTGGGACAGCCTTAAAGACTTTGGTGTCATTACAAATGGTGAAGTCGTGAAAAAAGGGACACCTATTTTCCCTCGTTTAGATAATGAAACAGAGATTCAAGCGATTAAAGATATGATGAGCAATCATGCAAAAACACAGCCTGAGCCTGAAGAAGAACAAGAAGAGGAATCTGATGAAATTACGATCGATGATTTCTTTAAAGTAGACCTAAGAGTTGCAGAAGTTGTTAAAGCGGAAAAAGTGAAAAAAGCGGAAAAACTACTTAAGCTACAATTAGATGTTGGAGCTGAAAAACGACAGGTTGTTTCAGGAATTGCTCAACACTATCAACCAGAAGATTTGGTAGGACAAAAAGTCGTCCTAGTTGCCAACCTAAAACCGGTTAAACTACGTGGTGAGTTATCTCAAGGGATGATTTTAGCAGGGGAAGACAATGACGGTAACTTATCGTTAGCCTCTGTTGACCAGACGTTACCAAACGGATCGAAAATTAAATAACTTTATTGAGGGGACGGAGTCATTCGTCCCTTTTCTTTAGTACATGACGATAGAACCGTAAATCATGTCGATAGAAATGAAAAACATGCCGATAAAATCGGAAAACATGTCGATAGAAATGAAAAACGAGCCGATAGAAACGGAAAACATGACGATAGTAAAAATAAACGTGTCGATAAGAAATCCCAATTAATAGGAGTGAACGAAATGCTTTTTGATACACATGTCCATTTAAATGCCGATCAATTTATGGAAGATCGTGATGAAGTGATTCAACGAGCGCTTGATACGGGTGTTGAACATATGGTGGTAGTTGGTTTTGACCGGAAAACCATTCCACTTGCTATTGAAATTGCTGAACAATATGATTTTATATATGCAGCGGTCGGTTGGCACCCAGTTGATGCCATCGATATGACGGACGAAGACTTAAAATGGATTGAAGAATTATGCCGTCATCCTAAAGTAGTAGCCATTGGTGAAATGGGACTCGATTATCACTGGGACAAGTCACCTCACGATGTACAAAAAGAGGTCTTTAGAAAACAGATTCAGTTAGCTAAAAAGGTCAACATGCCAATTATCATTCATAATCGTGAAGCAACGGAAGATATCGTTCACATTTTAAAAGAGGAAAACGCACAGGAATGTGGCGGGATTATGCATTGTTATAACGATGTAGTAGACCATGCAAAAGAATGTTTGGATTTAGGATTCTATATTTCATTAGGTGGCCCAGTGACGTTTAAAAATGCGACAGATCCAAAGATTGTCGCAGAGGAAGTCCCGTTAGACCGTCTCCTTATCGAAACGGACTGTCCATTCCTAGCTCCTCATCCGAATCGAGGTAAACGTAATGAACCAGCTTATGTCAAATTAGTCGCGGAAAAAATTGCCGAATTAAAGGGTATTTCGTTGGATGAAGTTGCTAGGTATACGACAGAAAATGCTAAAAAGGTCTTCTCGATCAAATAAAACATGGACATAAAATAAATTTACACGCGTAGGTATAAAAGAGGCAGAGTTTGGCCAAGATGCTTTTATAACCATACGCGTGTTTTTTAATTTTCAGTTTCTTTACACCTTGTAATAAAATCTTAATATTACCTAGAATCCTTGTCATATGGGGAATAGAGCTTGTTTACTAGTCTGATAGTTTGAAAGTTGATTGACTTTAATAAAAATCCCCCATATAATCAAATGCGAGTTAAAAGGAGGCGTGAATATGAGCGTCAAGTGGGGTGCTAACCCAAATAAGAAGCGATTTAGCTTCAAAAAAATTCTACTAACCTTGTTAACTGTCTTTGTTTTCGTTGCAACTGTGAGTTACATAGCATTCGAGACGGTTACAGCTGAAGTATCAGTTATTCAAAACGGAGAAGAAATGAGTACGTTAACAACAGCTAATGATGTTAGTGGTGTCATGGATGAATTAGGAATTGACGTTTCCAAACATGATGATTTATCCGTGGATCTAGATGAAAAAGTAACAGATGGAATGGTCATTGAGTACACTCAAGCCCATGAAGTCAAGGTTACCATTAATGACGAAACTGAAACCTATTACACAACAACAGAGAACGTCAAACAGTTCTTAGAGGATGAATCTATTAACCTCTCAGAACATGATGAAGTTTCCGTTGATTTAAATACAGATATAAAAGACGGTCTTGCTTTCACAATCGATAAAGCATTTAAGGTCACGGTTAATGATGGCGGAAAAGAGAAGACGGCCATGGTGACGAACCAAACGGTTGGTGACTTGCTAAAAGATTTAGATATTGAATTAAAAGAACACGACCGACTAAATGCCGACTTAGACGATCGTGTCGAAAATAATCGTTCTATAGAAATAGTACGTGTGACAAAAGAAAAAGTTTCAAATGAAATTGAAATTCCTTATGAAACTGAAACAAAAGAAGATTCAAATCTTTTACAAGGAAAAAGTAAAGTTTTAACGTATGGTCAAGAAGGTAAAAAAGTTGAAACTTATGAAGTGACGAAAGAAAACGGAGAAGAAGTATCGCGTGAGTTAATTGATGAAGAAATCGTAGAAGAAAGTGTTAACCACGTTGTGGCAAAAGGTACTAAAGCTCCTGTACAGCAAGCAAGTAATAGCAGTAGTTCAAGTAGTAGCTCAAGTAGCAGTTCAGATAATAGTTCAGGTGAATGGACGACATTTACATCTACTAAATATTCACCATACTGTAGTGGTTGTTCAGGCTATACCGCAACCGGTGTGAATGTTAAAGACTCTATTTATCACAATGGTATGAGAGTCATCGCTGTAGATCCTAATGTTATTCCACTATGGTCCATCGTTGAAGTTAGAACACCTAACGATCGTTTTAAAGCGATCGCATTAGATACAGGTGGCGCCGTTCAAGGTAAAAAAATCGACATCCTTGTCTCATCAGAAAGTGAAGCGCATGGATGGGGACACCGCAGTGTTCAAGTGAAAGTCATCAGAAGCGGTAAGTAATTAATCTTTAAGGATAATCCTGTTATACTAAGGATTATCCTTTATTTTTGTTTTAGAGAGGTTTTAAACATGAAAATACAAGAAGTCATTGTCGTTGAAGGTCGAGACGATACGGCAAAAATAAAATTAGCAGTTGACGCTGATACGATTGAAACGAATGGTTCAGCCATTAATGCAAATATATATAAGCAAATTCGTCATGCTAAAGAAAAGAGAGGCGTCATTGTGTTTACGGATCCTGATTACCCAGGTGAGCGTTTACGTCGACTAATTGATGAACATGTGCCAGGTTGTAAACACGCTTTTTTACCGAAAAAGAAGGCAATTGGGAAAAATGGACTTGGGATTGAGCATGCAAGTGTGAAAGACATCCAAGCTGCCTTAAGCCAAGTTCATGAATTAGTGGATCAATCGGAATCACTAGACTGGCAGACTTATTTACTTCAATACGGGTTAATTGGTGGTCCAAAAGCAAAAGAACGCCGTCAAAAATTAGGTGAACGTCTAAATATCGGATATGCTAACGGAAAACAACTAGGGAAACGACTTACGATGTTTCAAATAAACCCAGAGGAATTTGAAAAAGCTATGGAAGAGATTATAGAGGAGGAAACAAATTGACCAAACCTATCGCCACGATTACGCGAACGAAAGCCATTATGGAGAAGTATGGCCTTGGTTTTAAGAAAAGTTTAGGCCAAAACTTCCTGGTTGACGCAAATGTATTAAAAAAAATCGTCGCTAAAGCAGGAGTCGATGAGAAAACGATTGCTATTGAAATCGGCCCTGGTATCGGAGCGTTAACAGAGCAATTAGCACATGAAGCGAAGCACGTGTATGCTTTTGAGATTGATCAGCGATTAATGGAAGTGTTAGACGATACATTATCCCCTTATTCGAACGTTACGGTTTTTAACCAAGACATATTAGAAGCAGATTTAGAAACATTTTTACATGAAAAATATCAAGAAGGCTATCAGGTTAAAGTTGTTGCTAATTTGCCTTATTACATTACGACACCAATCTTAATGAAATTACTTCGAGATGAGCTTCCAATTCATTCAATGACGGTAATGATGCAAAAAGAAGTAGCTGATCGTATGGCGGCTGAACCCAATACCAAAAATTATGGGTCGCTATCGATTGCTGTACAATACTATACTGAATCAAAAGTTGTCATGAATGTCCCGAAGACGTGTTTTATTCCTCAGCCGAATGTAGATTCTGCGATTCTTCAACTGACAAAACGTGATGAACCATTAATATATGTTGAGGATGAAGCATTATTTTTCGAGGTCGTCCAAGCTAGTTTCGGACAAAGACGTAAAACAATAAAAAATAACTTACAACGAGAGTTTAAAGATCGCTTAAGTCAAAAACAATTTGAGCAAATATTTGAGGAATCTGGAATTGAACCACAAAGACGAGGAGAATCGTTGTCGATAGAGGAATTCGCGAAGTTATCAAATGTTTGTTATAAGATCTTGAACCAATAGGCACATTTAAACCCCTTGATCAATATCGTATAAGAGAAGGTATTTGAGAAGGGGATTTTTTATGAATTGGCAAATAGGCGATATCGTTACAAGACACTCATATGAACATGATTTATTATTTCGTGTGCAAAAAATAAGCAAAGAGCATGCGATATTATTTGGTGAGGATTTCCGTTTAAAGGTTGATGCACCGTTAGATGACCTTAAAAAAGTTACCGAAAGTGACCATTTTTTACGTCGTAAAGAAATGAAACAAAATGAAGATTTATCATACAGAATGTTTCATCAAGATTATTATTTACGTTCATTTAGAGATTATGCACAGCCAACGCATGAGAAAGAACAGAACATTTCACAGTTTAGGTTATGCCCGAAAGTACTTCATATTGATGGGGATTCCTTATTTCTTAAAAAATGTATCCAACTATATAAACGACTAGGCCTTCAGGTTCATGGAATGTATGTTGAAGAATCAGAGATGCCAGAGAAAATTAAAGAGTTAATGGAAAAGGTGCAACCAGATATTTTAGTCATTACTGGACATGATTCTTATTCAAAACAAAAAGGCGATGAAAAAGATATCAGAGCCTATCGCAACAGCAAGTATTTTGTTGAAGCTGTTCGCGAGGCAAGAAGGTTTCAGCCTAGCCTAGATCAATTAGTCATTTTTGCAGGTGCTTGCCAATCACATTTTGAATCCCTGATTAAAGCAGGGGCAAACTTTGCGAGCTCACCAACACGAATTAACATTCATGCTCTAGATCCAGTGTATGTAGTGGCAAAAGCCGGATATACCCCATTTATGGAAAAAGTGAACATTTATGATGTTGTAAGTAAAACGATTACTCGAGAAAAAGGGATCGGTGGAATTGAAACAAGAGGTCTATTTCGAGTTGGACTTCCTTACATGAAAGAATTACCAATTACGAACGAAAAGTCAAAAGATGAATAGAATATAATGATTGGTTTTTTTGTATTAGCCACACTTTAAAACTTTTTGGAAATAAAATGTATGTTTAAATAATTCTAGGTAAAATTAAAAAAGATAAAAATTTATGTTGACATGTTTACATGCCAGTTGATATAATATTTAACTTTATTTGACTTTTTGGCGATTGGTGTGGTATGATTATCAATAGTGAGGTGGAGTCTAATGGGAAAAACCTTAGCGGAAATCAAGCAAGTTTTAGATCACAGAATTGGGGAGCGTTTAACGTTAAAAGCAAACGGAGGACGTCGTAAAACCATTGAACGTTCTGGCGTTCTGGCGGAGACATACCCTTCAGTCTTTATCGTTGAGCTTGACCAAGAAGAGCACAACTTTGAAAGAGTGTCTTATAGTTACACAGATGTGTTAACTGAGACGGTAGAAATTACCTTCACAGATGAAGTCACCAAGATGGCATAAAGATAAGCCAACCCCATCCATTTCCAACATCTTTTTTCAGCAATTACATACACTAAGAGTGTCGTAAACAACGACAAAAGGAGTTGTAATCAACCGATGGGAAGACGACGTGGCGTTATGTCAGATCGTTTGAAGGAAGAGATCGCAAAGGAGTTAGGTTTTTACGACACGGTGCAACAAGAAGGATGGGGAGGCATTAAGTCTCGCGACGCCGGAAATATGGTCAAAAGGGCTGTAGAGATGGCACAAGAGCAAATGACAAAGGATAGGTCGTAATGACCTATCCTTTTTTACTTATACAGTCAACAATCTTGTGGTACAATCGTAAAGAAAAGCGTAGGCAGGTGAGACATGGTGATCTATGAGAAAGCACCGGCAAAAATCAACTTAACCTTAGATGTTTTACATAAACGAAATGATGGCTATCATGAAGTGGAAATGCTCATGACGACGATTGATTTAGCTGACCGATTATCTTTTGAAAAATTGGACTCAAATCAAGTCGTTATTGCATCAGAGAATCGATTTGTTCCAAATGATCGCCGTAACTTAGCATATCAAGCAGCAACTTTAATAAAAGAACGATATAACATCAAAGAGGGAGTACGAATTCATTTAGATAAAAAGATACCTGTCGCAGCTGGATTAGCAGGTGGAAGCAGTGACGCAGCTGCTACATTGCGAGGTGTAAGCCGTTTGTTTGGGCTTCAGTTAAGTCAAGAAGAATTGCAAGAAATAGGGGCTGAGATTGGCTCAGATGTACCCTTCTGTGTCATGGGTGGGACAGCTCTAGCAACAGGACGTGGTGAGAAATTAACCCCTTTACCTTCTCCGCCTCCGTGTTGGGTGGTTTTAGCTAAGCCTAATATTGGTGTTTCTACAAAGGATGTTTATAGTAAAGTACAGTTTGATGATATGAGACACCCTGCTACCAAAGAGGCAATCAGTGCATTAAAGCAACAAGATTTCAAAACTTTATGTACAACATTAGGCAATGTCTTAGAACCAATCACGACATCCATGCACCCAGAAGTATTACAAATAAAGTCTAGGATGGAGAAAACAGGGGGAGACGGTGTTTTGATGAGTGGTAGTGGACCAACTGTTTTCTCACTTGTAGCTAAAGAAGAAAAAGCTGATCGGATTTATAATAGTCTTCGCGGTTTTTGTTCGGAAGTATACGCAGTCCGAATGTTACGCTAATGTATGGATTTAACCGTTCATTCGTGGTATAGTCTACTAAGAATATTCGGTTTTGAGGTGAACGGAGATGAAACGAAGCGAACGATTAGTCGCTATGACTCATTATTTCTTGGAAAACCCAAAAACTTTAAGTTCACTCCCTTATTTTGTTGAGGAATATGATGCGGCAAAGTCCTCAATCAGTGAAGACATTGATATTATCGATGACATGTTTCAAAAAATGGGGATTGGCGAACTTAGGACAGTTGCAGGTGCTGCAGGTGGTGTACAGTACATCCCTGACTTATCTATAGAACGTGCGCATACGACTGTGGAGAAGCTTATTGACCTATTAGAAGACCCTTCTAGAATTTTACCTGGTGGATATGTCTACATGAGTGATCTATTAGGGCATCCCAAATATGTTCATGAGATCGGTCAAGTGTTCGCTTCAGCTTTTGAACATACAGAAATTGATTATGTCGTAACGGTAGCGACAAAAGGGATTCCTCTTGCTTATGCTATTGCCCAAGTCATTGGTGTACCAGTCGTCATTATTAGACGTGACCCTAAAGTGACAGAAGGTTCGACGGTGAGTATTAATTATGTGTCGGGGTCTTCAAGGAAAATTCAAACGATGGTATTGGCTAAAAGAAGTATTGAAGAAGGCTCTAATGTCTTCATCGTAGATGATTTTATGAAGGCTGGCGGAACGATCCAAGGTATGAAAAGTTTAATGCGTGAGTTTAATGCTAATGTAAAAGGAATTGGTGTATTAGCTGAAGCTGAAGACGAGGAAGAGGACAGGAAAGTACAAGACTATATTTCACTCATAAAATTCATGGAAGTAGATGAAACAAAAGAAACAATCAAAGTGGAAAAAGGTAACTTTTTCTCAAGTTAAAGAGGCTGGGACAAAACCCAGTAAAATAAAAAATCGTGGAAGACATCAAAATTGATGTTCTCCACGATTTTTTTATACTCTTTTTTAATTTT